>JAEWDX010000283.1 GCA_023389895.1 Bacillota bacterium
ATTGCAAAAGGTGAAGAGCTTTATAAGAAAGCATGTATCACATGCCATGGTAGTGGTGCTGATGCGCCAGCTGGCTTAGCTTTATGGGGTGATGATTCTTATAATATTGGTGCTGGAATGGCTAGAAAGCGAACAGCTGCCGGCTTTATTCAAACCTTTATGCCTAAAGCTGAAATAGGTGGATATGCACCTGGTTCCTTAACAGACGAAGAAGCGATGAATCTTGCAGCCTATATTAATGCTCAAGAACGTCCTGATTTCCCTGACAAAATATATGACTGGCCAAACGGAGACGCTCCAGATGACGCAGCCTATGAAACTCTTGCAGGAAAAAAGAAGGATGAATGAAGCAAAATAGCAGCTTAAATTTAACTGCAAAAAGCGTATCAAACGATCGTAAAACAGGGAGAAGGGATTGTCCGAAAAGTGGACAACCCCTTCTCCCTGTTTTCCCTTCAGTATGAACGAAAACTTTAATAAAACGTTCGTTTTTCAACAGTCGTTTTCAATAGAAAATATGAGAAAATAAAGTGAGACTCAAGCTATCTCGGACATCAATATAATTGTGGTTTTCACAGCTCTGTTTCAAGCAGTTTATAAAAAAATAATGAGATTAAGGAGATGCACAAAATGACTGGAAGCAATCTGTCAAAATCTCAGATAAGCTTAAACGAACATGAACCATGTTTCCAACATATAAATGCGGACTATGATCTGATCATTAGATCATTAAATGGTTTAGAGGATTGCTATTTTTCAATCGTTGATGCAACTGGGAAAATTGTTTTTGTATCAAAAGACTTTGAAGACATAGATGGTTACGCAACTAGTGATATATTAGGAAAAAATGTATTGGATGTTTACAAATTAGGCGAAGAAAATAGTGTGCATATTAAAGCAATATTTGAAAAACGAGCATTGAAAAATACAATTTTAAAATATCCTTCTGTCAACGGAAAAACAGTTGAGCTTGTTATGGATATTTATCCGGTTTGTTCTGGGAAAGAAGTCATTGGCTCCATTGCCATTAGCCGTGATACAAGTAAAATCCAAGCGCTTACAGACACAGTATTACAGCTTCAAAAAGCACTTAATAAACAAGTACAAAAATCAAATAATAACGGAACCCAATTTTGCTTCGATGACATTATCGGTTCAGGAGATCGTATGAAAGGCGTCATTAAAACGGCGAAAAGAATGGCGCGTTCTGAATCTCGCATTATGATTTTAGGGGAAACCGGTACAGGAAAGGAGCTTTTTGCCCAGAGCTTACATAATGAAAGCTCAAGGGCGAAAGAGCCTTTTATTGCCGTCAACTGTTCAGCTATTCCAGAAACGTTATTAGAAAGTATCCTTTTTGGAACAAGTAAGGGGGCATTTACTGGAGCGGAAGATAAGCCCGGATTATTTGAAGAGGCAAAAAGTGGCACACTTTTCCTTGATGAGCTTAATTCGATGAGTATCGTTCTTCAGTCTAAGCTGCTGAGAGCATTGGAGACAAATCGCATTCGTCGAGTGGGGGGAAACAAAGAAATCCCGATTAACCCCCGAATTATTAGTGCGATGAATATTGACCCGATCGAAGCGATTGAGACTGAAAAACTACGAAGCGATTTCTATTATAGATTAGCTGTTGTCACATTAGAATCTCCTCCTTTACGAGAAAGGCAGGAGGATATCATTACATTATCATGGTTTTACATTAACAAATATAATAAGATTTTAGGGAGAAAAGTCAGTGAACTATCTGCGGAGGTCATTCAAATATTGGAAAACCATAGCTGGCCAGGAAATGTTCGTGAATTAAGTCATTGTATTGAGCATGCCATGAATATGATTGATCCTACTGACACTTCCATACTCGTAAAGCATTTACCTGCATTCCTTCAGGACAAAAACAATCATTGTCATATTCTTCCTATCGTCATGCCAAAAAGCAATGACTATAAACAGATCATGCTCCAGGTTGAAAAGGATCTATTAATACAAGCTCTGAAACGAAATAACGGCAATATGAATCAAACTGCCATTGAATTAGGTTTGACTAGACAATGCCTATTCTATAAGCTGAAACGATTAACTATCGATATCCAGCATGAAATTCACATTGAATAATTTACAATGAAGTTCAGATCTGACCAAAAAATAACCTTAACACTTTTAGCATTCTCTAAGCCAAAGTGTTAAGGTTATTTTTTCTCTGTATATCTTGTCATCTATTAAGAAAGCCTTTCCTTTTGCATCGCTCTATCCTTGTTTAATATTTTTCCGGAAGCATAGTCGTACTGTGCTAAAGCTTCCATAATTGAAACGATACATTGATCTCTTAATTTTTCTAATTCACGAAGTTCAAGCCCTTTTGATTGTTCATTTGTACCATTTACCATTTTTTCGATCAATTCTTCGGTAAGCTCTGGTGCTTCTAATTTTGTCCATGGTAATTTTAATGCGGGACCGAATTGACTCATGAAATGTCTCATGCCTTTTTTACCACCAGCTAGCCAATAAGTTAAGTTCGTCCCCATAAATGCCCATCTTATACCGGCACCATAGATGATCGCCTGATCTATTTCATCCGTTGTGGCAATATTGTCATTCACCATATGTAATATTTCTCGCCAAAGAGCTTCTAGTAATCGATCTGCGATGAAACCATCGATTTCGACTCTTACCTTTAAAGGCTTCATCCCGATCATTTCGTAAAATTGGGATGCTTTATCAATCGCATCATCTGACGTTTTTTCTCCTCCTACAACTTCTACTAACGGCAATAAGTATACCGGATTAAAGGGATGAGCAACTACAAACCTCTCCGGATTTATCATTTGTGATTGCAGTCTTGATGGTAAAAGTCCAGAAGTGCTTGAGCCAATTATGGCATTGGGCTTAGCATATCGTGAAATTTCCTTCAGTAGGGGAATTTTAATCTCCTCTACTTCACGAACATTTTCTTGAATATAATCTGCCTCTGCTACAGCTTCCTGCAAATTAGGTGTAAAAAAGAGCTTACCTTTCTTGTCAGCTGGAACAGCAATTATTCTCTCTAAAGCTGCCTCTGCGTTGGCTACTACCTCTCTTATTTCTTCCTCAGCAGACTCTCTTGGATTCGTTGCGATTACGTTAATGCCTCTATGAAGTAATCTCGCTGCCCAGCCAGCACCAATGACGCCTGTACCAACGATGGCAACCGTTTTTATTTCATTCCCATTAATTAGCATCATGTTCCTCCATCGTCCATAATAGCTTAGAAAACATTAAATTTTAAATTTATTTATTGCATTGTGCAGCTCTTGCGCCAAATTAGCCAGGCTCTGACTAGCCGAAGACATTTCCTCCATCGATGCCGCCTGTTCTTCAGTTGCGGCTGATATCGTCTGTGTCTCGTCAGCATTTTCCTTACTTACTTCATCTATTTTCTGAATTTCCTCATTGATTTCCTTACTACCATCTGTAATTTGTTCCGTTATTTGTTGGATTTTTTCTGCCATTGTCGAAACTTCCGCAATCATCATATCAATATCGCCAAATACTTTCTGTGCTTCATAAACAACCTCAGAGCCTAAAGCGACTTCTTTCTTCTCTTCTAACATTGATAGGATGACTTTATCTGTATCCGATTGAATTCTTTCAATTAGCTCAGAGATTTGTTTTGCCTCTCTTTGCGATTGTTCGGCGAGTTTCCCTACTTCATTAGCAACTACCGCAAAGCCTTTACCATGCTCTCCAGCACGTGCTGCTTCAATTGCTGCATTTAAAGCTAATAAATTCGTCTGTCCTGCTATGCTCGAAATCGTATCAACAATCTGACCAATTTCTTTAGAACGTTCGCCAAGACTACTTACTAATTCTGATGATATTGTCGTACTTTGTTCAATCGTTTCCATCTGGGTAATGACCTTCCCGACAATGTCTTTACCAGATTGAGATTTTTCAGCGGTATGTTGAGATTTATCAAGAATGACGGATACATTTCCAAATAAATGATTAACATCTTCCGAAATCCGAGTAGAAGTATTCACAACCTGTTGCACAGATTTCATCTGATTATCAGATCCGCATGCTACTGACGTAATTGAATTAGCGATTTGTTCTGCAGCTTGAGACGATTGCTCCGCGCTTGCTGTCAATTCCTCACTTGATGCAGCTAAATGCTCAGCTGAAGTATTGACGTGAGTAATTAAGTGGCGAAGCTTCTCTTTCATTTCTTGAAAGGATTGCGCAAGCTTGCCGATTTCATCACTTGATCTGATCATCAGTGGAGATTCATGAAAATTGCCATCTGCCATCTCAAGCGATTGCTTCATCATAATTTGAAGCCCTTTTGTTATCTTCATCGTTAAAAAGATGATAATTAAACATAATATAAGGACAACAATGACACCACCAGTAGCAAGTCCGAAAGCCATTGCATCTACTTTCGCAAACAATTCAGACGTTTCAACACTTGAGCATAAAAACCAGCCGGTATCTCCGATTGGAGCTGAAGTAATCAATTTATTTATTCCATCAATCTCAATGGTTTCAACTACATTTTGCTCAGTTTGAATTTTTTGATAAAGATTTTTCAAGCTGCCATCGTAAACGTCTTGTAGCAATTCATCTGGCTTAAACGTTGGATGGCTAACTAATTCACCTTTATTACTTACGACAAAAACATAGCCTGTTTTTCCAATCTTTACGTCTTTCAATTTATGCAGTAAATCTTCTAAATTTACATTTGAAGTTACTACACCAAATTTTTTGCCGTTTCTAAAAATAGGTGTACCTACAACAGATAAAAGGTAATTATCTTCAGTTGTTATATCACGATAAACATTAGAATAGATTGGAGCACCATCAGATGCAAAAATTTGCTGATACCACTCTCTTTTCCGATGATCATAATCACTTGGCGGTATCCAATTATCACTATCTACATATCTTTGGTCCTCAAACGCAAAAGCAATTGTAGTAATCTCGTTCTCCTTATCTAAAGGATACTTAACAAAATCATTCAGTTCCTTCATAGACATATCTTTTTTTGCTAAAATCGTTGCAAAATCCCGAGTAATAACTTCATGCTTGACTAAATCTTTATAAATAAATTCACTGTAATATTTAGTTGTAAATTGATTGGTTTGAAGAATTTGTTCTCGTAACGCCTCTTTAGATGTGTAGTAAGCATAATAGCTTAACATTCCAATAAATATAATGACAGGTACCAATAAACATATTAACATTTTTGATTTTAAATTCATTGGCTACTCTACTCTCCTCGCCATAGTTTCCTAACCTTTATAATCCAACGAACTTGATTCAGCTAAGGTCATTCCCTTTGTCTCAGGAGCCATCACAATAGACACAATAAGCCCAATAACCGTGATGCCAACTCCGACTAGCATCGTTGGACCGATTCCATATGAACCCATGAAAATAGGCAGGGCATACGTAGATAGAACGGTTCCAATTCGGCTAATTGCCATCGCTGCACCTACTGCTGAAGCACGAATTTCAGTTGGAAAAAGCTCATTTGGATAAAGCCATTGTAATATTCCAGGACCACCAGAAAAGAAAGCATATGCTCCAAAGGCTGCCACAACAATCCAAATATTTGCGGATGGGAAAATTCCTAAAACGGCTAAAGATATACTCATCATGGCGAAACTCCAAATCAACAGTGGACGACGACCGATGGAATTTAGCCAAAACATTGCTGGAATACATCCAAGTAAGAAAAACATACTAATAACGATATCACCTAAAATTGCTTGCTTTCCTGCCCCAAATCCAAATGCACTCATGATTTGTGGACCGAATGTGTATAGACCAAACATCGGAACAACTTGACATGACCAAATCGCTCCAATAAACATCATTCTTCGAAAATAACCTTTTGTAAATAGCTTGCTATATCGAGTCTTTTGTACTTCTTCGGGCTCTAATTCTACATCATCACCAAATAATTTTTTTACAATGGCACGAGCCTCATCAACACGCCCTTTGCGTGCCAGCCATCGAGGTGATTCAGGAGTGCCCCACCTTCCGATTAAGAGGATTATACAAGGAATGACAGCGCTTCCTAGCATCCACCTCCAGCCACCTTCTACATCGCACAAATAATAGCCTACGATATCCGCCACGGTTGCACCTACATACCAAACCGCTGCAATAAATCCGATAGAGAGTGCCCGATACTTTCGTGGAGTAAATTCTGCTACTAAAGAGGTCGCGATTGGATAGTCCGCCCCAATAACAATTCCAATTAAAAATCGCATAATAACAAGCTGCATTGGAGTAGAAACAAACATCGTCGCAATGGAAATGATTGCAATTGCAATAATATCGATCGTAAACATTTTTTGGCGTCCTATTAAATCGGTTACATATCCAAATAGAGCAGTGCCTATAAAAATCCCTACTAAGGCAGCAACTCCAACTAAAGCACTCCAATGTGCATCTAAATTCAGTTCGGGTCCTAATTGAGTTAAAGCAACACCAATGATAACGAGGACATAGCCATCTAAGAATGGACCGCCACTGGCGAACAAAATCATCTTCTTTAGAAAAGGCGTTAATTCAAAATCGTCGAGCGTTTTTTTTGATTGCATACTCATTATCTCCCTTTTTGGTACACCCTCCTTAATCAATTAAAGCGACATTTTTCCGAGTACACTTAATTAAGCAAAGGACTACCATTAGCTTCAGCGCTCCTTTTTCAGCCGTGCAACTAACATTCTAGCCTTATTTAATAAACAGACTGACTTTAGAGAAGCCAATAATTCCACTAACTATTTCAAATATCTTTTCAAGACATCAATTATCTACAGGACATTCAATTATCTATAAAAACATCAATTTATTTTCTCAGCACATATAGAAGTTAAGCGAAGCAGCTAATAGCAATATTTCTGAAGCATGCTAAGAATGCATCCTTATTTCCAATATTCTTATTAGGCTTCGCCCATGCTTCCTATCAAAATTTTATTACAAAAAGGATTTCTTCTACTTCTATTAAACTAACTCTTTTGTGAAGTCTATTATTTCCATTCAATAATGCCGAAGTTTAAGTAAGGCTTTGCTTGTGTATACGCATCAATTACTCTAAAATGGACTTTATTTTCACCCATTTTCCACATTTGTGTTTTAAGTGTAGCCCCTGGAAGAAGTGATGCAGTAATACGCGTTTTGAAACGTGTTAATCTTTCAGGCTCTCCTGGAATAATGGTATTAATGAAATGACGACATGCCACTCCTGCAAAACTAACCGCATGAAGAATCGGCTTCATTTGGCCATTCGCTTTTGCATACTCCCAATCAATATGTTGAGGGTGATAATCCCCCGATAAGCGATAGATTAATGCTTGGTTTTCAGGAATTCGCTCTTCAACCTCAAAGTCTGGTTCTCTATCTGGAATTTCAACAATATCTTTTGGCGGTTTTGGACCACCAAAGCCACCATCATAAATCAAGCAGTCCCAGCTTTCATTTGTAAATATTTTAGTACCTGTTTCATCATAAGTATCGCCTACATGCTGAGCTAATAATCCTCTATCTGCTCCACGGTCATATAGTCCTTTAAGTAGGACGTGTGTGCTTAATTTACCTGATAATTTTGTTAGTGGTTGATGAAACTGTAAATCAAATCCCCAGTGAAGTGATCCTGCATAGTTGTAGCCATAATCAATTGTTTTAGTAACTTCACTATCTACAATCGGCATTGCTGCAAACATCGGAAGAATTTTTAAATCTTTTTCATAAACATATTGAAGATCCGTTTTTCCATCGACACCAGCACCGCAGCCAAGCGCGAAAAGAATTAAATCTTTGAAATCATATTCTGTTACAAAAGGGCCAAATGTTTGTCCAACCATTTCTGTTTTAATTGTCATTTTAATCTTCCTCTCTTTATGATCCATCATTTTAATAAAAGGTAGTTAATCGTTGATTCATACAATTTCTTTACATATGATTCTATGACTCTATAACCGCGCTTTCTTTAACCACCCCCTTTATTCATAATTTACATCTATAAATAAATCTATATAATTTGTGAATAATTTCACAATTATTAGTACGTTATTTTAAACTCCTTTTTGTTTAATGCTTTGTTTTTATTTCAATAATTTTTTCTGTACCTTATAAGTGCATGTTCGTGGTAAGTCTTTCCTAATTTCTATAATGGACGGCACTTTAAATTCGGCCATATGAGTGCTGCAATATTCAAGTATTTCCTTTGCGCAAAGATCTTCACCATCTTTTAAGACAATAAAGGCCTTCACTGCCTCATCGCGAATCGGATCAGGTACACCTTTTACTGCGGCTTCCACAATTTTTGGATGGGACATAAGAATATTTTCAATTTCAGTTGTCGAGATATTCTCTCCAGACCGTTTTATCATATTTACTTTGCGATCAACGAAGAAAAACCAGCCTGACTCATCTACATATCCCTTATCCCCAGTATGCAACCAGCCCTCAGCATTTAAAGCTTTCTCTGTTTCTACAGGGTCATTATAATATTCCTTCATAATCGTTCTTCCAGGAACACCTTTTATATAAATCTCACCAATTGTATTAGGTGGGAGTCCATTGCCATCTTCATCAATTATTTTTGCTTCATAGGATAAGCCTGGCTTGCCAATTGAAGGAAAATTTCTCGGTCCACATGGTGAATCTGTAATGATACCGACGAGCGATTCACTCAAGCCATAAGAGCTAAAAAGACGAACATTAAAGCGCTCTTCAAAAGCCTGTTTTTCCTTCTCAGAAAGTGTAAGATAGAAGAACACTTCTCGAACATTATGATTCCTTTCCCATTCCTGCTGCGGCTTAAGCATCATTGTTCGAATCATCATCGGGATACACTCTGTAATTGTCGCTTTATAGTCACAGACTTGCTTCCAAAACCTTCTTGCGCTATATTTTTCTACAGTAATCATTGTTGCACCAGCAGAAATCACTGGCATTAAGGCACTAAGTTGATAATCAACATGGAACGCTGGCATGATTGTTAAGAAACGATCATCTGGTCTAATGGAAAGCTGCCAAGCCGTAAATATTCCTGAATACAATAAATTGCAATGGGTCAGCACAACGCCTTTTGGCTTTGAAGTTGTCCCAGATGTAAA
>JAEWDX010000322.1 GCA_023389895.1 Bacillota bacterium
AAAATAACTTGGGGATATAGTGATAGAACATTTTCAATAGCGGATGTCTTTCCAATTCCTGAAAAACCCATCAGAGTGAAACTGGATGCTGATGTTGATAAATCAGTCCTTCTTCCATTAAGAAATTTAACTTCATCAATCCCTATGGGATTTCTTGATACATATCCTGAACGAAGAAGTCTTGATATCCTTCTTTCTAAGTCTAGATGTTGAGCTACCGGTTGAAAAAATTGCTGTAACCGAAAAAGCATATGATATCTGAGCTCCTCAGATAATTGTCTTTCTTTCTCGTGATACAGTGGTTTAAAAAGCATTTTTTCATAAGCATCAGATATTGAAAAGATTGGGGGTAGTGCCTCTATCAACGGATTCCCTCTATACTCCTCTATTTCCTGATCAATATAAACTGCTTCTTTAAATTTTTTGTTTTGATCATCCATGTTTTTGTTCCCCATCGGTATTCTCTTTTAATATTTCTTTTATGGATTTCCTTCTATATTCTTGTTCTGCATTTTCTTTAGAATCTACTTTATCGTTTACTATTTCTTCGTGAGATTCAAATCTAAACAGTTCTTTTTCCCTCAAACTTTCTTTTTCAAATGCTCGATGTTCTGCTATCTCACTAACCTTTTGTTTATTACTAATATCTTTACTTTGATTTTCATTTGCACTTTGAACAGCGGAAGTTACGATGGTATCAACTTGATTTATGAAGTTAATACTCTCCGTAAGCTCCGGATGTTCATGTTTTCCCTTTTGAAAATCTTCATACTCAATCAAATAATTAACTTCTTCCAAAGTCATGTTTCCGAATCTATTCTCTTCATAGTCAACTATTGTGCAAGTTTCAAAAGACATTTCATTATCACTTAATAAATACAACGTTGACATATTTCGAGGGTCATAAGCTACATTGACTTTCCATGACCCTTTTATGTTTGCTGTCGAAAACCAGGATTCTTTTATTGCTTTATCACATATGTAATGCATCTTTTTATACTTAATTCCCTTTTCTGTTACTGTGGCAACATCCCGAGGTAAAAGATTAAGCTTAATTTTGTCAGGAGTATGATAAGTAAGCTGTCCAGAGCGTCTCTTCACACCCCAATTCCACAACTCTATCGGAATTGGCTGAACATCATCTTTGATCATGTCTTTATCCCTTGGATAGTCTTTTATAAAGTGATGATTATTATGGAAAATGACTTCTGCAACCATGATCTTAGTAAAATCTTTTAAAGTTAGCTTTGCATCCAATCGATAATCTTTGGTTCCTCTTTCCCTAAAATCCTTATCAATATAACCAGGTAAAAACGGTTTTACTCTTCCTTGAAAAATATCAAAGTATTTTTCAACAATCCCTTTCCAATCTGCACGATAAGGAGCAGCGTTTTCCGGATCTAGATTAAATGCATTTACTAATCGTTCTACATTGTATCCTTCAAATTCTCCTCTATCTGCAAGAAGGCTTTTAGGCAGGTGCTCACATGGCCATTCCTCTTTCCTAATGGTAATACCATATTCACTGCAAAAAACCTGTTTATCACTGACTGTATTTGCAATTGCCATCATTGCTCCTAACCAAGAAGGGCCTTCTAAACCGACATATAACCCTGCTACTAGGCGACTAAAAACATCAACTACCAAATAAACTACTGGCCTTCCAATAATCCAATCTGCATTATATTCAGAGATTAAATATACATCCGCAATAGTTGCGTCTATCTGAAATCTAGAACCAGGACCAAATGCTTCATAAGTAGAAGATCCCATTAATTCACGAAAATTTTGTTCGTATTTTGTTCTACCAATTCGTGGAATTATCTTTTGCTTTTCTGTATACTCTGTTCTTAAAAAATATCTAAGTTCGTTTTCAGTAGGGATACTACTTTGATCTTTGAGCTTAACTTTTTTCACGCCCTTATCATAGTATTCATCCTCCAAATAAAACCTTCTAACCATCATTCTATACGCATGAGGTAAGCTAGGCTTCTTTTGATTAAAATAATATGTCTGTAATGCCACACGGAATTCTTTTTTTACCTTTTCATCTACAATCACTCTTGATTCTAATTCTTTAAATTTTGCTGGCCGCCCCATTTTCCTCTTAGGCCGCTTTTTCTTCCCTTTTCCACCACAATTTACAAAGTGAGGTAATAGTGCATCAGGGATTTTCCCGCCTTGCCAATATCTTCTAAGATATTTATAAATTGTAGGCTTACTTACATTGTATTTCTTCATAATTTCTTGAACTAAGTGTCCCCTTTTGTTACTGAAAAATATATCTGGCTCCTTAGTAACAACATCTTTTATAATTTCCCATGCATCATCTCTCATTGATAATGCTTTATCTGTAACCTTTCCATCACTTAGATTTCTAGACGTTGGATCCTCTTTAATTAGCCCCCCTTCAATAATCATATCCGTTAGGTCCTGCACATTTCTCAATAAGGGAAAAGCATTTTTGTCTTGTGTATCAATCAAAAAGGTATATTTATTGTTTTCACTCACCCACAATATCCTGTAAATTTTTCTATTTTCTTTATCAAAAAGAATCTCATTTGTGTATATATTCAAGATGTCTTCTCCTCGTCTTCTGAGTCTACAAATTTTAAGATACTTACATCTTGTCTCAGATCTATATCTTTCAGCATGTT
Source organism: Bacillota bacterium (assembly GCA_023389895.1). Classification (GTDB taxonomy): domain Bacteria; phylum Bacillota; class Bacilli; order Bacillales; family Cytobacillaceae; genus Cytobacillus. The sequence goes on from JAEWDX010000322.1 coordinate 2,658, forward strand.
TACCCTAACCTTTTTTCTTGCAAGCACATGTTTAAAAACACTTAAACCAGTTCCATCTTCCAATCTGTATTTCTTATCAAAGAAGTCAATTATCCTTAATATAATACCTTCATTTGACTTTAACTCATCGAGTAACAAATCTGCCAAAGAAATGTTTCCCTCTTCCAAATTGTAATTTTCATAAAAATATTTGATATTTTCCTATAAACTTTTTGGGATATCTGATTCAGACACAATACCCCATTCAACATTCTGCTCATGCCAATACTGTCTCTCTATTTCTAGCTTTTCTAAAACTCTTTTATCATTTAAATCTTCGGAAGGTTTAATACTTCTGGCCCAAAATTCATACCCGTTTTTCCCCCTTACAGTTATCAAAAAATCCGTTGTCATTACAATAGAGGTACCAGTATCCTTATCTGTCGAATGCAAGATGTTTTTTGAATCGGCAATTTTTGTTGTTATTTCTCTATCTAGAGGGAATTGTTCCCTAATATCGATTACATTTTCAGCCCAATCTAATATGTACATATAATGATCCTCAATATCAGAAAATAGCTGCATCATTCTGTCTGTCTTCCAACTCTTAGGTCTATGTGTTCTACCTTTAGAAGCAAAATCCTGATTGGTTATCCATGGTTTATAGTTTTCTAATTCACCACTTCCTCTACCTTCTTTAATGTATTTAGCAATTTTTTCCTCTGTCCATCTTGTTTTTCTTTTAGCCACTTTGTATCCTCCCTTTTAAATGGTCATTTTGTCTCAAACTTCTTATTGTGTGTTTCTATAAGTTGATCAATACATTTTTCTGCTGCCGGCTTTAATATTCTGTAGAGGTTCGCCTCAATAGTTAAACTATATTTAGAAACACGTTCCTCTCTGAATTTTCCATTTAGAATTTTTTGACATTTCCTTATTTCAAATTCTTCAATTGTTTCTGTTGATCTACTTACAAAATCATATGTAAGAGGCAAGCTATTACTTTTTTCCTTCAGATGAGTTTGGCCTATTTTCTTAGAAATAACAGTAAGAGTTTTCCAAATTAACTTTCCACAGTTTTCTTCTTCATTTGACCAATTTGCAAGTACACTTTTTGCTTTTTTTAACAGCTTATTATCATCAATTTTTAGTTTGCTCTTTACTTTTCCTCTTTGAGATGCAGGAGAATTTTCATAAAGCCATTCCTGATCGTGCTCATGTAACCACGTATAAGCAGTTCTATTTAACCTAGATATTTCATAACGTGTCGAACCGGGATTATCTTTTACTAATTTCTCCCATTTTATTCTATTGTCTTTTGTTTTTTGTTCCCTTTTTATTTTCCTCTTTTCATCATTTTCATTCTTTAAAGGTTCTTTCATATTTTTTATTATCTTATATACTGGAAATACACTAAGATGTGTAATCTCTGATAATTTCTTTGCAGAAACCCCGTTATTTATTAATTCATCCATTTTTTTCTCCCATACGTGACCTCTTTTAACCACTCGGCTGTTGGGAAATCTTAACTCCATGGGACTTTGTTCATTATCCATCAACCTATACATATATCCACACTCACAAATAAAATCACCTTGATATCGATTTCTATTCGATTTATAAACGCCAATCTCAACATTAGTAACAACTTTCTTTAAATAGTGCTCAGATAATGGATTAATACATAACCAAGGTCCTTTTCCAAATGGCTCAAATACAAACTCACCTTCTAAAAAGTTTTTTACTGATCCAGCTAGTGTTAGCATTAATATCACATGCCTAACTGGATGAATCATTTTACTGGCCCCCTTTTCATAAAAAAATTGTTCCAACCAGTTAATTGTTTTAGGATTAGAATTTATTAAATTTAATGTTTCGTCCCTAAAACTTTTATTAATTAAATGGCCAAGTTTGCTCTTCATTTTATTCTTTGGTATAGCAATTCCTTTAGCTTTTAATAGCACCATATATTTTGAATATAATTTCACACTTTCCATAAAACCTATTTCATTTTCAAAAAAATATCTAATATTTTCGGTTATATTTGCTAACTCATCGATTATCTCTGTATCAATATTTATTTCTGGCATTAATAATAAAGTTTCTTCAGGTTTTATTAATTGTGGATTGCTATCTTTAACCAAATTCACACTGTGAATTTGCAGAAACTCACTGTGTTTGTCGCAAACAAAAACACCTGGACTTTGAAATAATCTATCCCAATAACCTTCACCTAATCTTTCAAATTGTTCTTTCAAACAAGATTTACAAAAGTATAGTTTCTCTTTTGAAATAACATCGTCACCACGAAAAGCATGTACTTTACTTTTTTTATAAAAATATGGTCTATCAAACTTCTGTGTTCTTAATTTTGAGTCAAAGGGTCTAAACAGCGGAATCGTTGTATGATTACTAATAAAGAATTCTGTTGAATATTCTTTTGAAAAATGTTTTACATTTTTAGCTAGATTTTTTATTCGATTAAATTCTGGTGTCATTCCGACAGAGTTTGAATTTATTAATTCTTTAATTACCCGAGCCTTTGTTTCTATCCCACTATGGTGTGAATATCTTGCAAAAATGCTATACATTATTTCATCTTTATACGGTGCTGGAAAATAGCCTATCAAAATATTCCCTCCTATTTGTTTAAAAATAATAATCATTTATTTGGTGCCCCTCACCTCCTTAAGTAGTCCTAAGAGAACTTTGCGTAAAACCTTGATTTTACGAACAATTAAAAGAGGCTGGGACAAAAGTATTTTAGCCAATAAAAAAACCGAACTATTTTACGAAGCTACAATTAAGTACTTCGTAATAGTTCGGTTTTTACTTTCTTTGTACGTTGTTTCTCAATATATCATTCG
>JAEWDX010000324.1 GCA_023389895.1 Bacillota bacterium
CTTGTTCTAGTTTGTCGTGTACAATGTAACGCTCTAATCGTTTAAATAATTTTTCTTCTTGTTCCATCCATTTAACCAAAGTAAGATCAGGTTGTTCGATTGGACAACTATCATTAACGGATTTTCGTGCAAGAATAGAAAACTCTTTAGTTGTAGGAAATCCTTTATCAATGTATGGCTCAATTAAGGTGTCTAACAGCACTGAATCAGGTTCTTGTATTTCAATGCCCATTTCTTCTAAGATATAGCGAACAGCAAAATCTACTTTCGGGTCATGTCCATCAACTATTGATTGGAAATTAAAATTAAAACTTATTTCATCATTTACTCCAAATAGCCATAAAAGTTGATTTTCAAATGTAGAATCAGCTTTCACCACGATCATATAAACTTGATCATTGGGTCTGATGGCTACAATTAATAGATCACCTTCTTGAGCCCAGTCGATTACTGGATTACTCTTAAAGTATAATCTCCATTCAGTACGTGTAGGGTGTTTTTCTCTAGCATCATACCATGTTACTTTTCCTTCTTCAGAAATGCCTTCGTTTTCATCTCCAAGCCAGACAAATGTAACTGGATAATCATTTAAACGCTCACTTCCAAGTAAGTTGCGAAGGGGTTTACTTCCATTAAACTCATGTTGATTTGACCTTTGGATGTCAACTTCTACCGAACTAAGTTTTTTAATGGCTATTCCTATAAAGTATTGTGAAAGAAATCCTTTTTTCATTTTTCCAACATCCTTGAGTTAATTTTTAGGTCAATGCCTAAGAAAAAAACCCAATATTAAATAATATTAGGCATGTTCTAGGATTTTAAAAAAATCAAGTTGTTTGTTCTTATCTAGTGAAGTGTCTTTCATAGCTCTAAGAATATAAGGAAGCATAAATTGGGCGACTGCCTCAACTACTGGAAGAACAACGGAATTTCCGAATTGTTTGTATGCTTGTGTATCAGAAACTGGAATTTGGAATGATGCTTGTCCTTCTCGATCAAATCCCATCAATCTAGCACATTCTCTAGGTGTAAGTCTTCGTGGATTTTTTCCGTCCTGTTTAATTAAAATTTCTGACCCATCTTTATAATACCTAGCAGAGAGGGTTCTTGCAACATCATTTGGACCATTTAGCCCATAACCAAAGCCATTCCCTTTTAGCCTATGTTTTTCAGCATATCCTTGTAAATAACTCCAAAGTTTATCACTAAGAGTATATTTATCTACTACTTTTCCTGTTTTTTCATCAGTAAAAGGGAACTCTGGAGCCTCACTACCATCTTCAGGATGTAAGATTGATTTCAATTTTGGACCACTTAAAGGATTTTTGAGTATAAAATTGTCGAAAGAAAACTCTAAATTATCTCGGAATCCAACAATAAAAATACGTTCTCTGTTTTGAGGAACCCATCCTTTTGCATTAATGACTTTGTAATCGACATTATAACCTAACTCCTCTTTTAATGTCCTCATGATTACTTTAAAAGTTCGGCCTTTATCATGTCCAACTAGGTTTTTTACATTTTCAAGTAGAAAAGCCTTTGGACGGTGATATTCAATCATCTGAGCCACATCAAAGAAAAGCGTTCCTTGAGTATCATCTCTAAAACCATGTGGCTTTCCAAGTGAGTTTTTCTTTGAAACTCCCGCAATAGAAAAAGGCTGACAAGGGAATCCAGCTAATAAAACATCATACTCTGGCATACTTTCTAGATCAACGTCTCTAATATCACCAAGTATTTCATGAGAACACTCGTAATTGGCTTGATACGTTTTCCTACATGCAGTATCCCATTCACTGGTAAATACACATGCTCCACCGATTGATTCAAAAGCACGTCTAAGCCCGCCTATCCCTGCAAATAAATCTATAAATTTAAAGTTGGGTGTTTGTGCATTGTAAGCATTGGTTTTTGGATCTGCAATTATTTTTAGTGTTTCTATAACTTGTGTGCTAGGAAAACTTTCTCCTTTTTCCCACCGATAAATGGTTCTTTCACTTTTTGAAAATAGTTTGGCAGTCTGTTTAACAGAATAACCAGTTTTTTCCCTTAAAATGGAAAATTCATTGAGTTTATTTTCCTTCAATTTTATCAACTCTCTCGTTTCTAGTTTTCGCTGGGAATGATTTTGACATAATCATAACAAATAGAACGTATTTTCGTCAATGAGTAAAAAAAAATACTTTGTTCAATGTGAAATAGAGATTGTTTTATCTATATAAGAGGTTAAAGTATAATTTGTTTATGAGAAGCAGCAGTAATAATATAAAGAATGGCGAGGGGATACTATTAAAAAAATAATTATATATGGATATATGTCCGAAGAAATAGACCGTAAATTGGAGGAAATGAGGGCATATATAAAAAAACGGAATTGGTCGCTCGTTGAAGCAATTTTTGATTATATTGGGTCATGTGAAGGTTTATTTAATTTATCAGAAAAATTAAAGGAGATTGATATTATTCTGATTTACGACAGTAGTAATATTTCAGATGAATTTAGTTTAGATTTCTTATATCAATCAGCACGAAGTGAGAATGTTGAGATAAAGGAGTTTCGACTATGCACCGACATTTAATAGGTAAATAACAATCGATTTTATTTTTTATATTCAGTACTTGAACAATGACTACAATTAATATTGGGCAACTATGTCAACTGTTTCATTCCACTTATCAAATATATATTATAGTATTGATGTCTATGCTGATAGGTAATCCTCATGAGAAGTAGGAACATACAGGATCACAAAAAAAGAATATCCACTTAGCCCCAGTTCAAAGTGGATATTCTGCTTTTACACTAATAAGAAAAAGTAAATATTTATAGATCATTTGAATGAGTTTGCAGTTACTCTTGTTACGGTGAACCGTATCATAAATAGAGGCAAAATAATAGAAAAAGGATAGCTTAGACCATTGAACTGCACCCAATTGGGAGCATATCTCATATGGTCCTAGCTATCCTTTTTTTTTACAAATTAATTTTTGCCTGGGTTTTACAATAAACATCAACAAAGTGGGCAGGGTTTAATTTTTCACCCGTTACACGGCCAATTTTTTCATTCCAGTTATAAAGGGCAGCTGGTTTGAAGAATTGATTGATGAGCATTTCTCCCGTTTCTTTTGTGAAAAATTCAGGAGAAATCTTCGTTTCAATATGACGAAGAAGCTGTGCTGCCATTAATTCTCCAAGTAGATAATTTTGGTAGTAAACAGGTGCGAGTGTAAAATGAATTTTTGCAGCCCAATCGGGATTATCAGTTGCATCAGGAGGAGTGACTAGCTGAACTTCATTTACTGTTTTCCACCATAAAGCGTTTAAATCTTGATCGGGATTTTCGTACAGTTCTTTTTCAAAAAATACAAAGGTAATAATCCATCTTGCTGCAATAAGCATTTGTAACTGTTGGTACTTTTCTAATTCAGGAGCAAGTCCATTTATTGTTGCTTCATCAACTTGTAAGAAGCGCTTTAACCAACGAGGGTCTTTGCCCATTTTTCCAAATAACATCGCGATCGATTCGGTTGTTAAGGTATGACTTACTGTACGTAATCCGAATGGAAGACTAGAGTCTACATATTTGAAGTAAGCCGCATGGCCAAACTCATGTAGGTTCGTTTCCATCCAATACGAATCTTCCATTAAGTTACAAAGGACACGAACGTCACCTTCGCGGTCAATATCTGTGCAAAAGGCTGTTGGGTTTTTCTTTTCTCTAGGGAACAAATCGCTTTTTGCATATAGGTCATCAATTTCGATTCCCATTGAGTTAAACGTATCTGTTGTTATTTGGACAATATCCTTCCCTTGGTAAAAAGGATCTAGATTGGTTGAATCAGATGGTGGTGCCTCTTGGAAAAAGGGATCGACATAATGCCAAGGGCGTATATCCTCTGGATTAATCCCAAATCTAGTTGCTAAGCGTTCATCTAGTTCTTTCTTCATCGAGCGATAGGCTTCATCTGATTGAGCAATAAGTTTGTTGAAAATAGCGAATACCTCGTCACGGTCAAGTTCTTGAAGAGCAAAGCCCATTTGATGATGGTTATCATAACCAAGTAGCTGTGCAGCTTCATTGCGCTTCTTCACAAGCTCAAGCAGGTCTTTTTCTACGACTTTACCAACTTCCTTACTTGCAGACCATACTTTTTTGCGTAATTTTTGGTCATCACTATTAACCAATATCTCTCGAATATCATTGGCAGAATACTTCTTTCCATCCACTTCAGGTAAGTACGTGTTAAATAATAAATTTAGTTCAGATGAGCGTTTTGATAAATCAGCAATCACTTCTTCAGGGAGTTGGTTACCTTCCATTTCGTTTAGTAGAAGTTGAAGCTGGCGTTTTTCGATCTCCGTTAAGTTTTCCGTTGCTAGAAATTGTTTTGTTTTCTCGTATGTATCTTTTGAAGAGAATAAAAGATTGTATCGAGTTTCAGCTTCACTTAATTTAGCAGCCCACTCAGGGTCTCCAGTTGTTTGGGCCATCCAGCTTGATTGGGTCCCAGCTTTAAGTAATACTTGCATTTGGTCATTGATATCTTTTAAAAATGTTTGTAGTGTTTCCATATGTATCACTACCTTTCAATATTTAAGTATCACAATAGTAACATTATTAGGTATTCGTTAAAGATATTCTTAAACCTTTAAAAGCTTATAAAATTTTTTATAATTGGCTATGGTGTCAGTCACCATTAAAAGACAAAATGACTATTTTGTTCATATTAGGAGGTATGACCATTATCCTATTTTTAATTAAGAATGTAAGCGTCAAATATTCCCCACCTATTTACAGATCGAAGGGGAGTATCCAATGATTGTTCCTGTCATACTTTTCTTTATATGTACCTTCTAAAAAATTGATGAAAGAGGTCTGAAATGATGATTTTACATTCATTTCTAATTTCTTATGGAATTTATAATAATCACGAGCAAGAAATTCGAAAGAGGCTGGGACAAAAGTATTTTAGCCAATAAAAAAACCGAACTATTTTACGAAGCTACAATTAAGTACTTCGTAATAGTTCGGTTTTTACTTTCTTTGTACGTTGTTTCTCAATATATCATTCG
>JAEWDX010000340.1 GCA_023389895.1 Bacillota bacterium
GCATAATATAAAGGAATGTGAATAAACTTCATCCCGAGCATCCTCTTCTGTTTCCTCATTCGTTTTTTTCGTCGGTTTAAAATATTCCCCGCGAATAAAGGTCACAACAATGTCCATCTCATATTGAACATCTTTGAACATTTTTTCAACGAGTAGGAGCATTTGCTCTTTCCATTCTCCTACATCATTCGTTTGCAGCCCTGTTTGTAAAATAAGCTGACTATGATTTTCTACTTCCTTTTGAAACCTCACTTCAAATAGTTTTATATCCATTTGCCCAGTTAATACTTTTTTGAAGTTACTCATAAATAATTCTTGATGTTCCATATCTAACATCGGAAAGGGATGGCTCTCCTGATGGTAAATATCACTGCTTTCCTTTCTAATATACACATTAAAGATATCAGTAATTTTCATTAAATCATTATTAAATTTGAATTGCTTACGTATATTTGCAATGTCTTTTTTGTTCATGAGATGTTTAGCTCCTATAACTTTTAATCTGCAATTTTCCCGTACTTACCCCCGCCGCCTGCGGTTAAGCTAAGTTTCCCCTCTCTAGCCTTCACAATTAGTTCCGCTGTTTTTGCTGGGATGATTTCTGCAAGCTTTTCTTGGGAGACTTTGTGTAAAATCGCCATTTCTGTCCCGAAATGATTTAATAATTTTTCGAGCATTTTAGCACCTAGTCCCGGAATAAATTCTAGGGGAACTTGATGAATATATGGTGGGCGATTTGCTGATGTAGAACTTGATGTTTTTAATTCAGCAATTCTATCTGCGACTCCTTTAATGAATTTCGTACTGCCGCAATGAGTGCACACAGTACTATTAGGAGCGCTTGGCTCAACACATTGCGCACATGTTGTTCCATGGTATTTGCCTAAGAGCGGGTCCAGGCCATAATTTGCTTTTATTTTCCGTCCACCCATACCCTTTAATGCTTTTTCTATTTCGTGGAAGGTTGGTTCATTCAAGGAAAGGACTTGGTATTCCCTTGCAATCTTTTTCAATGAATGAGCATCTGAATTTGTAATAAAGGAATAATGATGCAGTTCTTCAATTTTATCAGCCATAAATGTATCTGAGCTTAGTCCAAGCTCAATCGCATCAATTTGTTCTTTATTAAACACTTCCGTTAATGATTTATTAACCCCTTTTCCGTACAGGCTTTTAAAAGGTGTAAATACATGAGCAGGGATAAACAAACCGCCGAGTTCCTTCGTCTTTTGCTGAAGGTCACGGCCAGATACGTAAATTCTTTGCGAACTAAGAGTAATATTCTTCAGATGATGAGAGAGCCAATGTGAAAAAAGCTTCATTTTTTCTAATGTTGGAAAAAAGCAGAGAACATGAATGGGGCCGTGGCAATTTTCATCGTAAATCTCAAGTTCTGATCCTGGAATAATGGTTAAATCGCCAAACATGAATCCACCGTCTTCATGCTCGATAATATCCCCCGCTTCCATTAGCTGCTCGATTTCAAGAAGTACTTCTGGTGAATGGCAATCAATGATGCCGATGATATTCAAGCCTTTCTCATTCCTCGCATGCTCAATAATATTCGTAAATGTTAATGATTTTGCACCCGTTATTTTAACAGGCTTTCCAGTCATTGTTCTCCCAATATGGATATGTAAATCCGCATAATAATCATTCATTATTTATTCAACGCCTTTTGTAATTGCATGTATGAAATGGCATACGCTGTTTTCGCATCATGTATTTTCTCTTCCTCTATCAGTTTTTCAGCGTCTTCAAGCGTCATTTCTAGTAAATTAAGAAATTCATCTTCATCGGGTGAGGCAGCATTTTCCTTTTTTCTTAGCCCAGTAGCGATATAGAGATGAATGATTTCGTCAGCAAATCCTGGAGATGTATAAAATGAAATGAGCTTTTTTATTTCCAAGCATTCATAACCTGTTTCTTCCTCAAGCTCCCTTTTCGCGCAATCTAGTGGATCTTCTCCACGCTCGAGTTTTCCAGCAGGAATTTCAATAATTGTTTTTTCAAGAGCTTTACGATATTGCTCAACCATGACGATCTTATTATCATCCGTTATCGCGAGCACAGCAACTGCTCCAGGATGTTTAATAATTTCACGTTTAGCTATCTTTCCATTTGGAAGCTCCACATCTTCTATTTGAAGCTTAATCACTTTTCCGCTGAAAATTTCCTCTGTATTGATTGTCTTTTCTTCTAGTCGCTCCATCGTCTTAGGCCACTCCTGTTCTAATCCGTTTATCTTTTACTCATACATATTATCATACTTTAGTTAGGTGAGGATGCATGAAGATTTATCGATATAAGTCTGGGATTAGGGAGGAAATTCGTTGTATTTAATTGAAGTGACGGATATATTTCAATAAGTAAGCGATATATTTAAAAAATGGCGGATTTCCTTCTAAAAGTAAGCGATATCTGTCATCTATCTCGAAATTAATATAGATTTATCTTAAAATAGAAGGAAATAAGAAGATTAGAGGTATCTTTATGAAAAAAAGACGATTAGGTAAATCAGAATTGTATGTTAGTGAGCTTGGACTTGGGTGTATGTCTCTCGGGACTGAGTCGAAAAAAGCTGAGGCAATCATCGAAGCTGCTTTACAAGAAGGTGTGAATTATTTCGACACAGCTGATCTCTACGATTACGGGGAAAACGAACAGCTTGTCGGGAAAGCTCTGAAAAAGGTTAGAGAGCAAGTCATTATTGCGACAAAGGCGGGCAACCGCTGGAATGAACAAACAGATGGCTGGAGCTGGGATCCATCTAAACGATATATAAAAGAGGCAGTTAAAAACAGCTTAAAAAGACTTGGTACAGATTATATCGATTTATTTCAGCTACATGGCGGAACAATCGAAGATCCAATTGAGGAAACCATTGAGGCATTTGAGGAACTTTGTGCTGAAGGATATATCCGTTATTATGGGATTTCTTCGATACGGCCAAATGTCATTCGCGAATATGTAGAAAAATCAAATATCGTTTCAGTCATGATGCAATATAGCATTTTGGATCGTCGCCCAGAAGAGGAAATCTTGCCGCTTCTTCAAAAAAATAATATTGGCACTGTTACAAGGGGACCGCTTGCTAACGGGCTGCTAAGCGCTAAAATGCTAGCGAAGGCATCTGAAAATGGTTATTTAGATTATCATTTTGCAGAATTAGCAGAAATGCTCCCACAGATCCGAGAAAAAATCACAGCAACACGCTCTATGAATGAAATTGCCCTTCAATACAATTTAGTTAATCCTGCTGTCTCCTCTGTCATTGCAGGTGCAAGCTCAGTTGAGCAAATTCACGAGAACGCAAAAGCTATCCGTGCTCATCCGCTTACAGATTGGGAGCTAACTACTATTAGAGAAATAACAAAAATGAATATTTATAAGCAGCATAGGTAATTTTCCGGAAAATTAAAAGGGGTATCTAAAGTTTTCTGACTTGTAGACACCCCTTTGAAAATTTCTCCATAGTTATTTAAACTTTTGCCAATTCAAATCACTTTCTCCGAGCAATTCTTCAAAACTTTTATTTTTTTCTTTTCGTCTACGTTCTTCTTTTTTGCGCTGTTCTTCCTCATCTTTTTGTTTATCTTCAACCGCTTTTAGTTCTTGTTTTTTTCCTTTTAATTGCTCCATAATATCATTGGTTAACATGTCACCAAGTGTCATTGGTTTATCGTCTAATTTCGTTTGAGTTACTTGTTTTTTCTTTTTCATTTGAATCGCCTCATGAAATCTTTTTGTCATTTATTATACCATAAGCTCATGCTGATGCTGAATTTTAATAAGCGTCCAATTTAATATTTTCATCCACATTTAGCGCTGCCTCTGTCGATTGGATGATATCCTCAACTGTGTAACCTTTTGCGACTTCAACAAGCTTTAAACCAGAATCCGTCACATCCATAACGGCTCTCTCTGTAATAATCCGATTCACTACAGCCTTTCCTGTCAACGGTAGCGTGCATTCCTTCAAGATTTTCGAATCGCCATTTTTATTCGTATGATCCATGATCACAATAATCTTCCCTGCTCCATGAACAAGATCCATCGCACCGCCCATCCCTTTAATCATCTTACCTGGGATCATCCAGTTAGCCAAATCACCCTTTTCAGAGACTTCCATTCCGCCAAGGATGGCGATATTCACATGACCTCCGCGAATCATCGCAAAGGATTCAGCACTATCAAAATAAGCAGCCCCGGAAATGGCTGTGACGGTTTCCTTTCCAGCATTAATTAAATCTGGATCAACGTCGGTCCGAAAAGGGTATGGACCGATTCCAAGCAAGCCATTTTCTGATTGTAGAATGACTTGTTTATCTTTAGAAATATAATTAGCGACTAAGGTCGGCATCCCGATTCCTAGATTAACATAAAAGCCAGTTTCAATTTCCCGTTCTGCTCGTTTCGCTATTTTTTCACGAACTGCCGCTTTACCATTACTCATTGACAGCACCTCCTTCATTCACCGTCAGCCTTTCAATCCGCTTTTCCTGTTCTCCCTCAATTAAAGCTTGAACATAAATACTTGGAGTGTGAATAGCATTCGAATCAAGCTCACCAATTTCGTAAAGGCGTTCTACTTCAGCAATGGTCACTTTTCCAGCTGCTGCGATCATCGGATTAAAGTTTCTCGCCGTTTTATGATAGATGAGATTCCCCATCTTATCTCCTTTCCATGCCCTAACTAAACTGAAGTCCGCGGTTAAAGCTTCCTCCAGCAAATATTCATTTCCATGAAAAATTTTTGTTTCCTTTCCATCTGCAATCGGCGTTCCCACCCCTGCTGGTGTGTAAAAGGCAGGAATCCCTGCTCCACCTGCACGGATTTTTTCTGCAAGTGTTCCTTGCGGTAATAGTTCAACATCCAATTCCCCTGAGAGAACCTGCCGTTCAAATTCTTTGTTTTCCCCTACATAAGAACCGATCATTTTCTTAATTTGTTTATTTTTTAACAGCAGGCCAAGTCCCCACTCATCAATGCCGCAGTTGTTCGAAATAATGGTTAAGTTCTGAACACCTTTTTCCATTAAGGCAAGAATGAGATTTTCCGGTATTCCGCATAGTCCAAATCCTCCCACCATCAGAGTGGCCCCATCATGAATATCCTTTACCGCCTCTTGAAAGGAAGTGTAAATTTGTTTCATGTTATCTCCCCTCGCATCTATTCGCATTGTCAAAATTTATTAAATCGCACATAAACAGAGTTTTCACCCGTTCTTTCCTTCATCATTTCCTTCTATCATCATTCGCTCCAATATTCTCAAGCTCTTCTTGAATTAAACTAGCTCGACAATAGTCGCAACTCCTTGCCCACCTCCAATGCAAAGTGTTGCTAATCCTGTTCTCGCTTGTCTCTTTTGCATTTCATGAATTAATGTGACAAGAATTCTTGCTCCACTTGCTCCAATCGGATGTCCTAAAGCAATTGCCCCGCCATTCACATTTACGATTTCTTTATTAAAATGAAGCTCGCGAGCAACCGCTAATGATTGAGCAGCGAACGCCTCATTTGCCTCGATTAAATCGATGTCCTCCATTGAAATCGCAGCTTTTTCTAGTGCCTTTTTCACAGCTTGGACAGGTGCAATCCCCATAATGCTTGGATCTACACCGGCATTTGTATTTGCCTTAATGGTCACCAGCGGCTGAATCTTTAGTTCCTCTGCTTTTTTCTTGCTCATTAAAATAAGAACGGCCGCCCCGTCGTTAATGCCTGACGCATTTCCAGCTGTTACACTGCCATCTTTTTTGAAGGCTGGACGTAAACTAGCCAATTTTTCAGCTGTTGTTCCTTTTTTCGGATACTCATCTGTATCAAACATAATCGGATCGCTTTTTCTTTGCGGAATTTCAACAGGGATGATCTCAGCTTTAAATTTACCTGCTTCAATCGCATGAACGGCTTTTTCCTGGCTTTGTACTGAAAATTCATCTTGCTCTTCTCTTGTTAGTTCATATCTATCGCAAAGGTTTTCGGCAGTTATGCCCATATGATAATGATTAAAAGCACATGTTAACCCGTCTACAATCATTGAATCAATCAGCTGCTGATTCCCCATCTTGAAACCATTTCGTGCGTTGTTTAAAATATATGGAGCTTGACTCATATTTTCCATGCCACCCGAGACAATAATTTCTGCATCCCCAGCCAAAATCGCCTGTGTTGCTAAATGAACAGCTTTTAGTCCTGAGCCGCATACTTTATTAATGGTCATTGCGGAAACGCTTTCAGGAAGCCCTGCTTTTAACGCTGCCTGTCTTGCCGGATTTTGGCCAAGTCCAGCTTGCAACACATTTCCTAAAATGACCTCATCCACCTGGTCCGGTCTTACACCTGATTTTTCAAGAGCGCCTTTAATTACTGCTGCACCAAGCTCTGTAGCCGATATATCCTTTAGACCACCGTTAAAATTACCGATTGCTGTCCGAACAGCACTAACAATAACAACTTCAATTTGTGACATTAAATTCATCCTTTCTCCTATTTCTTTCATTTAATTAATGTAGTTCGAGAAAAAACAGAGAAACCCTTTAATTTTGTCAAAATTTCCATTATTCTTGCTTTTATAAGTTCATTCAAATTACAATAATGTTGAGACTCCCACCCCTAAGGGGGGGCTATCACACCGTAGTTGACTTTCTCGTTCGGAAAATCTGTAATAATTGTAGCTCTGCAAAATGGTTGGATTTTATGGGCTGATAGGTTCAAATCCCCAGCCTAAACGCTTTAAAGCTATTCCTTTATTAAACTATGAGAACGGAGAAGAGATCATGACTTTACCATTGCCTAGAAAAGTAACCATTATTGAGGTGGGCGCTCGCGATGGGCTCCAAAATGAAAAAGCCTTTGTGCCGACGAAAGCAAAGATTGATTTTATCAACAAGTTAAAAAAGGCAGGTCTAACCGAATTAGAGTTAACTTCTTTTGTTTCTCCAAAATGGGTGCCACAAATGGCTGATGCGGCTCAAGTTGTTTCTGAATGTGTTGATCATCACACTCGTAATCTTGTGCTTATTCCGAATCGAAAGGGAATGGAAAGGGTCTTGCAAACTGATTGTAATGCTGTTGCTGTTTTCGTTGGGGTGAGCAACACATTTAATATGAATAACATAAATAAATCAACGAAGGAAAGTATGAGTGAGCTAATCCCATTGATTGCTGAATTAAAGCAAAAACACTTTTTTATCCGTGCTTGTATTTCAACAGCCTTTTATTGTCCGTACGAAGGAAAAATGAAAATAGAGGACACTGTAGCCCTCTGCCAGCAATTTATCGATGCAGGTGTTGATGAGCTAAGTATTGCCGATACAATTGGCATGGCTACTCCTGATGAATCATTTGCACTATTTAGCTGTTTAAAGTCTCAATTTCCCTCAACCTTACTAACTGCCCATTTCCATGACACGAGGAATCTTGCATTGACAAATATATTCGCTTCCATGCAAGCGGGAATTGATCGATTCGATACGTCAGCTGGGGGTCTTGGAGGCTGCCCATTTGCCCCTGGCGCTGCTGGAAATGCAGCAACAGAGGATGTTGTCTATATGCTAGAAAGAATGGGAATCGAGACGAATATTGATTTAAACAAACTCATCGAGGCCGTTGAGCTTGTTAAGCCGTACTTAACCCATCCGATCGAGAGTACCTATTATCGACTTCAGGAAGAAGAAAGATAGAAAATGATCACCCTACCAATTTTATCGAAGATTAGTGAACTATCATTTTATCCATAATTAGAAAAACAACACTCATAATCTAAGTTCTACATCTTTAGATCACGAGTGTTGTTTTGTTTCTGAATTATGAGGATACCTTCTGATTCGATTTCCAATCAGTTGTTTCCGAGACAGAAAAGCAATAGCCAATTCTGCTGCTCTCTTTTTTTATTTTACGCCATTCACTTTTTTTCAAATGATTTAAAGCGAGCGGAAATAAAATATTTTCTTCCTTTTCAATTATTTGGCCAATTTCATATAATATCGTTTTCAATAAAACGATAACCGTTTGTTTTTCACCATTATACTGGATGAGTTTTTGCATAACATAGCTTAAATTATCACGAATAAAATCATAGTGCCTCCATGTTAAATTTACATGGCTATGGGTATCATTCACATACTCTTGTAAAAACGGGGTTAATAGCTTTTCTATCCGGCGATAATGCTTATCAATCTCAAATAAAAGAAAACAAGCTTCAAAAAGTAGATTTGCATTCTCGAGCGTAGCCTTCCTATCGAAAGCATCTAAATAGACACGAATTTTTGAATCGACTAATCTTTCTAGCTTTTGATTTTCTAATTTCAATAAATAGATCGGATGATTGCAATCCATTTCCTTGTCGGTGGATTTCTCAACATCTAATTTAAAAAATTTCATTGTTTTATGATTTTTTATGGAGTCTCTACTCCTAACTAATCCCTTCATTATCATTACACTCCTTACTGATTTTTCCCGTAGAATACAAAAAAACCAACACAAAAAAGGTTGGATTTTCGGAACGTCCAAGATATCCTCCTTCTTTATAAATGTGATAGGCATTTCAGTTTCCCAAAATACCCTGTGGGTAATAACGACCCAGGCTTTTATCCATGAGTTTCCTTTTAGGAGTCCAAGCTCGAAGAAAAAATATTCATTTTATTTAATTATAACCATTTATCACTCCATGTAATAAATTAGAATTATGAACAATATGTGACATATCGGTTTCGTTGTCGGAAAATTCAATGAAACGGCCTCTTTTTGAGTGACTTTTTTATTTGATGGTTTATTTTCTTCATTAAATGGTAACATAAAGAAAAGAATGACTAAAGGGGATAAATATGAAAAGACTTCTTCGTTTTACTCGCTACTTTATTTCTTTCCTTCTTTTTATCACATCAATCGGTGTTTATTTTACGAATCGGCTTATGTATATGAAGAAAAAAGCGGATGATGTTATCGTCAATCGAGAGAAAGAAGCTGGACGCTTCAACCCTATTGAATTTGAAAGTTTGCCAAAAGAGGAGGTGCTGATTCCTTCGCCATTTGGCTATTTTTTAAAAGCAATCGTTATAGAACGATACAAAAGTAAACGCTATATCGTTATTTCACATGGCGTAACAGAGAATAAAATAAACTCCATTAAATATATGAACCTTTTTTTGAAGCGTGGATTTAATGCCGTTATTTATGACCATCGCCGCCATGGAGAATCCGGTGGTAAGACGACGAGTTTTGGTCATTATGAAAAATTTGATCTCAAAGCTGTTATCGACTGGTTAAAAAATGCAAAAGGTGCCGATATTCAAATTGGTATCCATGGTGAGTCTATGGGCGCGGCAACGATGCTGCTATATGCAGGAATGCTTGAAGATGGTGCGGATTTTTATATTGCCGATTGTCCATTCTCTGATTTTAAGGAGCAGCTTTCTCATCTATTAAAAACGACTCTAAAATTGCCGCCTAAGGTTATTTTGCCTGTTGCTGATTTAGTACTGCGCATGCGGCAGAAATATTCCATTAAAGATGTCTCACCTATTTCAGTCATCGAAAACATTAAAAATCCAATCCTTTTTATTCATAGTAAGAAAGATGATTTTATCCTCCCGACAATGTCTGAAGAATTATATGAACGAAAATCAGGACCGAAGAAACTCTATATTGCGACAAATGGCGTGCACGCTCAATCATTAAATGAAAATAAAAATGACTATGAGAAAGTTATTAATGAATTTCTAAATGATTATGTATTTTTAATACAGAAAGCAATGAACGAGATGGGCAATGCCACTACTTAATCTGGTCTGCCCTCTCTAAACCTCCATTGGTTACTCCTCTCGCTTTCTTGTAATCGCCCATTTTCATATAGTAACGCCCGCTCTCTTTTTCGATAATCCGTGCATGATCAATTCGCTCTTCGTCACCAAACACTTCAACAATGGTTATTTGCTTATTTTCAATCTTTCCATAAATGACCGGCAGGCGATTTTCTAAGTGACCATTGCGATCGTAGTCATAAAATACGTCCGTATAAACCGTTAATTCTTCATTTTCTTCATACTCCCAATGATTATGGCCTGCATTTTTCCAGCCATCTTGATCATTTCCCTTCAAATAGGCAGCCGTTAAAGCAGCGAATTCACCTTGCTTCGATTTCTGATGGGTTAAATACAGCAAAATAACGCCATCCTTTACCTTTTCCTTATGAATAATCTCATTCACATTAAAAGGGATATCTTCCTCAATTACCTTATTCATCGTTCTTGCTGTACATGCTGACAGCAGTAGGATCACGCTCATTAATAGAGCCATCTGTTTCATTCTCACGCTGTTCCCTCCGCTTTACGAACACAATTATTCCCTTTTAACAGGCTTTACTCTCCCACTGATTGAGTTTCACCTTATCATTTAATGTTCGGAAAGCTGGAAACATGCATTATTTTTCACAAAATCTAATTTAATTTAAAAATGTCTTGGCTATTTCGATTAATCCATCGATTTCTTCACTCTCTACAAATTTATCCGGCCGCCATGAAGTAGAAATGGAAATTAAGAATTTTCCTGCTTCATCTTCTTTTACAAAATAAATTTGATGTCCATCTTTGTTATATAAGAACTCAATTCCATCTTTTGTCATCTCTATATAATTAATCGTTCCTGTCGTGTACACCATACTACTTTCCTCATACGACTGTATGATGATTTGGACTGTTTGTGAATCTTCTATTTTTTACTTTTGCTCTCATAGTGAAGATCAATGCTTGATATATGAGTTGTTAACTTTCCGTCTCTAGTAATATAAGCCAATCCCTTTTCCTTTGCTTCCTTATACATTTCCTCTGCTAAATTCAGATCGCGGTTAGGAAGTTTATAATACATTGACCCTGATTTAATTAATAATTGATTCGGAAGCTCATCTCTTAAATGAAGTGATTCCCTTAGTTCAACAGGGATTTCCACTACACTTTCTATTTCCTCAGCATTTAGAATCATCGTTAAAGCGATCCCACCGACTTCCTCATAAATATCAGCCGCAATAAAGTATTTAAGTTCACCTTTTGGAATATCCTTCTGAATCTCATTCATGGTAATTTCATATTTCCTCGTGATATTACTGTATGTTAAATTCGGGTCCCCATCTTCAAATTCAGTGATTTCAAAAACTTGCTTCCCTTCAGAATTAAAAAGTCTCCATCCTGTAAGATTAATAGCGGCAGCAATAGATACTGAAACAAAAATCGTCAAAAAGGCCGTAATAAATGATGCCCGTAAAAATATTGGTCCTTTTTCCTGTTTTCCGATGTTCGCTTCTATATACTCATTCGACCAATCAACCTCTTAAAAATGTGACAACTTATTTCCGTATGTAAAAACTTTAGGTGTCCCTTTTAAAAAGGTTGCACCTATATCTTTTCTGTTAATCTATATAACGACTATTGTATAAGAATACCGCCACCCTTTCTTCCCCTGACAGCATGTCTTTTATTTTATATTGATTATTTCTAACTTCCTCTTCTCCAATAATAATGACGTTGCGAATTCTCTCCTTATTTGCTTTATCTAAGGCTTTTCCGATTCTTTTATTGCTCATTTCAAGCTCAACCTTATATCCTTGATCTCTTAAGGATTTAGCCACTAAAAGCGACTCTTTCTGCGTATTCAGTGGAATCACATAAAAGTCTAGATTCGCACTGTCCAACCTTCTTTTCTTTAATTGGCTTAAAGCTGTATAAATTACATCTAACCCAAAGGAAATGCCGACTGTCGAAAAGTTCTCGTTCGTTCCTATTAACCCACCGATAGCATTATCATATCTTCCGCCACTGCCGATGCTAGATTTAATTGTTTGATTCGTCAGAAATATTTCATAAATCGTGCCGGTATAAATCTCCAATCCTCTTGCCAAAAACGGATTAAATATACATTGGTTTTTCACGCCTAGTATTTCTATATACGATTCCAATTCTTTAAGCTCATCTAAGCCTTGCTTTACCAATTCATTCTCGTTCGCAAACGACTCAAAATATTGATAGTTTGTCTTATTTTTATCCGTTATAAACTGCTTAATAGATGAAACAGTTGCAGGTGAAAGTCCTTGTTCAGTAAGCTCTGAAACAACCACCTCAAGTCCATTTTTTTCAAGTTTATCAAGGATTAAGATTACTTTATTGCTCTTTCCTTTTTCGGTATTAAACACTTCAAGCATACCGGTTAATAGCTTTCGATTGTTATATTGAATCGTCACATCTAAATCAAGTTTCGCAAATGTAGCTAATGCCATCATCATTAATTCCGCTTCGGCAATTTGCGATGCTACGCCAACAATATCTACATCACATTGGGTAAATTCACGGAACCTTCCTGTTTTAATCGGTCCGTCTCTAAATACTTTTCCGATTTCATAACGTTTAAATGGCATCTTTAAGGTTGGATTAATGGCAACAACCTTTGCAAATGGAATCGTGAGGTCATAGCGTAATGCTAAATCCCTCTCTCCCCTGTCTGTTAGTGTATACATTTCTTCTAAAATTTCAGCACCTCCCCCGTATTTCGAAGCAAGCAGCTCGGTATAATTTAAGATTGGCGTCTCCAAGGGTTTGCAACCATACTGGATAAACACATCCTCTAATGTTCTCCTAATTTCCCTTCTAACAACCTCAGCTTCTGGTAAATAATCCTGTGTTCCTTTTACATTTTGATAATCCATTTTTGTCATCTGATTTTCCTCCTATTTTTTCGAAAATAAAAAACCGCACTTGATATAAGCGATAAACTTAATCAATGCGGTTTCATGATAAATAGCCTTCCTATTAACGATTTTTAAAAATCGGATAGCAAGACTAGTTTAGATGATGATGTAATTGTGACAAGGAAATAGTAAATAATTGCATTTTTCCCACCTCTAATTTTCGCTTACTTTATCACATTTGCAGTAATATTGCAATTTCTATTTTACCTTCCTTACGTTCGATCGTAAAATCTCATTCGGACTTTTGACGTGATTCTAGCTCTTACACATCAATTCTGTTTGAGAATTGTTGAATGATACTCTTATCTTTTCTCTAAATTTAATTGTTGACTATTAGTTTTTTTAGTGTATAGTAAAACATAATTTAATATTTTGAATTTTTTCTTATCAAGAGAGGTGGAGGGACTGGCCCTACGATACCTCGGCAACAGACTTTTAATAGTACTGTGCCAATTCCAGTAGCGTCATGCTAGAAGATAAGAGGAGCAGGAATTTTTTGGTTTTTTAACCTCTCTTCTTATTTTTAGAAGAGGGGTTTTTGTTATTTACATTTATTAATGGGGTGATGTATTGTCAGCGGTAAACACAGAAAATGAATTATTGAAGGCCATCGAGGTTCTGCAACGCAAAGAATGGATTGATCTCACACATACGTTTAGCCCAGAATCTCCACATTTCTCAGCTTTTGAAGATGCGGAATTCCAAACTCTTTTCACACATGATGATGGCTTTTTTGCACAACGGTTTAATTTTCCTGGACAATATGGAACACATATTGATGCACCGATCCATTTCGTGCGCAACAAACGTTACTTGGATGAACTTAAGTTAAAGGAGCTCGTTCTCCCCCTTGTTGTAATTGATAAGTCCAAGGAAGCGGAAGAAAACAATGATTTCATCCTAACTTTCAATGATGTCTTAAAGTTTGAAAGGGAGCATGGAAGAATCGAGGCGGGTACATTTGTTGCCTTGCGTACAGACTGGGGTCATCGCTGGCCAAACAAGGTGGCATTCGAAAATAAGGATGCAGAGGGCTATAGTCACTGCCCGGGCTGGGGAATTGATGCCTTAAAGTTTTTATTTGAAGAAAGAAAGATAAAGGCAGTTGGACATGAAACGTTTGATACAGATGCAGCCATCGATTATCGCAAAAATGGAGCGTTAATTGGCGAATATTATGTCCTCGAGCAAGATACATTTCAAGTGGAATTATTAACAAACTTAGATAAAGTACCAGCAAAAGGGGCGATCATCTTCAATATTTGTCCAAAGCCTGAAAAGGCAGGTGGATTCCCAGTCCGTTCTTTTGCCATTTTGCCATAATCATGTTTTGAACTTGAAATCATTGTTTCCATATCGAAATAAAGGAGAGAATTTAAATGACAAAAACATTAGTAAAAGCACCATTTAGAGCAGATCATGTAGGAAGTTTATTGCGACCAGCAAGCATTCATAAGGCTAGAAAAGAGTTTCAAGAAGGCAGCATTACAACGCAACAACTACGTGAGATCGAAACAGAAGAAATTAAAAAGATCGTTGACAAACAAATTGAAGTTGGATTACAAGCCGTGACAGATGGAGAGTTTCGCCGCAGATTTTGGCATACCGATTTTCTAGAGCATTTAGATGGAGTAGAGGGCTATATCCCCGAACATGGCTTTAAATTTAATGGGGAAGAAACGGAAAAATACGATGTCCGTGTAATCGGGAAAATCGCCTTTAACCAAGATCACCCACATGTAAAGGATTTTATCGAATTTAAAGAAATTGTTGGGAACCGGGCCATTGCTAAACAAACCATCCCAAGCCCAAATCAATTATTTAACGCAGGTATCCGCAACGTAGAAATTTATCCGGACATTGAAGAATATGCAAATGATGTAATTCAAGCATACCGCGATGCCATTAAAGCCTTTTATGACGCAGGCTGTCGTTATTTACAACTAGATGATGTATACATTGCTGGGTTGAATGCCCCGGAAATTCCATTTAATGATAGTGGGCATTCCCGTGAAGAACTAATTGAGTTAGCCCTCCATGTTGCCAATAGCGTATTAGCAGACAAACCGGAGGATCTTATTGTCACCACTCACTTGTGCCGTGGAAACTACCGATCTACTTGGGCATTTGAAGGCAGCTACGCTAAAATTGCCCCAATTTTATTCGCAAAAGAAAAAGTGGACGGCTTTTTCCTAGAATATGATGATGATCGCTCTGGAGATTTTCAACCATTGGAACATATTCCGAATGGCGGTCCTCAAGTCGTGCTAGGTGTATTTACATCGAAGCATGGCAAATTAGAAGATAAGGAAAACATTAAAGCGCGTATAGAAGAAGCAAGCAAATATGTACCATTAGAACAATTATGTATCAGTCCACAATGCGGTTTTGCCTCAACCCACCATGGGAATATTTTGGCGGAAGAAGAGCAATGGGCAAAGTTGAAATATATTGTCGATCTATCTAAAGAAATTTGGGGATAGAGTTTTTTTAAGCGAGCAGCCTTAACGGACTGTTCGCTCTTTTTTGTTGGAACAAATTTCTGCTTCATTTCTTAGTTGCGTTCGACTTTTGGGGGCTTGTGTTCAACTTTCGCCTATTTGTGTTCAACTTAGAGGATTTTATGTTCAACTTTTAAGTTTTTCCGTTCACCCCCCTTATCGCTAATCCTTTAAATTATTTTCTAAAAAATATACTCTACTTTTCCCTCCACCTATATAAGCTAGATTCATCGAAGTAAGCAAGCGATTCGTTATCGAGTGATTGGCGAGTTTAAGGAACTCTCGCGCCTCTCTATTAGTAATCGACTGCCCAAATAGGAAGGAATAGTCCCTCAAGGCAGATATATGAGCGGTTTTGGATTTAATTTGGCAAGAAGGACAAAACCACGACCCGTAAATTCTCTGCATCGGAAGAAACGCACAGTTCGGACAATGCACTCCTTTTCTTATATCCTTCTCGGTTAGCTGATATTTTTCCATTACGCATGAGTCATTAGGTGTATGAGCTTTGATGAGCTTACGGCTAACTCTCTTTAGTTCTTTGTCGGATAAAACGGGTTCTAAATGGATTTTTTCAAGCTGAGAGATTTTCGTTGGGAGGTAATTGCGATGAAAAATCTTATTTGTCACACGCTGTTCTTTCGTTGATGCCCGGATTAATGTGTTCGGACTGCTAATCACAACGAAGGAATAGATGGGGATATCGGGAATATTCGCCTTTTCCTTTAGCCATTTTTTTAGAAAAGTCTCTTGATAAGAAATTTGCATAATCGGATCGGGGAAAGCTTCTGACATAGCATTCTTTGTTCGAACAAGCTGATGGAAATCCTGATCGAAGTAAATTTCTCCTGAAATATTCTTCACATCAAGATTCATGAAAAATTTTTGCGATAAGACAAGCGTATCGAACTGGCTAAATTGATTAATAGCGTTTTTAAAACGAATATCTTGCAAAATACGGTAGGTTTTTGCGGGAAGGAGGCTTAGTGGATAATCCATTGAAAGTTCACCGTTATATCCTGCCGTTCGTTTGGCAAGGTGTTCCATACTAATCGTGTACTGCGGGTGACTCCGTGAAAGTCTCCTTGATAATACTTGTAATTTTTCGATAATCCTAGGGATGTCCGCTTTTTTGTCAAACATTGAGAATCTCCTTTCTATTGGTCTGACTATTATTTCGCTAAATTGCCTGAAAGTCCTTCTGAAAATAATATATTTTAGAAATCACTTAATTTTCAAAGGTCTTTCCACGGTATGCGTTCGACTTTCGGGGGCTTGTGTTCAACTTTCGCCTATTTGTGTTCAACTTAGAGGATTTTATGTTCAACTTTAAAGTTTTTCTGTTCAAGTCCACCCATGAGATTATATTTATATATAAATATTTACATATAAATAATTATATATTATAATCAGACTACCAATTACCTCCAGAAAGGTGGAAGTCTAATGTTATTTATAAATAATCCGGCATTTCGCTTTTTATTTCTTGGAAGAATTTCTAATGTATTTGCGGATTCTGTAATCTTTTTTTCTTTATTGAAATGGATTGAGCTTCAATCAAATGGAACAGCAGCCTTTACATTTTTCTACATCGCATATTATTTACCTATTACTTTTTTTGCTTTGCCAATTGGCGCATGGATTAGTGATAAAACATTACAAAAGATAATGGCTTATTCAAATATGATTCGTGTAGCTTTTGTCATCATCTTTTTTCTGTTTATGCCGTTCTCTCCTTATCAGTGGGCTTACTTGCTTCTAATAATTGTCAGCATTTTAGATTTATTTTTTATGCCGGCGAATCAATCACTCCTTCCTCATATTGTCGAAGATGAAGAGCGTCCAAGCGCTAATAGTCTACTACAATTAGGTCTTACCGCTGTAAAAATACTAGGACAAATTTTCACGGCGTTTATGATTAAATTATCCGTTACACCTCCTTTATTATTAATCGTTTCTGCGGTCCTGCTTTTTCTTTCATTTATTTTTATTAGACAAATTAAACCGCTCGTCAAGATAGAACAAACGGAGAAAAAACGTCCTTCCACATTAATGTTTGAGGGGTTAAAGTACATTTTGACTAGTGCTGAGCTAAAGTTGGTATTTTCTTTTTTAGCTCTAGCCATCTTTTTCATTTCTTCAGTTGATTTAATCTTAATTTCCTTTTTAACTGAAATTTTAGCTGTTGGTGTTGAAAACTTAAGCTTTATTGGCACCTCTTCCCTTATTGGGATCGCTATTGGTGCAATGTTTGCTCCTAAATGGTACCGGCGTTTCGAAAGAAAATGGCTGATCATCACACCGCTTTTTGCATTATGCTTAAGTATCGTCAGCTTAATTTTTATTACAAATTGGCTGATGATCCTCCCATTATTTTTTATGCAAGGAATTGCGATAGGCTGCTATAATGTCACTATCGTTACTTATTTGCAAGATACCGTACCGCTCGAACATCATACGAGAACGTTTAGTTTATTTCAGATGATTTCAAGTTCGATGGCACTGCCCGGTGTTCTCTTAATTGGTGTATTATTAAATAAGATGGGTGTTTTAAACACAGTTGGCCTTTTTTCGGCTATCCTACTCATCATTGGAATATCTGGCATTTTCGTTTTTCCTCGATTAGGGAAAGGCTATGCAAAGAAGCATGAACAGGCTAGTTGAAGATGATTTTTTTGAAAGGATGAAGTTCGTTGTCATTACGATATGGGATACTTGGATTTTTAAGTAAATGGGAAGCAAGTGGTTATGACATAAAAAAAGAATTCGATGATATCATGAGCATTTTCTGGCATTCACATCTTTCGCAAATTTATCCAGAATTAAATAGGCTGGAAAAAGAGGAAATGATTCAATGTAGGCTTGTACAGCAAGAGGGAAAGCCTGATAAAAAGCTCTATTCCATTACGGAAAAAGGCAAAGACGATTTAATCAATTGGCTGCTTGCCCCTTCTGAAGTGCAAAAAACGAAGGATGCTTTTCTTATGCAAACATTTTTTATGGATAATATTCCTGTTGATGAAGTTCTTCTTAAGCTTCATATGTATAAAAAGGAACGACAGCAACGTTTAGATAAAATGAAGAAGATTATCAATGATAGAATCATAAGCATAAAAGAACGAAATGTCATGAAACCAAGAATCATCATGAGCTCAGCCGTACTAAAAAGGGGACTCGAGCAGGAAATCCAATCGATTAAATGGTGTGAGGATACGATTCATTTAATCGAAGCATGCAAATATCTTTGGGAGAAGGAAGAATACACTGAAAGTACAATGACCAAGGTTCATAAGACTACTTTCCAATCTACTACTACCGCAACCTTTGAAGAAGTTGAGGAAGTTTTTATGAACTATTTTAGTAATTTGCTTACATAAAGAATATTTAATAAAAGATTTTTGCCGCTGCTTTCCAAAAGTATTTACATGCACATCATATAAAGGTTTAAACGACCGATTCGTTCACCATGCGCCTGTAATAATTAACTAGATTTTTCCAGGGTCTATTTGTTCGCGAGTTGGTTTAAAAAGGGCAATTTATTTATATAGAAAAAAGGGCAGCTAAAAGCCAATATTTCGACTTAGCAGCCCCCTCTACTATGCAACACTACATATTTAGCTGCAACAATTATTTACTTCTCCTGATTTTCTTTGCTTCTTTCAATAAGCATATCTACAAATAGGTCGATTTGTCCGTAAATTGCAAGTGGATCATAACGATAAAATGTGTCGAAATCATTGTAAAACACTTGGTTTTTCTTCATAGCGTTTAAGCCTTGCCAAACGGGAGAATTCTTTAATTTTTTTAATTCCTCCCCTTTATTCTCAGGATCGTATGTTGTTAAAAACATATATTCGGCTGCATATTCTGGCAATACTTCCATTGAGAGCTGCATTGTTTGCTCTTCGTTATTATTTTTATGTGGCATTTTAAATTGTAATGCGTTGTACAATGCTTGACCACCACGTCCAGCATTGTCGCCGAAAATCCATAAGTCACCTTTATCTGTCAATTCATAGATTCCAACGGTTGCATTCGGATCAATAAATTCGGCTAGTTTTTCTCTTCCTTCTTTCGCTTTATCATCAAACTTTTTAATGAAATTATTAGCTTCCTCATGATTTCCTGTAATATCAGCAAATAATTGAACAGTTTCATATATATTTGTTGCTGTTCCGTACGGAATATGAATAGTCGGAGCAATTTCTGAAAGCTTATCATAATTTTCATCGTACATAACAATAATTAAATCAGGATCAAGTGTTAACACCTTTTCTGCATCAACAGGCTGTCCGACACCAGTCGCATCCTTAAGTAAATCTTTAATGAATGGATTATTAAAGGCTGTTGGTTCAACACCGACAACATTTGCTCCAACAGAAAGTAATTCACCACCGTAGAAGTCAGTAGCGATACGCTTCGGATGTACAGGAATTTTCACAACACCCTTAACTGTTTCATAGTCTCTCATCTCTTCCTTATGCTCTGCTGTTGCCGTTTCATTCTTTCCGCTCTCAGCTTCCTTCGATTGCGAATCTTTTGTTGCTTGACTGCATGAAATTAACAGTCCAGACAGCGTGAATAACATTGCCATCATTATTATTAATTTAGATCTTTTAATCATTTAAGTACACTCCTCAAAACATCATCGATGATTTGTCCTGCAGCAATTGAACCATTGTATAGCCAGCTTGTTTCTGGAGAAAACTCATGAATATTGTTATTCTGAACGGCCGGGATATTTTTCCAAAGCGGATCATTAAATAATTCAGATCCGGATTTTGCATCACTATTTATAACGAACAAGTGATCCGCATCTAATTTGGCTAGCTTTTCAAGAGAAACTTGAGACCAATCGCCTGTTGCGGCTGCCGATACTTCCTTCACAAGGTTAGGAACCTTAAGACCTATATCACCATACATGACAACTCCACTTGCCGCATTCTCGCTTACCATAAAGACAGAATTATTCACAACCCAAATTGCAGCAGCAGACTGTTCGCCAACTTCAGAAAGAATCTTCTCTTTGGCTTCTTTCGCTTTCTCTTCATACTTCGCTAATGCTTCTTTCGCTTCTTCTTCTTTGCCAAAAACTTCACCAACTTTTAGTAAAACTTGATGCCAATCGTTAACTTCCTCTTTATTAAGGACGAAAGTTGGAGCAATTTTAGCGTATTGCTCATATTTACCGCCTCCAACTGTACCAGGAGTGCCAATCAGAATGAAATCTGGATTTAAACTCATAACCGCCTCGAATGGAAGATCATAAGGAATAAGCGGAACTCCCTCCAACTCATCTTGCAAGTAATTTTGGATGGATGCCCCATCATTAACAGTCCATTGAGCAATAGGTTTAATTCCTAAGGCCAGAAGATGATCCTCTAAGTAAGATGCGATTATTCGTTCTGGTTTTGCAGGTATCTTCACCTCATGACCAAGTGCATCTGTCATCACTCTTTCTTTTTCTACTCCTTCATCTTTGATTGTTTTTTCAGCCTGCTCTTGTTCAGTATTTTTCTCGTTTTCACCCTCTGATTTTCCACAACCTGCCAAAAAAACAGATAATACTAAAATTGATACTAATAAAATTGATAACTTTTTCATTGCTTGTCTCCTCCATTGTCTAGTTACCTGGTTTCCTAACACTTTAGAAATTATCTTAAACACCAAATTGCGCTTCGTGCAATCGGCTATATGTACCGTTGCTCGTTAAAAGCTGATTGTGGCTTCCCTGCTCCTCAATACCATTTTGGGTAATAACAACAATTCGATCGGCATCTTTAATCGTGGCTAACCGATGAGCGATAACAAGCGTTGTTCTCCCAACTGTCAATTCAGCTAATGCTTGCTGAATTGCCGCTTCTGTTTCCGTATCCAATGCTGATGTAGCTTCATCTAATATTAAGATGGAAGGATTTTTTAAGAACAAGCGGGCGATAGCTAGGCGCTGCTTTTGTCCTCCCGACAACTTTACTCCACGTTCACCTATTAATGTGCTTAATTGCTGATCTTGGGCTAAAATAACAGCTTCTAGCTGTGCACGTCGAGCAGCTTCCCAGATCTCTTCTTCGGTAGCATCTAATTTTCCATAGGCAATATTTTCACGTATCGTCCCATCAAATAAAAATACATCTTGTTGAACAATACCAATTTGGGATCGAAGCGAATCGAGCTTAATTTTTTTCGTATCAACACCATCAATTGTTATTTTTCCTTCTTGAATATCATAAAAACGGGGCAGCAAACTGCAAATCGTCGTCTTCCCTGCTCCAGAAGGACCAACAAGAGCGACTGTTTCTCCTGAACGGATAGACAAATTGATATTGTTTAAAATAGAACTACCCGCCTCATAGCCAAAGGAAACATGATGAAATTCAATATCTCCTTTTAAATTAGGTACATCCTCAGCATCTGGTCCGTCTTGAATATCAGGATCTGCTTCAAGTAGATCTAAATAACGTCTGAACCCTGCGATTCCTTTTGGATACATTTCAATAACCGCATTAATTTGCTTGATCGGACCTAAGAAGATATTCGACAAAAGAATAAAAGCAATAAATTCACCATAGGTCATATGATTTTGAAGGACAAACCATGTTCCACATAATAAAACAAAAATCGAAATAATTTTCATTAAAATGCTGCTTATCGATGAATTCCAAGCCATAATTCGATAGGCGGCCAGCTTTGTTTGGCGAAAACGTTCATTATTTACTGCAAATTGAGCTATTTCATGGTCTTCATTCGCAAAAGCTTGAACAACTCTCATGCCACTTACATTATTTTCGACACGGGCATTATAATCAGCAACATTGGAAAACATGCTACGAAATGCTACTGTCATTTTTCTACTGAAAAATAATGCAAGATAAATAATTATTGGAATAATAACAAACGTTAACAGTGCTAAGTTTGGATTTATCGAGAACATTAACCCAAAGGCGCCGAGTAACGTCATAATAGCAATAAACACATCCTCTGGCCCATGATGTGCCATTTCACCAATATCCATTAAATCATTTGTCATTCGTGAAACTAAATGACCGGTTTTATTGTTATCAAAAAACCGAAATGATTGTTTCTGCACATGAACAAATAATTTTTTTCTCATATCTGTTTCAATATTTACACCAAGCATATGCCCCCAATATGTGACAACATATTGAAGCACAGAACTTACAATATAGATTGCTAGAAGTCCAGCGCATGCCCACAGAATAATTGACCATTGCCCTGATGGTAGTAAATCATCAACAACTCGATTCACGGCCAGTGGAAATACTAGCTCTAATAATGCCGCAAAGATCGCACAGGAAAAATCCACAACAAAGAGACCTTTGTAAGGCCGATAATAGGAAAAGAATTGCTTTAACAAGAAATCACACTCCAGCTTAACAATAGTTGTTTAATAGAAACAGAACATCACTCCTGTATTTCGTTGAGAATGATAATCATTAACCTTATAAAGTTTAGTATATTTAAGGATAATTATCAATAGAGGAATAAATATTTTATAATTTGTAAAATGAGATCAATCTATAATACAGCTTGACAATAAGAAGAATGCGTAATATAATAAAAAGGTTATTATTTTCGGTACTCGTTGACGAAAACATTTGGCATTCTACAAAATGTTTTTGACGACACTTATTCACACTGGCGCGACTTCGGGGTCGCAAGGACGCAAAAGATGGTAGGGCTTGCGTTGTTTGAGGATAGAAAGCACATAGTGGAACACTACCGCGGCAATATTGCTTCATTAAATTAAAATAAAGCAATCATCTATGAAATGTGAAGATGAATGAATAAATAGAACGTCAATGTACCTAATAATTAAAGGGCTGCCAGCATATGGCAGCCCTTTACCAATTTTATCCTGTATTTACGTGATTCTTTAAAGGGTTTCCACTTTATATAGGTGTTTTACCAATTCTTGATTCTTTTCTTTAAAAAGTTCATTATGGGAGGAAACCATTGCTCTTTCATATGAATCAGGTGTAATATATTGCTTCGCTTTATTTACCGCATTTGCTGCATCTTGAAATGCACCGGCAATTAAATGTAATTTACCTTCATGATGCAAAATATCTCCTGCTGCAAAAAATCCTGGTTCAGATGTTTCACTTTCAGGACTTCCAGCAATACTATATTCATTTGCCCATGTAATATTTATCTTGCTATTTGACAGGAGTTCATTATTTCGCTCGTAGCCATGATTAACAATGACTTCATCAACAGATAGCAGAATCCGCTTTCCATTCTCACTACTAAAAAGTTCCACTTCTTCAATATTTCTAGAATCGCTTCCCGCAATTAGTTTTTCAATCGAGGTATTCAATAAGCATTCAACAGAACTATTAAGTAATTTAGTAACTTCCGCCTCATGGCCTTTTAGCATATCCTTTCGATACGTTAAAATGACCTTCTTCGCAATTGGCTCCAATTCATTTGCCCAATCAACTGCAGAATTTCCTCCTCCAGAAATTAAGACTGTTTTTCCTTGGAAGCGCGCAAGCGATTGGACAGTATAATGCAAATTCGAATTTTCAAAACCTTCCGCACCCTCAACCTCCAATTTTGTCGGCTTTAGAATACCTCCTCCGATTGCTAAAATAACGGTTTTTGAAAAATGTTTTTCGTTTGTTTCTGTCTGAATAATAAAATGCCCTTCCTCATTTTTATTTATCGATACGACTTTTTCTCCTAATACAACTTCAGGTTCAAATGTTAATCCTTGCTGAACCATCTGCTGGATCAATTGTTCACCTGTAACAGGCGGCAGGCCGCCAACATCCCAAATAATTTTTTCTGGATAAACATTTACTTTTCCACCTAAAAAAGGTTGAAATTCAATTATTTTTGTCTTCATTTCTCTTAAACCACTATAGAAGGCAGAAAATAGTCCTGCAGGACCTCCACCAATAATCGTTACATCATATAATTGTTCTGAATTCATATTTATACTCCTTTAGTTCTATTTTTTCTAAATGCTAGGCTTTAGACTTGGCAAGTAAATATAAGAAATACGGGGCTCCAATAACAGACACAACAATACCCGCCGGAATTTCAGATGGCATCAAAATCCAACGACCAATTGTATCAGCAGTAATTAATAAAAGAGCACCTACAAACGCGGCTGTCGGGATTAAGTATTGATATCTTGCTCCGACTAATTGCCGTGCTAAATGAGGAGCAATTAAGCCAACAAAGCCAATTCCTCCACTAACTGACACACTCGCTCCTGCTAAACCAACCGCGACAGCAAGTAAAATTAACCGTTCCTTTTCTATGGCAACTCCTAGCCCAGTAGCAGGAATATCACCTAAATTAAGAGAATTTAACGCACGTGATTTCGCATAAGCAATTGGGATAAGAATAATAACCCACGGTAAAAGGGCAAGGACAAATTTCCAATTCGATCCCCAAATGCTACCAGCAAGCCAGACTGCAACAAATTGATAGTTTTCAGGAGATAATCTTAATGTAAGTACAATCATCGCAGCACTAATCCCAGCCGCTACGGCAACCCCTGTTAATAATAGTCTTGTCGGTGAAATACCTTCACCGCGTTTATACGATAGTACATAAATAATAACAGCAGTCAGCCCAGCACCTATAAATGCTAATAACGGCAATAAATACACTGGTGTTGCTGTCGTAGATGGAAAGAATGAAATAAATAACATGACTGCTAATCCAGCACCAGCATTAATCCCAAGTATTCCTGGGTCAGCTAATGCATTGCGAGAAATCCCTTGTAGTATGCTTCCTGATACCGCTAATGCCATTCCGACTAAAATAGAGATTACAATTCTTGGCAGCCGAAATTCGAATAGGATTAAACTTTGCTTCTCGGTTCCCATACCAAATAATGTTTGAATTAATTCCCACGGCGTCAATCGAATATAACCAGTGTTCATACTAATAATAAACATAATAATTATTAGGATGAAGATAGATAAAATGACAAATGTATTTTTACGATGTTTCTTTTGTTGATAATTAGAAGCCTCGCTTTTCATAGTTCCTTTCCTCCCTTTCGTGCAAGATAGAGGAAGAAAGGCACACCGATTAAAGCAATTAAAGCGCCAATGGGTGTTTCATATGGAGGATTAATCATCCTTGCAGCGAAATCTGCAAGTACAACTAATAAACTTCCTAATATAGCTGAGCAAGGAATAATCCAACGATAATCACTGCCTACTAAAAAACGGGTTAAATGGGGAATAATGAGTCCAACAAATCCAACTGCCCCTACTACTGAAACAGCAGTACCTGCCAAAATTAAAACAACAATTGTTCCAAAGAGCTTAATCGTTCCAGTGCGCTGACCAAGCCCTATCGCTACTTCATCACCTAAACTAAGCAATGTAATCGATTTAGAAAGAATAATTGCGCCAATTAACGCAGCAGCGATCCAAGGTGTCATGATTTGCAAATGTTCCCATTTCGTTCCTGAAACTCCACCTGCATACCAAAAAGCCAAATCTTGACCAATTCGAAAATAAATCGCAATTCCTTCACTTAAAGCAGCTAATAAAGCACTGACTGCTGCCCCTGCAAGTACTAAGCGGATTGGTGTCAATCCACCCTTTGCCAATGAACCAACTCCAAATACAATGCCCGCTCCTAATGCAGCACCTAAAAAAGAAAAAAGAATGATAATCATATAAGGTAAACCCGGGAAAAATGCAAAGCAAATTGCCAACATAAAGGCGGCACCTGCATTTAAGCCTAGTAGACCAGAATCTGCCAAGGGATTCCTTGTCATCCCTTGCATAATCGACCCTGAAACAGCAAAACATGCACCTACTAAAGCGGCGCCAATTACCCTAGGTAGCCTTATTTCTTGAATAATTTGATGAGAGGTTATATCTGGATTAAATTGAAACACAGCAGTCCAAACTGTTTTAAAATCAATATCTGCTGCACCGAATGATACTGAGAGACCAATAGCAAGGAGAAGTCCGATTAGTCCAGCAAATAAGATAATAGTTGCTACTATAGGACGTGCTCCCTTATGTACTCTCTCTAGTGCTGTTGATTCTTTTTCTGAAGCTGACATCTTTTTTTCTCCTTACATATTTTCAGCCGGTTGCAATAAGCAGTCCATTTCTTTAGTTAATTGATATGATAGGCAAATTGGATTGTGACTAAATGGGCACGCTG
>JAEWDX010000401.1 GCA_023389895.1 Bacillota bacterium
ATGATAGAGTTTTAGTATTGTAATTTTCTCTTCTTTTGAATATTTACTTTTAGCCATTAAAAATACTCCCCATTTGATAAACAGATTTTATTTTTTATCTGTCTACCTAATGGGGAGCATATCAAAAGCTGAGGGTGTATTTTTTTTGTGAAAAAAGCATTAAATTTGTCCGAAGACTTTTTCACTTTCTGAAATTTTCAGGAAAAATAAATTGTAATGTTACATAGTTTTTGTTAAATTATAATTAAGTAACATTAGATTTTTGGATAGCAAAAGTGGTCCTTTGGTTGTTTGGAAGGCATTTTCGCTTTTAATCTAGGAGGAAGTAGAGTGGAGTACGTCAATCCGATTAAGGATATCGACAAAATTAATGCCATTAAAAAAATTTTACAAAAACAATCATTAAGAGATCTTTTGTTTTTTGTATTAGGTGTTAATACTGGAATTAGAGTGCATGATTTGCTTTCTCTGAAGGTTAAAGATATTACGGATGGAGATGAGATAAAGGAATTTCTCTTTATAAAGGATCTGAAAAGTGGGGAGAAAAAAGCTCACTATATTAATAATCAAGTAAAAACGGTGCTTCATCATTATTTAGCCATTCGTGAGTTTAAAGAGGACGAGTATCTTTTTAAATCGAAAAAGAATGATTTGCCGATTACACGTCAACAAGCTTATCGCATTATTAACCAAGTAGCTAAAGAGGTCGGTGTTTCAGGGAAAATTGGCACGCATACGCTAAGGAAGACATTTGGCTATCACGCCTTTCGCAAAGGGATTGCTATTTCAATCATCATGGGGATTTATAACCATCAAACACATACCGAAACATTAAGGTATATCGGGATCGATGAAGAGGAGAAGCAGTTAATTAAAGTCGATGTGAATTTATAAAAAAACACTTCCACCTACAAAATAGTAGATGGAGGTGTTGGGATGACGACAGGTTTTCCGAACGAGAAAGCCCACTACGATGTGATAACGTCCCCTTTAGGAGTGGGAGTCTCAATGATTATCGAAATCAAGTGGTTCAATCATAAGAACATTTTTTAACTCTTTCACGCTATCCTCAATAACAGCAACCTGAATCGTTTCATTGTCTTTCATAAACTTAAAGACGCCATTATTAAAATCAGTTCCGTGATCCTTAAAGAAAATCCCTTCATATTCGATCTCTTTTGTATGGCTGAAACTTAAACGGTAATGTTCTCCTTCTTTAAGAAGATAAGCACGAACGCCTTTTTCGAACTGACCTTCTTGGTCACGAAGCGAGCGGGAAACAGAGATAATATGAAGATCGACGAATGGGATTTCTCGTAATAGTGAGTTAATGATCGATCCTTTTGTTAGCTGCTCCCAGCGACTTTGAGCTGTCTGTCCGAGTATGATTTGTGTAATATGTTTTTCTCGTGCAACTTCAGCGATTACTTTTGCAACGGGACGCTTCTCATTATCTTTTAATAAAAATGCCTCTGCACTATGTTGTTCTGCTAATTGTTTCCATCTTGTGATGTAATCAGACTTTTCTGCATCCAAATCATCAAAAGGGATTGGATCTATAGTCAAGATATAAAGAGGGCAGTCAAGCATACTTGCTAGCCTACAGCCGCGCTGAATAAGTCGTTCACCGTTTGGTCCATAATATACACAGACGAGGATGCCTTCATCCATACGTCCTTTAACTTTTCGCATTTTCCATTCACCTCGAGATAAGATGCGTTTAGCAGGATTTTACCACGACTAAACTATGTATGACTATAGCTTATACACCATTTTCAGTCAACAGGAACTGGCTTTCTACATCAGTTCATTCGTTGCGAAGCAGGATTCTGCTCGTTATTCATGAGGGGGTTTGATTGTGTCTTTGTTTCATATCATGATATTCATTCCATTACTTTTCGCATTTTTTGTTCCGTTTATTTATAAAGCATGCACACCAAAAATCCACGTAGGTTGGTTTGTACTTGCCGTTCCTTTCATCGTATTTATCTATTTATTACAGTATATCCCTATTATTTCAACGGGAAATACTGTCCTCCTTGAACTTCCATGGATGCCTTCCTTAGGCATAAATTATACAACTTATCTTGACGGTTTAGCTCTTATTTTTGGATTGCTTATTTCTGGAATTGGTACGCTTGTTGTCCTATATTCCATTTATTATATGTCCAAGGAAAAAGAAGCTCTTCATAATTTTTATGTGTATATGCTCTTATTTATGGGAGCAATGCTTGGACTAGTCTTTTCCGATAATATATTCGTGCTATATGTGTTTTGGGAACTGACAAGTATCTCTTCCTTTTTATTAATTGCTTATTGGTATCAGCGAAAAAATTCTCGCTATGGCGCACAGAAGGCAATGCTCATTACGATAGCTGGTGGACTTGCGATGCTAGCAGGTTTCATAATGCTCACCATGATGACAGATACGTATAGTATTCGTGAAATTGTGAGCAAGGTAGATGTTCTATCTAACCAGTCATTATTCCTTCCTGCGATGATTTTGATCCTATTAGGAGCTTTTACAAAATCGGCACAATTTCCGTTCAGTATTTGGTTGCCAGATGCGATGGAAGCACCTACACCAATCAGTGCCTATTTGCATTCCGCAACAATGGTGAAAGCAGGTATTTACTTAGTTGCTCGTTTTACACCTGTTTTTGGTGGTCATCCCGAATGGTTTTGGCTTGTTTCTGGGATCGGGCTCACGACTTTAATATATGGATCTTTCATGGCTGTGAATCAAAAGGATTTAAAGGCATTACTGGCTTATTCAACAATCAGCCAATTAGGACTCATTATGAGTCTCCTCGGTATTGGTTCAGCCGCTTTGTATTTTGAGTATAGCGATGAAGGGACTGTATATGCATTTGCTGTTTTAGCGGCAATCTTTCATTTAATCAACCATTCGACGTTTAAAGGTAGCTTATTTATGGTCATTGGCATTATTGACCATGAAGCAGGTACGCGTGATATTCGAAGATTAGGCGGGTTAATGAGCCTAATGCCTGTCTCATTTACACTCACGATTATTGGTAGCTTTGCAATGGCAGGTCTCCCTCCGTTTAATGGATTCCTCAGTAAAGAAATGTTCTTCACAAGTGTTCTGACGGTTTTAGAGCAGCCTGTATTTGGCATAAAGACGGTTGGTTTGCTATTTCCGGTGATTGCTTGGATAGCCAGTATTTTCACGTTTGTTTACTGTATGATTCTTGTTTTTAAAACATTTACGGGTAAGCAGCATCCAGAAAAGCTTGATAAGGAAGTACATGAAGCGCCATTGGGAATGCTAATCCCACCAATGATCTTAGCAACTCTAGTGATTGTGATTTTCTTTTTCCCGAATGTTGTTTCAGAGAAATTCTTGCAGCCAGCCTTAATAGCGATCATTCCTAGCCTAGCAGCCTCAGGTGGTATTGATGTGAAAATTAGTGCTTGGCATGGCTGGTCGCCAGAAATATTTATGACTTTAGGTGTAATTGGTTTAGGTACGATTTTATATATTACCTTGAGAAAATGGTCTTCTATATATGGATTCTATCCAAAAAAGCTTGCCCTGAATCATTTATATAATCGGTCTCTTGAAGGGATGGAATCGATCTCACTAAAAATAACAAAAGGCTATATGACAGGATTTATTCGTGATTATTTAGGCTATATTTTTGCTTTTATGATTCTTGTTCTTGGCGGTTCTCTTTTGTTATTCAATGATTTGAGCTTTGATTTCTCGCAGAATGCACCAATCAGTTTATACGAAGGTTTTATTATTTTTGCGATTGTTATTTCTGCCTTCATCGTTTTCTTTGCAAAATCAAGAGTAACAGCTATTATCGCTCTTGGTGCACTTGGTTATTTAGTATCTTTGTTATATGTGATTTTCCGTGCACCTGATTTAGCACTAACACAGTTAGTTGTAGAGACCGTTACGGTTGCACTTTTCCTCTTGTGCTTCCGTTATTTACCAGACCTAAAAAAAGAGATAAGCAAATTAAGTTTTAAGGTGACAAATTTCATTATCTCACTTGGCGTTGGATTAGTAGTAACAATTATTGCACTAGCAGCAAATAATAACCGTTTCTTTGCATCAATATCAAGCTATTTTGAAGATTCTTATTCACTTGCAGGGGCGAAAAATATTGTAAATGCCATTCTTGTTGACTTCCGTGGAATGGATACAATGTTAGAGATTCTTGTTTTGACGATTGCTGGGTTAGGTGTGTTTACACTAATTAAACTTCAGTTGGCGGGGAGGGAGAAGGAATGAAGCCAAAACCAAATGATGTAATTTTGCATACGGTGACGAAAGCGGCTGTTGTGATTATTCTGACCTTCGCCATCTATCTATTTTTCGGCGGGCATCATAACCCAGGTGGTGGATTTGTTGGCGGACTAGGTATTGCTTCTGGACTTGTTCTCCTTTATTTAGCATTTGATATTGAAACTGTGCATGAAAATTTACCGATTGATTTTATGAGGCTGGCAGGATTTGGTGTTTTGCTTGCTGTGCTCACAGGGGTAGGCTCATTTATGTTTAACGCACCATTTCTCAGCCATACTTTTGGTTATTTTGACCTCCTGGTTTTTGGAAAAACAGAGCTTGCAACAGCTGTTATTTTTGATGTTGGCGTCGCTTTTGCGGTAATTGGAACAGCCATGACAATTATATTAAATATAAGTGAGGATGGGGAAAAATGGAAACAATAATAGCTATTCTCACAGGATTGCTTTTTACAATTGGAACGTATTTGATTTTATCAAAAAGCATGCTGCGGATTATTTTAGGAACATCTATTATAAGCCATGGCGTTCATCTGCTTATTTTAACAATGGGCGGATTGAAAACAGGGGCACCTCCGCTACTTGGAGAAAAGCTGACGACGTTTACTGATCCAATTCCGCAAGCGCTAATTTTAACCGCAATTGTGATAAATTTTGCAGTAACAGCATTATTTTTAGTGCTTAGTTACCGAACCTATAAAACGTTAGGGACTGATGATATGGATAAATTGAGGGGAATGGATGATGAATAATCTAATTATATTGCCAATCATCATTCCAGTTATAATCGGATTGATTATGGTTATTTTTCGAAAAAATATTCGTTTTCACCGATTAGCTAGTCTGATTGCGATTGGGGCATTAATTGTCATTTCGATTTTATTATTAAATGTAATTAGAGCAGAAGGTATTCAAACGTTGCAAGTTGGAGGATGGGAAGCCCCATTTGGAATCAGTATTGTTGCTGATATGTTTGCGACTTTACTTCTATTGAGTTCAAGTATCGTAGCTTTATTCTGCTTACTATATGCCTTTCATTCGATTGGGAGAGAACGAGAGGAGCATTACTTCTATCCACTGTTTTTATTTCTAATTGCAGGTGTTAATGGGTCGTTTTTGACGGGAGATTTATTTAATTTATTTGTTTGCTTTGAAGTAATGTTAATTTCCTCTTATGTGTTGATTTCCTTAGGGGGGACTAAGATTCAGCTACGGGAATCGATTAAGTATGTTTTAACGAATGTTGTTTCGTCCTTTTTATTTTTACTTGCAATTGCGTATTTGTATGCGATGACAGGGACGTTGAATTTAGCTCACCTTTCACTGCGGGTTGCGGAGGTAGGGCAGGGTGGGTTAATGACTACAGTAGCCTTCTTGTTTTTGATCGTGTTTAGTATGAAGGCAGGTCTCTTCCTGTTCTTTTGGCTCCCAGGCTCTTATAGTGCACCACCCACAGCGGTTGCAGCAATTTTTGCAGCTTTATTAACGAAGGTCGGAATTTACGCGATTTTCCGGATGTTCACACTGGTGTTTTATCATGAGCCGCAAATTACGCATTTATTCATCGGAATTCTTGCGGCAATGACGATGGTGCTTGGCGCGTTAGGAGCAGTTGCTTATTCGGATATTAAAAAAATCCTTACTTATAATGTTGTTGTTGGGGTTGGCTTTATTATAGCTGGATTAGCAACATTTACGACGATGGGCATAACCGGATCTATTTATTATCTTATCCATGACATCATCATTAAGGCGTTAATTTTTCTAATAGGTGGGACGATTATTTATATAACAGCAACGAGCAAGCTGAATGAAATTAGCGGCTTGATTCGGAATCATCCTTATTTAGGGTGGATGTTCTTTATCGCTGCTCTCTCACTATCTGGTATTCCACCACTTAGCGGATTTTTAGGGAAGGTTTTTATTACGAGAGGTACTTTTGAAACCGGCTATTTCTGGTTGGGGGCAATAGGATTAATAACGAGTTTAATGGTTTTGTATTCAATGATGAAAATCTTTATGAATGTATTTTGGGGTGAAACGCATTTAAGCAAGGAAATGGAAAAAGGATCAACGAAAGGGCTCTTGCTACCAATTGGCTTTTTAACAGCGATAACGGTTATTTTAGGGCTAGGTGCTGAGGGAATCCAAGTATATGTTCGTCTTGCTGCAGAAGGCTTAATGAATCCAGGATTGTATATTGAAGCGGTTTTAGGTAGTGAACCAATAAGATAGGTTCTTTTGTGTTTGAAAGGAGGGGGACGATAATGGCAATTCAAGTGCTAATTAATCTCGCAATCGCTTTTTTATGGATGTTTCTGCAGGATGAGTGGAGCGCTTTGTCCTTTATAGGCGGTTATTTTGTTGGTTTATTCGTTGTTTTTTGTATGAGGCGCTTTTTTCCAACATCCTTTTATATGAAAAAAATTATTTCGATTCTAAAATTATTATGTGTGTTTCTTTATGAGTCGCTCTTTTCGAGCATATATGTCATTAGGCAAGTAGTAAAGCCAAAAATTGATGTAACTCCAGGCATTTTTAAGATGGAAACTGATTTGGAAAGTAATTTAGAAGTGACGCTGCTTGCACTGCTTATCACATTGACCCCTGGCTCAGTAGTTGTTGAGGTGACACCGGATAATAAAGTGTTTTATGTTCATGGCTTAAATTTACCAGAATCAATTGATGCAGTTATACAGTCAAAGGTCAATTTCGAGAAAGCAATCAAGGAGGTAACAAGATAATGTTTGATTTGTTTTTAAGTGTCTGTCTTTGTTTAATAGTATGTTCGATTCTTGCTGCCCTTTATCGTGTTATGAAAGGACCTTCAATGCCTGATCGAGTAATGGCATTAGATAATATTGGGGTTAACTTGCTTGCAGGTGTTGCGATTCTCTCTATTTACCTTCGGACACATGCCTTTCTTGATATTATTCTTTTGATTGGAATCCTATCTTTTGTCGGGACAATTGCATTTGCAAGGTTTATCGAAAGAGGTGTTGTTATTGAACGGAAACGGATACATTGAATGGATTGTTGCTGTTTTTCTTTTTCTAGGAATTGTGCTTAGTTTATTAAGTGCAGTAGGTTTAATTCGCTTACCTGATGTCTATACTCGTGCACATGCCGTCTCGAAAAGTGCCAATTTAGGTGTACTTAATATATTATTCGGTACTTTTCTATATTTTTTAATAGTGGATGGCTATTTTAGTATTCGATTAATTCTTGGAATTTTCTTCGTTTTCCTCACATCTCCAGTTGTCGCTCATTTATTGAATCGGGCTGCCTATCGATCAAATGTACCGCTTGCTAAGGAAAGTGTTCAGGATGATTTGCAGGATTATTTTAATGAGACGGGTAAAATGGAATAATGTTAGAATGAAAAAGGTTTAAAGATAATTTGCTTTGTGAGCGAATAAAAGAATTAGGATATTATTTGAAAGGAAGGGGCTATCCCAAAAGTCGGTTTGACCAACTTATGGGATAGCCCCTTTCTTTGTCTTACAACAAATCAAAACCAAACATGGAGGGAATAGGGCTATCAAAAGAGGCGGTAAAAGAGCCATCACCACCTACATGCTGCTAACACTTTTAGCTGTCTCTAATGCTCGCTTGCGTACTATCAATCATACTTGCACTATTTTTCAGGTATGATATTTAAAATAATGATATACACTTTTTCTTGATTGAATTCACCTACATAAATGATTTGATGGATTTCTAACGCTTCTCCTTCTTTAAGTGTTTCATTTTGCGCTGTTATAACATGTTCAAGTCGCTGTACAAATGAAACATCTTCATAATGTTTAACTAGTGTCCATTCAACAATGATTTGGTTTTTTAGACGCAATTTACTCCCCTCCAGATAGTTTATTTACATAAGGATGATGGGTACTTGAATCAGGATTATCACGATTTATCATCACACGATGATAATAAGTATAACCGTAATTAGGTATTTGCATATTCATAGTCCTGCCACTATATCTTTTTATATAATATAAACAGTTGTATAATCTTCTGCAACTGGTATGGAGAATTTTTCGTCAGGTCTTTCTTGAGTATATTTTCTTAAAGAACTCACACCCACATTCTCTGCATATCTAGTTCTACTACAAGACGTTTCGGCTCCATGTTCATATTTATGTCTTCGTTTGCACTGTTAAATTCAAATGTTGAAATTGCCTGTGGGGTATGCGGGCAAAATTTTGATCCGAACTTTGGATCACTTTTTGAACGCGTGCTCCACAGGCTTTTCATAAAACAACGTTATTGACTAACATAGCTATTTCATTAAATTACTTTTTTTCAACAACTTAATGTCCTTTAATAACAAACAATTGTCCTTGTAGGGAAGAAAAACTCTTGATTATTTTCTGAATTGGAGTAAAATAAAGGTTATATTTTTCAGAAGATTAAGGGGATGTCAGGATGAAGGTCGTTAAGTTTGGGGGCTCGTCGTTAGCGTCAGGAAAGCAGATTGAAAAGGTTTTTCAAATTGTTGTTTCAGATCCTAAGCGAAAAATTATTGTCGTATCTGCCCCTGGGAAGAGATTTGCTGAGGATCGTAAAGTAACAGATTTATTAATTGAATGTGCGGAAATGAGCTTATTGAATCTTGATCCTCTTGAGAAACTAACTATTATTTTGGAGCGATATGGACAAATTGCCGATGAACTAGCTCTTCCAGAAGAAATTATTCATACAATTAAAGAGGATCTATTAGCAAGGCTCAATAGTGATAAACGTTGTCCTGAACGCTTTTTAGATGTTATGAAGGCGGCGGGCGAGGACAATAATGCGAAGTTAGTTGCCGCCTATTTCAAGAAGCAGGGCGTAGAGGCCCA
Source organism: Bacillota bacterium (assembly GCA_023389895.1). Lineage (GTDB taxonomy): Bacteria > Bacillota > Bacilli > Bacillales > Cytobacillaceae > Cytobacillus. Next base: position 9,126 of record JAEWDX010000401.1, read on the forward strand.
TTATGTGAATCCAAAGGAAGCAGGCCTTCTTGTAAGTGCTGAACATGGCAATGCGCAAGTGTTGCCAGAATCATATAAACGATTATATTCGCTTCGTGAACGATCGGGAATCATTATTTTTCCTGGATTTTTTGGATATAGCGAGGAAGGAGAAATCTATACATTTTCTCGCAGTGGCTCAGATATTACCGGCTCGATTCTAGCAAATGGAGTTAAGGCTGATTTATATGAAAACTTTACAGATGTGGATGCTGTCTATTCGGTTAACCCATTTATCGTAAAGCAGCCAAAGGAAATTAAAGAGCTTAGCTATCGAGAAATGCGCGAGCTTTCTTATGCAGGATTTACGGTTTTGCATGATGAGGCACTCGTTCCAGCATTCCGAGCAGGAATTCCCGTTCATATTAAAAACACGAATAATCCTAGTGCACCTGGGACAAAGATTGTCAATGAAAGGAATAATATGAATGGCCCTGTCATTGGGATCGCAAGTGCGGGAGGATTTTGCAGTATTTATGTGAGTAAATACTTAATGAATCGGGAAATAGGATTCGGTCGCAGAGTTTTGGAAATCTTAGAAGAGCTTGGACTAAGCTATGAGCATACGCCATCAGGAATCGATGATATTTCGATTATTTTACGAGAAAGCCAGCTTAATTCGAAAATAGAAAGTGAGATTAAAGCGAGAATTGAAACGGAATTGCATACTGATGAAGTCGTCATTGATCATGGGATTGCACTTGTCATGGTTGTCGGCGAAGGAATGCGCCATAATATTGGTACGACAGCTAGAGCATCTAATGCATTAGCAAGGGCAGAGGTCAATATTGAAATGATCAATCAAGGCTCCTCTGAAGTAAGCATGATGTTTGGTGTAAAAGAAGTTGACGAAAAGCGAGCAGTTCAGGCATTATATAATGAGTTTTTCGCATCGGTGACAGTATGAGAAAAGGGATCTCTCGAAGTTGAATTCAACGACGGGAGATCCCTTTTTTCATGAGACAATTATGCCTTTTCTATTAATTTATCAAAATTCACTCGTTTATTTAGTGCATACATGACGGGAATGCCGATAGCCATAACAATAAATTCGCCAATTGCGGTTGTCAGCCAAGTAAGCATGAAAGGAAAATCGAGTGCTAAATGAAGCTCAAGTGCAATGAGAAACATCGTAATGGTGAAGACAATGGTATTTACAACCATTCGTATCCAAATATTTTTGATAAAACGGCAGCAAACGATTGTAATCAATAAAGAAATAATCGATTGACCGACACCAAAAACAAGGTCAAACGGAACCATTGGTGAAAATAATAGATTCGTAATAAATACACCTAATACGATTCCAAAAATATATTTTTTGTTAAATACGACCAAGTGGTTAAACATTTCCGATACCCGAAACTGGATATTCGTAAAACCAAATGGTTGGATGAGCATGGAAACAGCCAAATATAGTGCTGCTAAAATGCCATTTGCAACAAGTGTCCTTACTTTCATATACAATTCTCTCCTTAGTTTTTTATCGTGGGATGGTTACGAACCACGTTGAGCATTCGCTCAAATAATTAATTTTAATAGATAATAGGAAGATAGTCAACTGAAAATGGCAGTCTGCTTTTCTGTTAAAATAGAGATGACATAGGAAATATGCTATATGTTTAAGTGGAAGAATAGAATTTTAATGTAATGTAATTCATTTTTTATGGAGGATAGGATGACAAGAATTCTTGTAGTTGATGATGAAAAGGAAATTGCAGATTTAGTAGAATTTTATCTTCAAAATGAGGGTTATGAAGTAGTAAAAGCTAATACTGGTGAAGAGGCTCTTCTTATGATAGATAGCTGTAATATTGATTTAGCTGTCTTGGACATCATGCTTCCAGATATTGATGGCTTTACGATTTTAAAAAGGTTGAGAGAAAATCATTATTATCCTGTCATTATGCTTACTGCAAAGGTCGAGGATATGGATAAAATTATGGGTTTAACGATAGGTGCGGATGATTATATAACGAAACCCTTCAACCCTCTTGAACTAATTGCTAGAGTGAAAACGCAGATTAGGAGAACGAAACTATACAATAAAGAAATTGAAGCAAATATAATTGACATTCATGGCTTGTCTATCCAGATCGACTCTCACAAAGTGACTCTGTATGAAAAGGGGCTAGAGCTTACTCCTCTGGAATTTGATATTTTATTGTATTTGGCAAGAAATAACGGGAAGGTTATTTCTTCAGAAGAGCTTTTTACGAACGTTTGGGGCGAGAAATATATCGATAATAACAACACGGTTATGGCTCATATTGCAAGATTACGGGAAAAGATGGGTGAGGATGCTAGAAAACCAAAATTTATTAAAACGGTTTGGGGAGTAGGTTATATGATTGAATAAATATTTAAAACAAAAATTCGCATTCGAATTTATTTTTTCATCCATTCTCTATACGATCATTATTATTTTATTATTCATTTTATCCAAATTGATGTTGGGCAGCAAAACATATTTTGGTCATGAATTCATGTATCCATTTTATAGTTGGGCAAATGATAATAAGGCTTTTTTGATCCTTATCGTTTTAATGGCAGGCTATGCGGTGATTGCTTTCAGATTATTTCATAAATCGATTCAATATATGGATGAGATTATCACTGCTATTGACGAGATTTATCAGCAGGATGATTTATTAATATCACTTTCAGGAGATTTAAAAGACGTAACGGCAAAAATGAATCAAATAAAGTTGAGCCTAAGAGAGAATGAAAAATTAGCGAAGGATGCGGAAAAAAGAAAAAATGATTTAATTATCTATTTAGCGCATGATCTAAAAACCCCCCTAACCTCTATTATCGGATATTTGACGATTCTATCTGAGGAAAATGATCTTAGCGAAAGTTTTCGTAAAAAGTATTTAAAGATAAGCTTTGATAAGGCGATTAGATTAGAAAGCTTGATAAATGAGTTTTTTGAAATTACGAGATTTAATTTAGATGAAATGATTGTAGAAAAATCACAGGTTGATTTTAGCATGATGATGGAGCAACTTATCTATGAATTCATCCCAATTTTGGGTAAAAAAAATCTTACAACTAACAGCGAAATTGAGTCGGGAATTATGGTGAATATTGATCCGAATAAGATGGAAAGGGTTATCGATAATATTATTCGAAATGCAATTAATTATGCTTATGAAAACAGTGAGATCATGATTGCAGTCATAAAGGAAAATGAATTCGTGAATATTAATGTTTTAAATAATGGGCCAACAATCCCTAGTGCTAAAATGGCTCACATTTTTGATGAGTTTTTCCGACTTGATTCTTCAAGAAGCTCTAGTACGGGTGCTGCTGGGCTAGGACTTGCAATAGCGAAATCGATTGTTATCGCACATGGTGGAACGATTGAAGCATACAGCAATAATGACCGATTCGAAATGAACGTTAAGCTTCCTTATTAATTTCGTAAGAAAAAAGTAAGAATTTCATCATGAAAAACGAAAAAATGACACTTTAAATTTTGGTAATCTTATAACGAAATCTAAAGTGTATTTTTTTATTTTGGAAATTAGATGAACGGATGGTATGTATGAAAAAAATCTTAAAAGCGCTGAAATTTTTAGTGATTGTACTAGTTATTTTATTTGTTTTTGTAAAAGTTGGAAATAAAGTTGGGATCACAAACTTGGATATATCACAATATTTAACTATTTTCGATGATGATCACTATGCAAGTAAGTATATTTATGTATTTGATAGAGAAGATAAAAATGTCCAATATGAAAAGAATTCGAAGTCCCGGGCATTTCCCGCATCTTTGACGAAAATCATGACAACAATTGTGGCGCTTGAACATATTAAAGATTTATCTGCTATTGCACCTGTAGATGTAGACAGTTATAGGGAAATGGTTGCAAGCAATTCGTCGATGGCAGGCTTTTATGGAAGAGAAGCAGTAACATATCGCGATCTTCTTTATGGAACGATCTTAAACTCTGGTGGGGAGGCTGCCAATTCCCTTGCTATTCATGTAGGTGGGAGTGTAGAAGAGTTTGTTCGAATGATGAATAATAAGGCAGCCGAATTAGGAATGGAGGACACACATTTTACGAATCCAGAAGGTCTTCATAATAAAGATCAATATACGACAGCTTATGATATTGGTCTTCTTTTAGATTATGCTTTAGAAAATGGCCATTTTAGAGCCATTTTTACAAAAGAGAGTTACTTGACTACAAAAACAGCGGATCACCCTGACGGAATCATGTTAAGATCAACTGTTCTTTCTAGGGTTAATGAGTTAAATCAAAAGGGCTTTGAAATTCTTGGTGGAAAATCCGGTACAACATATGAAGCTGGAGAATGTTGGGTAACCGTTGGGATAAAAGATGGACGAGAATATATTTGTATCGTTATGGGAGCACCATTGAAAGATATTAGTAATCCAGAAAGGGCACAGATAGCAGACACAATCAAACTTTATTCCCAAATTAAAACGAAACAATAAAAAAAACAGTCTACAAGCAAATGAACCGGCCAAACTATTAGGGTTTAGTTCAAAATTGCTGAGACTGTTTTTGTTTTTACGGAACTATCCATGAATCACGCTTCGTCCTTCTAAGGATTGCCAATTGGATTTAACTCCATCTAATCCAAATCCACATCCTGTTCAGGCAATTTATTTCCAGGATTATTCAAATCAAGTTCGGAGGTCATTCCTGTCGATGGTCCGCGGAATATCTCGCCAACTGCTAGAATTTTCCCATCAGGAGGCCCAAATATCGGAACCTTCACTACATTTTTTGCAGCTTCTCTTGCTAAATATTCATCTTCTTCCTTACTCACTACGCTAACCCCCCTATTTTTGCGAAAGACTTTGTCTTATTTTGTCTTTATCCGATAGATTTATCCCGAAAGTGAAAGAGAAGATTAGAAAAGGCACATAAATTGGTAAACGCTCACATTTATTGTCGGAAAATTTGTTTACTGATGACAAGGCTTTTTCTCATGACACTTGAATATACATCATGAAGGCTGAATTACTCTATGTCGTATGTTTCAATCGGGTAGTAGTTCCATAATTATGACGCATTAGGAGAAGAATTGTATGCATACAAGTTTGCCAACTGAATATGAAGCATATTTATTCCATGAAGGAACACTTTACGAAAGCTATCGCTTATTTGGCGCGCATTTAATAATGAGAGGAGTTATTACTTATACAAGATTTTGTGTGTGGGCACCGAATGCTGAAATGGTCAGATTAGTTGGTAATTTCAATGATTGGAATGGAAACGGATATTGCCTACATAAAGTTAATGATGGGGGGATTTGGTGCATTCATATTGAAGCGGATTTGCACGGAGCTTTATATAAGTATGAAATCATCTCGAAAGAAGGGAGGACGCTTTTAAAATCAGATCCATATCGTTTTTATTCGGAAATCAGACCGAATACCGCCTCTATTGTTTATTCATTAGAGGGGTATAAATGGAATGACAACAAATGGCTGGAAAAGAAAGCGAAGTGGAATGATCAGTCAGAGCCAATCGTGATTTATGAATTACATTTAGGCTCATGGAAGAAACGAGAAACAACCGAATTATTCGAGAGCCAACCATTACAAATTACTGCCGATAACTTAGAACTTATTGAAAATGAAGCGAAAATAAAATCCTTTTCTTACAAAGAATTAGCAGAAGAATTAATACCCTATGTCATCGAACATGGTTTTACTCACATTGAGCTTTTGCCCGTAATTGAACATCCGCTCGACGATTCTTGGGGATATCAAGGAACGGGCTATTATTCTGTAACGAGTCGGTATGGTACTCCACGTGAGTTTATGTATTTTATTGATCAATGTCATCAGCATGGAATTGGGGTGATTCTTGACTGGGTTCCTGGCCATTTTTGCAAGGATGATCATGGTTTACGGGAGTTTGATGGTACTTCTTTATATGAATATGAAGAGGAAATCAATCGTGAGAATGGCGTCTGGGGAACTGTTAATTTCAATCTTGGGAAAAATGAAGTACAAAGCTTTTTAATTTCCAACGCCCTTTTTTGGATGGAATATTACCATATTGATGGATTTAGAGTCGATGCGGTCGCAAATATCATTTATTGGCCTAATCGCCAAGTTCAGCAGGAAAACCTTTATGGGATTCAATTTTTGAAAAAATTAAATAAGACAATTATGGAAAGAGATCCGGCATTTCTAATGATAGCGGAGGATTCAACTGATTTTCCTCATGTGACATCACGAGTGCAGGATGGTGGGCTCGGGTTTACCTATAAATGGAATATGGGCTGGATGAATGACATTCTTTGTTATATGGAAACAGCTCCATATTCAAGAAGGGAAGTTCATCGGAAAATGACTTTCCCATTGCTATATGCTTTTAACGAAAAGTTCATCCTTCCCCTTTCCCATGATGAGGTTGTTCATGGAAAGAAATCATTATTGAATAAAATGCCCGGCGATTATGGGGAAAAATTCGCTCAGCTTAGACTGCTCTTAGGCTATATGATGACGCATCCTGGGAAAAAATTATTATTCATGGGGACAGAATTTGCGCAATATGATGAGTGGAAGGATAAAGCGCAGCTCGATTGGAATTTACTTAATTATGAAATGCATCGGAAAATGAACGTATTTTTGAAAAAGCTTTTGATGTTATATCGCCGTGCAAAACCATTTTATGAATTGGATCATCATCCAGACGGATTTGAATGGATTGATGTGAATAATGACGAGCAGTCGATCTTTTCATTCATTCGTAAAGGAAAAATGCTAGAGGAGCATCTTATCATCATTGGAAATTTCACTGGATGCACGTATGAGCATTATCGAATTGGTGTCCCCAATGAAGGTTTGTATCGGGAAGAGATGAATAGTGATGACCTTAACTTCGGAGGCAAAGGAAAAGTAAATAAAAAGCTTTTAAAAACAGAGGAAATCGCATATCATGGCAAACCATTTTCGTTATGTATGACGATTTCTCCATTTGGTTTAGCGATATTACGGCCTGTTAAATATCGGAAGGAGAGAAACAGAGTTGGGAAAGAAAAAATGTGTAGCCATGCTGCTAGCCGGAGGGCATGGAAGTAGACTTCTTACGCTCACGAAGAATATTGCAAAGCCAGCAGTTCCGTTTGGTGGGAAATATCGGATTATCGATTTTGCCTTGAGCAATTGTACGAATTCAGGGATTGATACAGTCGGTGTCTTAACGCAATATCAGCCGCTCGTATTAAACGCATATATTGGGATTGGCAGTGCATGGGATTTAGATCGAAGAAATGGCGGCGGGGTAACTGTCCTTCCTCCGTATAGTGCAACCGCTGAGGTCAAGTGGTATACCGGAACAGCTAGTGCCATCTATCAAAACTTGAACTACCTTGAGCAATTTGACCCTAATTACATCTTAATTCTATCAGGTGATCATATTTATAAAATGGATTATGAACAAATGCTAGAATACCATATTGAGAAAAAGGCAGATGTAACGATTTCAGTTATTGAAGTTCCTTGGAATGAAGCAAGTCGGTTCGGCATTATGAATACGGATGAGAATAAGGAGATTATCGCGTTTGAAGAAAAGCCAGATATTCCGAAAAACAATCTTGCCTCAATGGGGATTTACATCTTTAGCTGGCCGATTTTAAAAAAATATTTAGAACTCGATAATGAGAATGGGGAATCAAGCCATGACTTTGGCAAGGATATCATTCCACTTCTTCTAAAGGAAAGAAGGAAGCTTGTAGCCTTTCCCTTTCAAGGCTACTGGAAGGATGTAGGAACAGTTAAAAGCCTTTGGGAAGCGAATATGGATTTATTAGATGAAAGCTGTGAGTTAAATTTATTCGATTATCATTGGCGCATTTATTCTGTTAATCCAAACCATCCTCCACAATACATTTCACCTGAAGCAAGAATTACGGAATCGCTCATAAATGAAGGCTGTATGATTGAAGGCGAAATCGAAAGATCTGTGCTTTTTCAAGGAGTGGTGATCGGAAAAGGTTCATTCATCCGTGAATCAGTCATTATGCCGAATGTAGAAGTTGAGCACAATGTTTTTATCGAAAGAGCAATCATTGCGACAAATACGAAAATCCCATCTGGAACGGTCATCAGAGGCGCGGAGGAAGATGAAGTTATCCTTGTTACCGACGAGATGATCGTAGCTAAACAATGAATGGTATATGGATTGAACTTAAATAGATTTACAGGAGGGATTACGGTTGAAAAAACAATTGCTCGGTGTAATCGATGCGACTACTTATCATGAGGAGTTAGCGGAATTGATGAATAATCGTACACTTGCAGCGATTCCATTTGCAGGGAGATATCGTCTCATTGATTTTGTCCTTTCCAATATGGTGAATTCGGAGATTGAAAGTGTCGCGATTTTTCCAAAGTTTCAATATCGCTCTTTAATGGATCATTTAGGTTCCGGAAAAAATTGGGATTTGAATCGGAAAAGGGATGGCTTATTCTTTTTTCCGTCTCCGAGTGTAGATGGAGAGAAAAAAGGGATCGGCACATTTAGCCATTTTGCCGCTAATTTAGATTATTTTAAAAGAAGTAAACAAGATTATGCGTTCATTGCTAATTGCTTTACTGTTTTTAATATGGATTTCAGACCAGTAATGAAAGAGCATATTTTATCAGGCTACGATATTACAGAAATTCACCATGAGCGAAAGTCTTTGCAATTGTATTTAGTCAAGACCTCTCTGCTTATTGAACTTATTCAGACAAGGGAATTGACGGGGTATACGTGTATGCGCGATGTCGTCGAGCATTTGAATGGTCCTTATAAGGTTTGTATATATGAGTATGACGGGTATGCGGTAATGATTGATTCGATCAAAACGTATTTTTCTACAAGTCTAGCTATTTTAGAGCAGCATACATGGAAGCAATTATTTCGAAAGGAGCAGCCTATTTATACGAAGGTAAAGGATGAGCCTCCTTCAAAATATTTAAAAGGGTCAGCTGTAAAGCATTCAATGATTGCAAATGGCTGCCAAATCGAAGGCATCGTCGAAAATAGTATTATCTCAAGAGGAGTTAAGATTGGCAAAGGTTCGATCGTGAGAAACTGTATTATTATGCAAAAAAGTCAAATTGGCGCTCATTGTCTGCTTGATTCAGTTATTTTAGATAAGGATGTGAAAGTTGAATCAGGTGTAATGATGAATGGAACACAGGATTCACCTCTTGTCATTCAGAAGGGGACGTTTCAAGGAGTGCTGATGAATTCGTGAAAGTATTATTTGCTGTCTCTGAATGTGTTCCATTTGTCAAATCAGGAGGACTTGCCGATGTCGCAGGGGCTTTGCCGAAGGAATTATTGAAGCTGGGTGCGGAAATAAGAATAATCATGCCGAAATATAGCATGATTGCTGATGAATATAAAGCAAGTATGATCAAGAAAGCGGAATTTCCTGTAAAAATAGGGTGGAGGAAACAATATTGCGGGATTGAAGAATTTGTTTATCAGGGAATGACTTATTATTTTGTAGATAATCAGGATTATTTTTATCAGGAAAAAATGTATGGCTATGATGATGACGGTGAAAGATTCGCCTTTTTTAATCGTGCGGTGCTAGAGGCGCTGCCTTATATTGATTTTTATCCCGCTCTTATTCATTGTCATGATTGGCATACGGGGATGATTCCTTTTTTATTAAAAACAGAGTATTGCACACGTGCGGGCTATGAAAGCATTCGCACTGTGTTTACGATTCATAATCTGCAATTTCAAGGAATAATGGATCGAAAGGCACTTGGGGATTTATTTGGGCTAGGGGATGAATATTTTACAATTGATCAGCTTGAATTTTATGGAGGGATAAATTTTTTGAAAGGAGCGCTTGTTTCTGCTGATAAAATTACAACCGTCAGTCCGACATATAAACAAGAAATACAAACAGAGTATTACGGTGAAAAGCTTCATGGACTGCTTCAGAAAAGGAAAGAAGATCTTGAGGGGATTTTGAATGGAATTGATGCTGAATTTTATCATCCTGAAACAGATGTTTATCTTTACGAGACATATAGTATAGGTGAACTTGAGAAAAAAAGAATAAATAAAGGAAGGCTTCAGGCGGATTTTGCTCTTCCACAAATGAGAGATATCCCAATTATTGCAATGATAACGCGGCTTACTGCGCAAAAGGGTTTTGAGATTATTCAGTGTGTATTTCAAGAATTAATGGCTGAGGATATTCAATTTATTATTCTTGGTACAGGGGATAAAAAATTCGTGGATTTTTTTCGCGAGATGGAAGCTACCTATCCGCGAAAATTCAGTGCCTATATTGGCTTTGATGAAGGGCTGGCTCATCGAATTTACGCCGGGTCTGATTTATTTCTGATGCCGTCGAAATTTGAACCATGTGGTCTCGGTCAAATGATCGCGATGAAGTATGGTTCTGTCCCGATTGTCCGGGAAACGGGTGGACTCAATGATACTGTGACAATGTTTAATGAACAAACTGGGGAAGGAAATGGCTTTTCATTTTCCTCTTTCAATGCTCATGAAATGTTATTTACGATTCAACACGCTCTTCGTTTTTACAAGGATGATTTATGCTTTCAAAAGGTCGTCACCAATGCCATGACAACGAATAATAGCTGGACTCGCTCTGCAAGTGAGTACTATCAGTTATATGAGCGGCTCATCTCAAGGAGTGAACAACATGTTTTCAAATAAGGAAGCATTTAAGGCAGCTTTTTTACAAAGGCTTGAAATGATTTGTGGAAAAAGCTTTCATGATAGTACAAAGTGGGAGCAATATTTCACCCTTGGGAATATGATTCGCGAGCATGTTAGTTCCAAATGGATTCGCACAAATGAGCATTACCGGCTGGCAGAAGGAAAGCAAGTGTATTATTTTTCGATTGAATTTCTCCTTGGGAAATTAATGATTCATAATTTAATGAATTTAGGATTAGAGGAGATTGTGAGATCCGGGCTATCCGATTTAGGGATTGAGTTATATGAGCTTGAAGAGCAGGAAGCGGATGCTGGTTTAGGCAATGGAGGTCTTGGGCGATTGGCAGCATGCTTTATGGATTCACTAGCAACATTGAATTTACCTGGTCATGGCTGTGGCATTCGCTATAAGCATGGGCTGTTTGAACAGAAAATTGTCGATGGTTATCAAGTGGAGCTTCCAGAACAATGGCTGCGGCATGGTCATGTATGGGAAATAAAACGGGCGGATTTGGCGATTGAGATTCCATTTTGGGGGCAGATTGAAGAGAAAGAAGAAAATGGTCGGCTTGTATTTCACCAGCTACATGCAGAAATGATCACGGCGGTGCCGTATGATATGCCGATTATTGGCTATCAAAATGAAACAGTTAATACATTAAGACTATGGAGTGCGGAGCCTTCCTCCTCCATCCCACCAGATAAAGATATTTTAAAATATAAGCGTGAGACGGAAATGGTATCTGAATTTTTATATCCTGATGATACACATGATGAGGGGAAGATTCTTCGGTTAAAGCAGCAATATTTTCTTGTCTCTGCTAGTCTGCGCTCAATTATCCGCAGCTATCGTAAGGGTCAACCCGATTTAAAGAATTTCCCAGAACATATAAGTATTCATATTAACGATACCCATCCAGTTCTTGCTATCCCAGAATTGATGCGGATTTTCCTTGATGAGGAAGGGATGAGCTGGGACGAGGCATGGGAAATTACCGTTCATACGATTTCTTATACGAATCACACGACATTAGCTGAGGCGCTTGAGAAATGGGCAGTGCGAATTTTTCAGCCTTTATTGCCAAGGATTTTCATGATTATTCATGAAATCAATGAAAGATTTTGTCGGGAGCTTTGGAGGACATATCCAGGCGAGTGGGGAAAAATTGAGAAGATGTCGATTATTTCCTACGGGGAGATAAGGATGGCTCATTTAGCAATTGTCGGAAGTTTCAGTGTGAATGGAGTAGCCGCCTTGCATACGGAAATTTTACAAAAGCGTGAAATGAAGTCATTTTATCAGTTAACACCGGAAAAATTCACTAATAAAACAAATGGAATTGCTCATCGAAGATGGCTTTTAAAAGCAAACCCGTTGCTTTCAAGTTTGATCTCAGAAGGAATTGGGGATGCGTGGATTAGAAAACCTGAAAGATTAATGGAGCTTGCTTCTTTTGAAGAGGATTCGGCATTTTTGCAAAAGCTCTCTGAGGTTAAAATGAATAATAAATTGCGATTGGCAGAGCAGATTAAGAGTCAAACAGGAATGATCGTAGAGCTAGATTCGATTTTTGATATTCAAGTTAAACGGCTCCATGCTTATAAACGACAGCTCCTAAATATTTTACATATTATGTATTTATACAATCGACTTCGAGAGGATTCTAGTTTTACGATGCACCCGCGGACATTTATTTTTGGGGCGAAAGCATCTCCAGGTTATTACTATGCGAAGAAAATAATTAAGCTCATTCATACCGTTGCAGAAAAAGTGAATAAGGATTTGCAAACTAACGATCGATTAAAGGTTGTTTTTCTGGAAAATTATCGCGTATCATTAGCGGAGCATATTTTCCCGGCTGCTGATATTAGTGAGCAAATTTCAACAGCGAGTAAAGAAGCATCAGGAACGGGAAATATGAAATTTATGATGAATGGTGCGATTACGGTCGGCACACTAGATGGAGCAAATGTAGAGATTTTGGAGAATGTTGGAGAGGAAAATATTTTTATTTTTGGTTTAAAAGCGGAGGAAGTTTTGAACTATTATCAATGTGGAAGCTATAACTCGATGGAATATTATCACCATGATAAAAGAATGAGTCAAGTATTGGAGCAGCTGACGAATGGCTATTTTCAGGGAATCGGAGCTGAATTAGAACCAATTGTTGATTCGCTATTATTTGAAAACGATCAATATTTTGTACTAAAGGATTTTGCTGCCTATGTTCATATTCACGAGCAAGCTGGCAAGGCATACGTAGATCAGGACAGATGGAGAAAAATGAGCCTAATGAATATAGCCACCTCTGGTTATTTCTCCAGCGATCGAACAATTGCGGAATATGCTGCGGATATTTGGGGGATTCAGGCAATGGAGCGGGGGTAGAATAGTATAGGTAGCACTTCTTCGCTACTGATATTGCTGAACCTCTTTTTCTTGAAAGTTGACACGCAAATGCGGTAATCGAGTCAAATTGACTTCTTTTTCTTGAAAGTTGACACGCAAATGCGGTAATCGAGTCAAATTGACCTTCTTATCTTGAAAGTTGGCACGCAAATGCGGTAATTGAGTCAAGTTGACCTTCTTTTCTTGAAAGTTGACACGCAAATGTGTTAATTGAGTCAAGTTGACTTCCTTTTCTTGAAAGTTGACAGAAAATCAGTCTCATTGTCACGCAAGGTCAATAATCGTGCCAAAGAGAGTAGAAAATCAGCCTCATTGTTATACTGTTGTGTGTAATTTGTACAAGGCTTAATAAAGGCTTCAACACCATTGTATTCGTATTGTTTGACCCATTTAAGGATAGCTTTATGATCAGTCCTTAACGATTTCGCTATTTCATTTGAACTCTCATTTCCATTTAAATATCGCTCAACTGCTTGTAATTTATCTTCTGCAGTAAATTTAGCCATAGAAAAACTGCACCTCCAATTGTGAAGTGCTCCCTGTCAAGTAGACAGTGGAAATAATAAAAACATATTAAGCGGCTTGAGCCCTGAACTCTAAAGGACTTAAGCCGTTTAATCTTTTTTGATAACGCTGATGGTTATAGAAATCTATA
>JAEWDX010000221.1 GCA_023389895.1 Bacillota bacterium
CGCTATACCCTTCAATTATAGTTGGTGCCTTGTTTATTATTACTGGCATCTATCTTGTGAATAGAAATTTTCAGCAAAAAAATAATTTAGTTGTTAAAAGCACTCGATAAATAAATGAATAGTTCAATCACGAAGAAAAACCTCTAATGATGTACAGAAAGGAGAGGTTTTTCTCAGCGCTAAATTACGTAATTATATTAAAATTTTGTTTAAACCCTATTTTTCCTTTATCTGTGACTTTTACAGCACGAATAGATGGCACTTGAACGATCCAACCTAATTCAAAAAAATGTGTAAGCAGTCCGTGTCCTAAAGCACCAGCAAGATGATGTTGCCGCTCACTCCAGTCTAAACATGCGTGAGAAAATTGGCGACGTTTTCTCTTTAATTCATCTAAATTAAGGCCGAAAACAGTAAAAAACTGTTCTCCTTTAGGTGCAACTACAAATTCTCTTTCTTTTTTTTCAAAATAACCTGCATTCAACATCGATTCAGTTAAATTGACCGCTAACTTTCCTGCTAAATGATCGTAGCAAGTTCTGGCTTCCCGAAGCAATTTTACTTGGCTGAATTGTTTTAACGAACGCACTTCAGGAGGTGGAGAAATCGTAAGAAACAATTCTAAAATATGTGCAACTTCTCCGTTGGCTAGCTGATAATAACGATGACGCCCGTGTTTTTCAACCTTAACAAGGTTACCTTCTACCAATTTAGAAAGGTGAAAGCTGGCTGTTTGAGGTGTTATCGCGGCCATGAAGGCTAATTCACTGGCTGTATGAAATCGTCCGTCCATTAAACTTGTTAGCATTGTCGCTCGCGACGTTTCTCCTAGAAGAGAGGCGATTTCCGCTACATTTGGATTTATGCTCATTTTTATCAACCTCTCCGCATTCCATACTTCAATTATAATAGAAGTGTTTATCGATTACACTAAATAAGATCAAATCAAGGAAGGAACATAATGAACACCTATTATGCAGTAATATTTACTTCTCAAATAACAGACCAAAACTTAAAAGAGTATGAAAATATTTCAGATAAAATGGCAGAATTTACAAAATTAAAATTTTATGGCAAATCTACCCCTTGACTACTTTTAACATTTGTCGAATGGAGCCAAGATGATAGGCTGAATGAGCCAAAGAAGATAACACTTCATTGGCCAGTAGTTCATTCCAATCCATAGCGTCAATCGATTCCAAAAGTGTTAAGTATTCATTTCGCAATCCTTCCTGAATTCGGTTCCATTGCTGTTCATCTACTGAATGAATATCCCAACTCTTTCCCCAATCCATTTCCGGTTGTTTCTCTTTTTTTAAGATTTCATTGGTTCCCCACATGTGATAGCGGACGTGATCAGTATGTGCAGCCAGTGTCGTTTCGTGAACTGAAATTGAAGCTTGGTCGCAAGACATTCCCTCTAGTACACCGAAAATTCCAGAATTCGGTTCAGAATTTGTAAACCAACTTCCTTTTACAGGAACTGGGGGTCCTTCGAATGTTTCCTTTATCATCGTTTTAACCGAGTTTCTTAATGTTTTACTCATATTTAGCCCCTCCAATAAATTTTTGTTATCCATCCACACAAGTGCCAATTGAAATACCAGCCGGGCTCAGATCAAATAAAAGTCGATTCGCATCACCGCTTTTCACGTTCCTTCCACTCTCCAATCTGCTTCTTCCATTAATCATAAATGTATATAACCCTCTATAATAATTTAGATAGTTATATTATGGAATGGTTGATTCTAACTGTCAATACATTTTATAATGGTTATAAGGAAATATTCAAAGTTATATTGCCCAGACTGTCAAAATACTTACGGTAAGACAAGGAGAAACTACATGTCTGATATGAATAAAGATGTACACAAGCATGATTTGCTCGGCGGACGTTTATGTTTGGATTTTGCCAATACAGTAAGTTGGCACGATAGCAGTGAGAAATCACAGGAGTTGCTGACGAGTTACGAGAATCTGGTAAACTGGAGTTTGCATGCCAATATTCTTAAGAAACAACAATCGCTTTCACTACTAAAAAAAGCAGAAAATCGACCTTCTGAGGCAAAAGAGGTTCTCCAACAAGCGATTGAGCTGCGGGAATCGATTTACCAAATTTTTAGTCTAGTATCAAACAATGAAACACCAACCTCTAAAGATCTAGCTATTCTGAATAAAGCCTTGGGCAATGCTTACGGGATGCTGCGAGTAGTGCCTGGTGAAAATAAATTTTCATTGGAATTTTTGAATTGTGAAGAAACATTAGATGGAATGCTTCCACCGATTGTTCAATCTGCTATAGACATTCTTATTTCTGAAAAAGAACTAAGTAGGGTGAAAAAGTGTGAAGGGTATCCGTGTGGTTGGCTGTTTTTGGATACAAGCCGCAATCGGAGCAGACGTTGGTGTTCGATGGCAGACTGCGGGAATCGTGCAAAAGCAAAGCGATTTTATCATAATAAAAAAGAATAGCTCCTAATACGGAGTTATTTTGCTTAAAATGGCACAATGCCAACATCTTTTCAAAAATAAGCTTCACCTAGCCTTTACACAGCTACTATCAGCCTTTTATGTCATCAATAAACGGACGCTTTTCCAGAGTTACAAAAAAAAGTACCATTTCTCAATTTTAATGCTGAGAAATGGTACTTTTTAACATTGTAATTTCCTTAACATTGTAAATTCGTTTTTATCTTAATTTTGATGTGAGAATTATTGGAATATCAATGGTTCTCACATCGTTTACATGTATTTAATGTTAATATTGGGTTAAATAAAGTTTGATCATTTATGATGTCTGGTTAAATTAACGCACCCGGTAGTAAAAAAGTAAGTTGTTTCAATTTTTTCAGTAGTAGGTTTTACTTCACCTAATGTGCCGTCTAATACAGCTTGTGGAGAAAGTAACATAACCTTTTTAAGCTCTGCATCGTTAGGTTTTCTAATGTCCATATTTAATGTTCTGTCCTTTCAATTATCCTTTTAATTAGCTTAGCACAATAAGTAAAACCGAAATACAATAGTAATGTTTTTTCACTCAAAATTTATGGTAGACCATACCTCGTAATTTTAATAATTCATCCTTCAGACGTTTGTTTTCCTCTTCCAGCTTTTTAATTCGGTTATTTTTAGCTGCGATAAGCGAATCTTTACTGGCATCGGTCTTATCACGTTTTATGGTTTGTGGAGAATTCCCCTCTTGTTGCTTTCTTAATCCTTCAATACGACTTCGTATTTTTTGAGTAGCCTCTTGGCTTTTCATTTGGGCATGGTTTTTCACACGTTCGGTATTTCTGATATGTTTACTTCACATGATTGCGTTCCTCTCCAATATATTCGCGTCCTTTTTTCCCGGCTAAATGATGCATTACACCATCCTTCAAAGTTTCTAGGATGGGCTCTAGACGATCTAGGGTGGTTTGATTTTTATCTATCCAAACTTGACGACCTAAAGCCCTGCCACGCCCAATTACATTTCTAACTTCTTTAATTTCCATTTCAAATTTAGGTATGAATTCTGGTGTTGTACAGAAATTGCGACAAGATAGACATGGGTTCGCTTGAGTAGGGCATGGTTGCTCAATTGGTTTCATACAATAGCCCAGCTCCATCTTTACAGCGTCCAAATTATGGCGTATATATTCCCATTCAATGATATCTTCATTCTTTATATCCGTAAGTTCAACTTTAACTGGTCGTTTATTTTCAATGTCAATTCGAAAAATTCCTTGTTTTGTAGCTTCTTCCCAAGATTTACGCATGGTTGTATCGAGAATTTTTGCTATTGTAAGGTCATTTCAGGAGAAGCGTGAGCCAACCATTTTTGAACATGCAGTAATGTTCATTCCGTTGTTAAGAAGCTCTACACCCTTGGTATGACGAAAGGCATGATTTTTCCATTTTCTCTTCCGCTTCCTTCATCCCTGCTTTCACGATCCTTGTAAAAATTTTGGAAAGATAGGTTGGTGAAACACCATGCAATTCTGCTAACTGCTGAACACCTATCGGTTTAACCGGAGAAGAGTCAACGAGCGCGAGCGTGATGCGCGAAGCATAATTCGTTGCTTCTGTAAATCTCACGGTATCACCTCATTCAAAAATTTATTGTATCTATAATATCCTCGAAAGTCGCTAATGTGTCATGTTGTACTTTTCATAAAATCCACGAGATCCTTCACTACATCTATTTAACGTGAAAATCTTAGAATTAAATGAAACGGTATTAGCAAATAATTTTTATGCAAACACTTGACCTTAGGTCTGACCTAAGGTGTATCATTAAGATATTCCAAGCCTCATCCTTAGGAGTGAATTTTATGAAAAGTGAAATTACGATTAGTGAATTAGCTAGGCTTATGAACGTGTCTGTTCATCAAATTCGTTATTTTGAAGAGAAAGGAGTCCTTCAACCTGCTTACACAGATAACAATCAGTATAGAATGTACTGCATCGATCAAGTATACCAGTTGGCGCATATTCTGTTACTTCGCAGAATGGGGGTGCCTGTTCAGTCCGTTAAAGAGTGTATGACCTCCTATTCTACGGAACAATATCGGCAACTTCTTCATCATTCTCTACGGGAAGTAGATGCGGAGTTGCTGCGACTCAAAGAACTTCAGCAGTTCATCAAAAAAGTTTTGCATGAACAACAGAACTTTAGCTTGCAGCCCAATCAATACCAAATCAAGCGGCGGGATACTACCTATTTTGCACGTTGGATGGAAATGGATTCAAGCACGAAGCTTAACGCCAAACTGCTGACCGAGCAGACGAAGCGCGTTCCGAACTTGTTTGAATCGGACATTCATTATTTATATGATGGTTCGAGCACCGTGACCTTGTACCTGGAAACGCAGGCGCCTGGCAATTTTTCTTTGCCCAAGGGTGATTACCTTTCCATACAGACCCTTGTTAATGAAGAAGAAGAGATTGAACATATGATTGAACAGTTTTACGACTATGCTGCTAAGCAATCTTATGTCTTAGCAGGGCCTCTAATCATCATTGAAAAATCTTATTTATCCCTATTTAGCGAAAGCAAGCTTCACTATGAGATGCAAGGCTTGATCGAACCGGCTGCAAATTCCGAAAGGGGGAATCGGGTATGACGGCAGCACCGATAATGATTGAACCAATGCATCCCATGTACAATCCGCAGGTCGGTCGTTTGCTTGTTCACGGGTTTCGCGGGAAATTTCAAACCCTGACGAACATGAATGATGACGATCTCGCTCTTTTTTTCGAAAAGCTTTTTGACCATTTTCCCACCGAACCGGCAAGTCAAAGAATGGTCACCCTGCAAGAGGGAGAAGTTATCGGAACGATATCTGTTAAATGGAAACCCGAATCTGACATGAAGCAAAAGCAAGTGTTTCCTTCGCGGAAGAGCTTTAATCAGTTTGGAAGATGGAACCTGTTAAAAATGCTGATCGGGTTATCTTTATTAGATCATAAACCACAGGCTGGAGAATGTTATATTGCAGACGTTGCTGTCCATCCGGACCATCGAAGCAAAGGAGTTGGAAAGCTGTTATTGCAGTGGGCGCAGCATTTTGCGCAAACTGAGCCACACCTAAATTTGCTGAGTTTGCACGTCGTAGGTAATAACCCTCGTGCCAAGTATCTATACGAACGGCTTTCATTCCGTACTCATTTACAACAGAATAGCCTGGCGCGGCATTTGTTATTCAATGAATCGAAGTGGGATTATATGATGATGAAGTTGAAATAAACGCAAACCTTTCAGAGGAGTAATATAATGAAATAAAAATAACGATTTCCATTATGATTATCGTCCTGCTATTTGGCGGTGGAGGACTTTAATTTTACAGCAAAACAGTTTTGACATGGAAGAGCAAGATGTTGACATCCATGCCCCTCAAGGCAAATTGACAGGTACATTCGTACTTCCCAAAAACTACACCGGCAAGCTGGGATTAGTTTTGTTCATTCATGGCGATTGACCCACGACGGGTACTCTGCAGCAGAAATTCAAGACAAAGAGGCGTATAATAGGCAAGTACTGCAACTTTTAGCTGTCTTCCCTGATGCCGATCACTCCATGTTAAGCAAGTAAACGGCTAATTCGTATCTGCGGGCGTTATTCATTATTCTCTCTTCGCTCCTAGACAAATTACGATACCGGGTTATATGGATGAAATCGAGCAATTTCTAAATAAGCTTCTAAACATACATAATGGCGGAGGCGTAATATACTAAGTCGGTCTTCTTGTGTAGGAAAACCGACTTTCTTCTGGTAGTTTTCACTCGAAATGCCAACCGCTCATCATGGATTTGTTACATTAATTTTAAATGGGGAAAACATATGCGTAAATTTTTTATTGTAATCTATCATCAAACATTAATTGTATTTGAATACCAAACGGGTCTTCAATAATACCGTATGCTTTACTAAAAACATTACTTGATAAAGGAACAATGATTCTCACTTTTTCATCTGTCGTTAAGCTCTTGTAAAAATGTTCGATTTCTTCTAATTCCGCACTTTGAATACACAATGAAGTGTTGTTCCCTACTACATACTTTTCTGTGATGTCCATTGTATCCTCTGCCATCATTATCTTTGTTTTTCCGACTGCTAAGACGGAATGAGAAATAGAATGTTTTTTCTCCTCAGTAAGCTGTAGCGAGCTGTCACGTTTCGCCAAGTCTTCATAGGTAACGAGTAACAATTCCTCTGCGTTAAAATGCTCTTTGTAAAAATCGATCGCTTCTTTTGCTTTTCCATTCATGGATAAGAAAATAGCTACTTCTAGTGTTGTACTCATGGTATCAATCTCCCTTAATAAAATGATTGTAGGTAGATATCTAATCAATTGATATTACCTTGACCTTATTTTAAGATGTAAAGG
>JAEWDX010000235.1 GCA_023389895.1 Bacillota bacterium
AGCATAAGACGAGCCAGCGAGTAGGTTGTTCTTTCACCTACTTGATGGATTGACTTATGACCTCGAGCCCCTAGCCGTTTACGCTAGACAAAGAAAAGCGGAAGAACGGGGTTTTGTACAATGAAAAAAAAATGTAAGCTAATGATATTTCCATTCATTTTAGCAATGATAATGACCTTAATTCCAGAGAAAACAGCAGCTTCGATTGCTGTAAGTGCTAAAAGTGCGATCGTGATGGAACAAAGCTCAGGTAGAATCCTATTTGAAAAAGACGCTCATACGCAAAGAAGAATCGCGAGTATTACAAAAATAATGACGGCAATTTTGGCCATAGAGTCTGGAAAATTAGATGAGATTGTGGAAGTTAGTGAAGCTGCGATTAGAACGGAAGGCTCATCAAGTTATTTGATAGCTGGAGAAAAAATCAAGCTTGAAGATTTGGTATATGCTTTAATGCTCCGTTCTGGGAATGATGCTGCCGTTTCCATTGCAGAAAATGTTGGTGGTAGCCTAGATGGGTTCGTTTACTTAATGAACCAAAAAGCAGAAGAGATTGGGATGACAAATACATATTTTGCAAATCCACATGGATTAGACGACCATGAAAACCATTTATCAACCGCATATGATATGGCGTTGTTGACTCGCTATGCAATGAAAAATGAGGAATATCGAAAAATTTCTGGCACAGAGGTTCATAAAACACCGCATCCAACCGAAAAGTCGGGTCGCGAGTGGAATAATAAAAATCGCTTATTAGAAATGTATGAATATTGCACAGGAGGTAAAACAGGATATACGAAGCGAGCAAAACGGACATTGGTAACGACGGCAACAAAGGCTGGGATGGACTTAATTGCAGTCACTTTAGATGCTCAAAGTTCGAGTGACTGGAATGATCATATTCAAATGTATGAGTCTGCGTATCAATCATACACAATTGTTGAGGTTCTTCCAAAGGGTTCAATAAAGGAAGTGACAAAGAAGTTTTATAAGCAAAAAGTGTATGTGAAAAGCGGATATTTTTACCCTGTTGGCTCTAAAGAAAAAGACCTTTTTCATATTGAATTTAAAATGATGAAGCCTAAGCAGGAATGGAAAGAGGATAAAAGCACACCGAATATTGTTGGAAGAGCTATTATCTATCTTGATAATGAAAAATTAGCACAAATCCCGATCTATTTTAAAGCAACGGAGAAAAAAGCAAAACGGACCTTTTTTAAGCAATTTCGTAATCAATTTACAGCGATAGTTGGTGTGAAAATAGATGGTTAATCTAATTTGGGTGTTTTTAACAGTAATCGGGATTGTTTTTGCGATGATCAATGGAACGATGAATGAAGTTAATGAGGCAGTTTTTAAAGGGGCAAGTGAGGCAGTTACGTTGTGCATCGGCTTAATTAGCATTCTCGTCTTCTGGCTTGGCATGATGAAAATCGCAGAGGATGCCGGCCTATTGAAAAAACTATCTTTTTTATTTAAACCGATTATCAAAAGGCTTTTTCCAGAGGTGCCAAATGAGCATCCAGCAATGGGCTATATCTTATCAAATATAATCGCTAATATGTTCGGGCTTGGTAATGCGGCAACGCCCCTTGGAATTAAGGCAATGGAAGAATTAAAAAATGTGAACGGTGGTAAAAACGAAGCAAGCCGATCAATGATTACATTTCTAGCCATTAACACATCGAGTATTACGTTAATCCCAACGACAGTGATCGCGATTCGCATGAATTATAGTTCCGTATCTCCTACTGAAATTGTGGGACCAACGTTAATTGCCTCCATTAGTTCAGCGCTTGGTGCGATCTTAATTGATCGATATTTTCATTATCGAAGAACGAGAAAGGGATGAGGTTACTTGGAAATTGTCTCTCTTATCTCTCTATGGTTTATTCCTGTTCTCATTGCTTTTATTTTAATATATGGAACGATAAAGAAAGTCCCAACTTATGAGAGTTTTGTTGATGGCGGTAAAGAAGGAATAAAAATTGCTGTTTCCATTATTCCATTTCTAGTCGGAATGCTCGTTGCCATTTCTGTATTTCGTGCATCGGGTGCGCTTGAATATTTCATGCAGTTTATTAGACCGATTCTTGAAATGATAGGAGTTCCATCAGAAATTTTCCCATTAGCGATTATTAGACCGATATCAGGAACTGCGGCCCTTGGAATAACAAGTGATCTCATTGCGGTTCATGGTCCTGATTCATTCATTGGTCGCCTGGCATCCGTGCTCCAAGGAAGTACGGACACAACCTTTTATGTGCTGACTGTTTATTTTGGAGCGGTAGGAATAAGGAAAATGGGAGATGCATTGAAGGTTGGCCTCTTAGCGGATTTAGTTGGAATTATTGCGGCAATCGTCGTGGTTACCATTATATTTGGAGCGAAATAAACGAGATATCTTTATTGATATCTTTTTTATTTTTCTGATAAAAGCATGCTTACTTTGAAAAAACAATAATTTATGTCATAATTCAAAAGGATGGAAATAGCTGAAAATTTATTTAGCTTAGACATTCATTGAGCGTCATCATGAATACAAATTTTTAAAGGAAGCTAGTTAAGATGAGGTGTAATAGATGGAAAGATTACAAAAAGTTATTGCCCATGCTGGAGTTGCCTCCCGCAGAAAAGCGGAACAATTGATTTTGGATGGACGAGTAACAGTAAATGGGAAAGTAGTAAAAGAATTAGGTGTTAAAGTATTGCCATCCGATCGTGTTGAAGTGAACGGTATCCAAGTTGAGCAGGAAAAGCATGTGTATTTTGTGCTTTATAAACCACGAGGTGTCATTTCTAGTGTTGCTGATGATAAAGGCAGGAAAGTCGTAACAGATTATGTTAGAAATATTGAACAGCGCATTTATCCTGTTGGCAGATTAGACTTTGATACGTCAGGAATTATCTTAATGACGAATGATGGCGAGTTTTCTAATCTTCTTATGCATCCGAAAAGCGAAGTGGAAAAAGTGTATATCGCGAAAGTAAAAGGCATTCCTACTCGTGAGAAGCTAAAAAGCCTTGAAAGAGGAATTCGATTAGAAGATGGGAAAACAGCTCCAGCGAAAGTAAAGTTGCTTTCTTTAGATAAAAAGAAACAAACGTCGATTATTGAATTAACGATTCATGAAGGGCGTAATCGTCAAGTGAGAAGAATGTGTGAAGCAATCGGTCACCTTGTTATAAAATTAAAGCGGGAAAGATATGGATTTTTAACATTACATGGGTTAAATGTTGGAGAAGCTAGAGAATTAACAATTCATGAAGTAAAGCAATTGCGTGTGCTAGCACAGAAAAAATAAGTTATTTTAGAATAAAATTCATAGAAAAGTCATACTTCTTTCATATTATAAACATTATCACAATGGTGATAAATGATATAATAACATTTAAAATGTTCAAATTTTCTATTTTTCAATAGTAATTGTTTTGGTTTTTATAGCTAGCTTCAGCTTTTGCGTTAGGGGGATGGGATTGGGATGAAAAAAAAGCGTTTATTCATAAGGACGATTATTTTGCTCCTTCTCGGTTCAGCTGTTGCCTACACATTGTATGCAAACTTTACGAAAGAAGATGTAAAGAGAGTCGCGGTTGGGCAAAAAGCGCCGGATTTTGTATTAGTGGATATGAATGGGGAGAAGCATCGTCTTTCTGATTATGAGGGGCAAGGGGTCTTTTTGAATTTTTGGGGTACATATTGTAAGCCTTGTGAAAAAGAAATGCCTTATATGGATAATCAATATAAGGCATTTAAAGATAAAGGTGTACAAACATTAGCTGTGAACGTAAGTGAATCTGAGTTAGCGGTGAATAAATTTATTGGCCGGCATAATCTTTCTTTTCCAGTTGTTATCGATAAAGATACTCAAGTTCAAACTGCATATGGAATTGGAGCTCTTCCAGCGACATTTATGATTGATAAGGAAGGGAAAGTTGTCAAATATCATACAGGTCAGTTAACAGAAGAAATGATAAAAGATCTTATGGAACTAGTTAAACCATGAGGTATAGGGAGTTTATAAAATGAAGGATGTAAAATGTGAATGTGGACATGTAAATCCACATGGAACAATTCTTTGTGAAGCATGTGGGAAGATTCTAACGGAGCAGGAAAGAGATAAAGCACTTGTTGATATGCGTTATGAAGGAAGTGCAAGACGTTCACAAACGTATAATAAAACAATTATTGATAAAATTTGGAACTTCTTTTCTTCCGTAAAAGTTGGAGTATGGCTCATTGTTATAACACTTATTGCTTCTGCTATAGGGACCCTATTTCCTCAAGAAATGTATATCCCTCCAGTTATGCAAGCATCTGAATATTATCAGGAGGAGTATGGCTGGCTAGGTAAAGTTTATTATGAACTTGGATTTCATAACTTATATAGCTCATGGTGGTATTTAATTCTCATTGCATCTATTGGCATTTCACTCGTTATTTGTAGTCTCGACCGGGTTGTGCCGCTTTATCGTGCTTTAAAGGCACAGCGTGTTACAAGGCATGAAGGTTTTTTAAAGCGTCAGCGACTTTTCGGTGTTACGAAGCTTGCTAATTTTGATGACTCTCAATTAAAAGAAAAATTACAGGTACAAAGATACCGTATTCGTGAAGAAAATGGCGATATTCTTGCTGAGAAAGGACGTTTCTCTCGATGGGGACCATATGTTAATCATATTGGTTTAATTATTTTTTTAATTGGGGGAATGCTTCGCTTTGTTCCGGGAATGTACATTGATAAAGTCTTATGGATTCGTGAGGGAGAAACGAAAGTAATTCCAGATACGAATGGAGAATACTATTTAAAAAACAATCAGTTTATCCTAGAAGTTTACGATAAAGAAAAAGATCAAAAAGTATTTAGTGATGCACTTGATAAAACAGGGACTGTTGCAAAAAACTACCAATCGAATATTACCCTTTTAGAAAAAACACAAGAATCAATCCCTGGGGAAGAACCTGAACTTAGAAAAGTAAAAGATGAGGAAATTCGTGTTAATGAACCATTAAAATTCGAGCGTTTTGCTATCTATCAGGTTGATTATAAGTTAAATGAATTAAATAAAATGATGTTTGCATTAACGAATAAAAAGACAAATGAAGCATTTGGTAATTTAACGATTGATTTATACGATCCGCAAGATCGTTACGATCTTGGCAATGGTTATTCTGTCGAAATCGTTAGCTATTTTCCTGATTTTGAATTCTCGAAAGACGGGGAACCGGTTACAAAATCGAGAATCCCAGATAATCCAGCATTTGTATTTAAAATGCTTACACCTGATAAACGAGATGGTGAAATAAGCTTTGTCGCCATTCAGCAAACAATTGAGCCATTTGGGGATAATGAATATAAAATGGCATTTACTGGAGTTGACACAAAAAATGTGTCAGGCTTAACCGTTCGCAAGGATTTAACATTAGGCATTATTATTTTGGGTGGTATTATTTTTATGATTGGTCTGACACAAGGCTCTTATTGGAATCACCGGCGCATTTGGATTCGCCGAGTTGATGGGGAAGTATGGGTGGCAGCTCATACGAATAAAAACTGGCATGGGCTAAAACGAGAAATCGCAAGCATTTTGAAAGACACAAGTATAACCGAGCCCATCGATCAAGTACAGAAAGAAACTGTGGAATAATCTTAGCTTCTTCGGCACGCCTAGCTGAAGAATGTTAGCGAAAAAGGGGGAGCATTCGTGGTTAGCTTAAGTGGAAATTTATTGTACGCTTCGTTTATTCTTTATTTAATTGCAACCGTCCTTTTTGCTGGGGCAATTAAAGATAAGAGAGCGAAAGAAAAGGACGGAAATCAAAATAAATGGGGGAAGTTAGCGATTATCGTAACGATAATCGGCTTTATTTCACAACTAGGTTATTTCATTACACGTTGGATTGCTGCTGGACATGCGCCAGTAAGTAATATGTTCGAATTTACAACATTTTTTGGAATGTCGCTTGTAGGGGCTTTTATTGTCCTTTATTTAATTTATAAAACACCAATGCTCGGTGCGTTTACATTGCCCGTTGCCATTTTAATGATCGCTTATGCTAGTATGTTTCCAAAGGAGATTTCACCGTTAATTCCTGCCCTACAAAGTGACTGGCTACATATTCATGTTACAACTGCAGCTGCTGGTCAAGGAATATTATCGATTAGCTTTGTCGCAGGACTTATTTATCTCGTCAAAGCAGTTGATCAATCAAAGTTCAGTTTAAAGACCTTTGGCTTAGAAGCGATTATGTTTGGTTTAGTTTGTACCCTTGGTTTCGTTATCATTTCTACTTCATTTTCATTAATGGACTATAAAGCTGAGTTTAATTGGATAAATAAAAATGATCAGCCAGCAAAACTTGAATATAATCTTCCTGCGATTACAGGCCCACATGAAGGGGAATTGCTAACGGAAGGCAAATTTAAACCACTTATTGAAGTGCCGGCTATTATTAATGCAAAAAAGTTAAATACGAATATTTGGTCTCTTGCAGTCGGTACGCTATTATATTTATTATTTAGATTGCTGTTTAGAAAGCGTATCGGCGCTGCATTAAAGCCGTTAGCGAAAAATATTAATCTTGATCTAGTAGATGAGATTGGCTATCGTTCTGTTTTAATCGGTTTTCCGGTATTTACCCTCGGTGCTTTAATCTTTGCGATGATATGGGCGCAAATAGCTTGGACGAGATTTTGGGGCTGGGATCCGAAAGAGGTATGGGCACTCATTACCTTCCTATTCTATGCAGCTTTCTTGCATCTGCGCCTTTCAAAAGGATGGCATGGTGAAAAATCAGCTTGGCTTGCCGTGATTGGATTTGTTATTATGATGTTTAACCTAGTTGCAGTGAATCTCATTATTGCAGGATTGCATTCCTATGCGGGATAAAGGAATTTTCAAAAATTCACTTTTTAATCTTTGTTAACAAAAAAGCGGTATAATATAACGAGATAGGAAAAGTTGCAATCGTATTATGGGGTCGAAATGATTTTTCGATATCTTTCATTAATCCATGGGGGGATTATTTTTATGGAAAAAGACGTTAAAATTTTAGTAGTTGATGATGAAGAACGAATCAGACGTTTATTAAAAATGTACCTTGAAAGAGAGAATTATCTAATTGAGGAAGCTGAAGACGGTAATACGGCATTATCAATGGCGATTGCGAATGATTATGACGTTATTCTCCTTGATCTCATGATGCCTGGCAAAGATGGTATTGAAGTGTGCCGTGAATTAAGAGAAAAGAAAGCTACGCCTGTTATCATGCTAACCGCTAAGGGGGAAGAAGTTAACAGAGTGCAGGGCTTTGAAGTAGGTACAGATGACTATATTGTAAAGCCATTTAGTCCAAGGGAAGTTGTTCTACGGGTGAAAGCATTGCTTAGACGTTCATCGAATACTACTTATATTCAAACGGAAACATCGGCTAAAGATGTGATTGTTTTCCCACATTTAACAATTGATAATGATGCTCATCGTGTTACGGCGGATGGAAAAGAAGTTAGTCTAACACCTAAGGAATATGAACTGCTCTATTTCTTAGCTAAATCTCCAGATAAAGTTTTCGATCGTGAACAGCTGCTTAAAGAAGTTTGGCATTATGAATTTTTCGGTGATTTAAGAACGGTTGATACTCACGTAAAGCGCCTACGTGAAAAATTGAATAAAGTTTCCGAACAAGCAGCGAAAATGATCGTTACTGTATGGGGAGTTGGCTATAAATTTGAGGTTATTAATGAGTGATGTTTTGGCGTAGTGTAGTTGGTAAGCTATCGGTTACAATCCTTTTACTTGTTTCCTTTGTTCTCTTTATATTAACGATTATGTTGCTGGAGTTTTTTGAAAATTATCATGTTAAAGAAATGGAAATGGGTCTGACGAATACCGCACAGAAGATTGCCCGAATTTTTAATGACCATGATCGAGAAATCGGTTTAGAGATCTCTTGGGAATTAGTTGATGATGTAACAAATGTTGTCATTGTAAATGGCTCAGAAGATATTTATTATTCACCAAATCATGGTCATTCAATTCAGCTTCCTCTTTCTTACTTAAAAGAGGATGTAGATTTGAAAAAAGTTATTACCGAAAATAAAACAGTTCAGAAAATTTCTTCTTTTTCAGATCTGACTCGAACGTTTGATGAGAATTCTAAGTTATTGATCATTGGTGTTCCATTGAACGAAACAAATAATAAAGATGGTGCCGTATATGTTTATCAATCGTTAGAGGTCATTCAAGAAACAACTAAAACAACGACAAAATTTATTTTTCTCGCTGCTGGGGTCGCTATTATTTTAACAACTTTTTTTGCTTTTTTCTTATCAACAAGAATTACTGCTCCTCTGCTTAAAATGAGGGAAGCAGCTTTTGAAATTGCTAGGGGAAAATTTGATACAAAGATCCGCCTAACATCTCAAGATGAAATTGGTGAATTAGCACTCGCTTTTAATCAAATGGGGAAACAATTAAAGTTTAACATTAATGCACTGAACCAAGAAAAGGAACAGCTTGCAAGTATTTTAAGTGGAATGGCTGATGGTGTTATAACATTTAGTAATGATGGAACGATTTTAATCACGAATCCACCTGCTGAACGTTTTCTGCGAAATTGGTATTATGAACAGGACGAAGAAATTACGAATCCATCAGCTGTCCCTACAAAGGTAATGGAATTATTTGAGTTAGCCGTCAATACAGAGAAGGAACAAGTTGGCGAAATTTCCATTCAAGGTAGATTCTGGGTGATGATTGTAAGTCCCCTTTATAATAATAAGAATATTAGAGGTGCGGTTGCTGTTATTCGTGATATGACGGAAGAAAGGCAGCTTGATAAGCTAAGGCAGGACTTCATCGCAAATGTTTCTCATGAATTAAGAACGCCAATTGCGATGATGCAAGGATATAGTGAAGCGATCGTCGATGATATTGCTGGAACTGGTGAAGAAAAGAAAGAAATGGCAAAGGTCATTTATGATGAATCATTAAGAATGGGTAGATTAGTTAATGAATTATTAGACCTTGCTAGTATGGAGGCAGGCCATATTCAAGTATCATTAGAAACGATTGATTTAGCTCCTTTTTTACAAAAAATTGTTCGTAAATTCTATGGTCTTGCTAAGGAAAAAGACATTAATCTTGAATTAAACCTTGATGATGAAGAAATGAAACTCGATTTTGATCCAGATGGGATCGAACAAGTTTTAACTAATTTAATTGATAATGCTATTCGTCATACGCCGAATAGGGGAACAGTTACAGTTTCAGAGCATAATGATGAAAGAGGATTATACATAGAAGTAGTTGATTCTGGATGTGGAATTCCCGAAGAGGATTTGCCATTCGTTTTTGAACGTTTTTATAAGGCGGATAAAGCAAGGACGAGAGGGCGATCTGGTACAGGCCTTGGGCTTGCTATTGCGAAAAATTTAATAACTGCCCATAAAGGTAGAATTGCGGTCCAGAGCAAAGTCGGCCATGGAACAAAATTTTCCATTTTTATTCCAAAAAATATTGAATAAAATGACTTTGAAATTTAAAAGGAAACATGTGAGGAAGGATTCAAAGAAAATCCTTCCTTTTTTTCATCGTTAATATTATATTTAAAGATGTAACTTTTATTTCATTTTTTACGACTATTAATAATGAACGGGGAGGGGAATCGATGGACTCCGTTTTTGACGAATTTTATAAAAAATATCATCATGATGTGTTTCAATTTCTTTTTTATATGGTAAAAAATAAAGAGCAAGCTGAAGATCTCGTTCAGGAAGTTTATATTCGTGTGCTGAAATCATACGATCAATTCGAAGGGAAAAGCAGTGAGAAAA
>JAEWDX010000240.1 GCA_023389895.1 Bacillota bacterium
AAAATGGTTTACTATCCTGGACAAAGAAGCATGTTGAGAGAGAAGAAAGCTGAAGAAGAAGGCATTGAAATCGTTGACGCGATTTACGAATATTTAATCTCAGATGTGATCCATAACAATGCTTACGATCATAAAAGCCCATTTGCGTGATGTTTGAAGAGGATGCTCCAAGCTTTTGGAGCATCCTTTTTTATCCATGTATTCGCCTTCTCAAGAATCGTTAATCGGCGAGTTTTAGTTTGCTTTGCGTAATATTGATTTTATCGAAACTTTAGTATCCCTTTATAGATTAAATCAGTCCGATAACTTTAGGGTTAGACGGGCTTTTTATTGTATCTTTAAATCCCCCTTACTATGTATGGAGTTTTCAAAGATACAAAAATAGAACGCAGCGAGCGGAAAGGGAAAGTGCTGCTAAGTATAGATGAAACATAATTTCGTAGATATTTTAAGTATTAGCTTTTGTCTAAAATATGTAATGTAGTTTCAACTTTTGTTAATAATGACAATGTTATTTAATTGCCCATATCTTAAAATTAAATTAAATAAATAACATAAATAAACTATGAAAAAATAGGAGTGTCATAAGTGGAATATTATATGAATCTCTCTTTTTCGTTATTTTTTAACTATGAAATCGAGTTAATCAACAGACGTGTTAGAAAACAAGTAGGAAGGAATTGATTGTATGTTAGTAAAATTATTAGAGCCATTAAATGTTTCAGATTCGATCATTGAAAAATTAGCGGAACCGATCAAAAAGGGCGGTCATGAATTTGTTTACTACAATTGGAAAACAACAGATTCGGCAGAATTAGCAAAACGTAGTGAAGGTGCAGATGTTATTATGATTGCTAATAACCCTTACCCTACGGAAGTAATAGATCAAAATGACAATTTAAAATTAATCAATGTTGCCTTTACAGGTGTTGATCATGTAGGTATTGCTCATGCTAAGAACCAAGATATTATGATATGTAATGCAGCTGGATATGCAAATCAAGCAGTTGCTGAATTAACAATTGGTTTAGTATTAGATCTGTATCGTCACGTCACTCAGGGTGATAGAGAAATTCGTGCCGAAAATTTCCCAGGACCATTCCAAGGTAGTGAAATTAAAGGTAAAACAGTTGGTTTGATTGGTACAGGTAAAATTGGTATGGAAACCGCAAAATTGTTTAAAGCATTCGGTGCAAAATTAGTGGCTTCAGAACAATCTTGTAAAAATCCAGAAGCTGAAGATTTAGGTATCGAGTATATGAATTTAGATGAGCTATTAAGACTATCTGATATTGTGTCATTACATATACCATTACTACCAAGTACAAAAGGATTAATTTCTAAAGAAAAAATAGAACTAATGAAAGAATCGGCCATTTTAATTAACTGTGCACGAGGTCCAATTGTTGATAATGACGCATTGGCGGATGCATTAAATGAAGGGAGAATTGCTGGAGCCGGTATCGACGTATTTGATATGGAGCCGCCTATTCCTTTAGACTATAAACTATTACACGCAAAAAATGTAATTTTAACACCACACGTAGGTTTCCTTACTAATGAAGCAATGGAATTGCGAGCTAAAATTGCATTCGATAACACCATCGCATTCCTAGAGAATAGACCTCAAAATATTGTTAAAAGATAATATTTTGAGATTAACCATCACATATTTATGTTTATAAAACAATATGTAAATATGGGTATAATTTAGTTGGAAATTCGAAACAAGGAGAAAATCCAATGAAATTAAAAAAATTAGCAAGAGAAGATTTAAAAAATCGTATTTTCCATTGGCTGGATATTCAAGAGTTTAGAGAAGAGGAAGCGACAAAACATATTTTCTATGAAACACCTAATACAGTAGGAGCTGTATGGTGTATGCGCCCAGGACAAACTTTGCCACTTCACTCACACGAGAAAGCTGATGATATTTGGATTGTTGTTGAAGGAACAGCAGATTTTCATCCAGAATGTGGTGAAATGGT
This sequence comes from Bacillota bacterium, assembly GCA_023389895.1. Taxonomy (GTDB): domain Bacteria; phylum Bacillota; class Bacilli; order Bacillales; family Cytobacillaceae; genus Cytobacillus. Next base: position 1,989 of record JAEWDX010000240.1, read on the forward strand.
TCAAATTAAAGCTGGTGATGTTGTTGTTGCACGTCCTGGTGAAAAGCATGGTATGACTAATAATTCTGATAAAGATTTCGTAATGTTAGGAATTGCGGGTCCGACACCAATCGGCTTTATTCCGCATAAACATAATTAAGTTACATATCACGTCTGTTGATTAACTCGTTTTCATAGTAAAAAAGAAAGATTCCTCCTTGTAGATGCAATATCTACTTAGGAGGAATCTTTCGTGTATTAATTATACTTGTCAGAGCAGCCTTCAAAGGTTGTTCTTTTTTTAGTCCATTGTTAATTTATCCCGCATTAACGGGCTGGCCGACTAAGAACGCCACGTCCTCCCAAATGCTTCTCATTTGGTCGTGCGATGTATCGCTGACGAAGCCTTCCTTGTCCTGTGGCAATGTCGGCACTAATACGTCCTGTATGTCGTAAGATCCCCACTTCAAGAAGTTGTGGAAACAAAAAGCCTTTAAACCTCCTTTACTGTGTAAAGAGTTTACTAAGGTATACTAGATCGGAAAGCGAAAATACTAAAATATTTTAAGTGTATATCTTTGTATAAAATGTGCAATGCTGTTATTGATTTTGTTCAATATGAACAATGCCATTTATATACTCATAACCTAAAATTAAATTAAGCAATACATAAGTAAAAAATGAAAAATGGGAGTGTCATTTATGGGACAAACAGTTAAAAATGACCCGAATTATTACAAAAAGATAATTGTTGCACTGTGTTTAGGTTGGGTAGTTATTTGGATTTATCGAACAATACTTACGCCAATATACCCACAAATTCAAGCATCACTGGGGAATATTAGCGATACACAAGTAGGACTTGTTGCTTCTATTTATTTCTTTGCATATACAGGTATGCAAATTCCATCAGGAGTACTCGTTGATAAATTTGGTCAAAAAAGAGTATTAATCCCTGCGTTTATCATTTTTTCATTGGCGGCATTTATTATTGGAACAAGTTCGACAATCACTCAAGTGTATTTTGGCGCCTTATTGGCAGGTCTTTCGACTGGTTCATACTATGGTGCAGCTTACTCCTTATCAGCTAAATATATGCCAAAAGATAAAAAAAGCTTTTCTAATGCTATCATAAACAGTGGCTCAGCATTAGGTATGGTGATTGGTCTAATAGGATCATCTGTTTTAGTAGGTGGTCTTGAAATCAAATGGAATTACATGCTTTTTATGACAGCCATTCTAATAATAGCAGTAGCATTTGTATTTGCTTTAATTATTAAACAAGACAAAAAATCAGCTACAAAAGAGGAATCTGAAAATACAAAAACAACAACACAAGATGCAGATTCTAAAGGCGTAAATTTATTCTCACCAAGACAATTAGTTATATACTTTGTATATTTTGCAACATGTTATGGTTATTACATGATTGTTACATGGTTACCGTCATTCCTTGTCGCAGAAAAAGGATTCGAACAAGGTTCAGTAGGCTATGTAGCTGCTTTAGTCGCAATCACAGCAGTACCTGGTGCGTTAATATTTTCTAAATATATTGATAAAAATGCACATGTACGTCTGCGCTTAATTTTCTTCTTGTTAATTGCTGCAGCTGTAACAATTAGTTTAACAGTGTTTTCACCTAATCCTACTGTGCTTTATGTTGCGCTAATCTTATATGGATTACTAGGTAAACTTGCAATTGATCCAGTGTTGATTACGTATGTATCTGATTCAGTATCATCAAATACAGTTGCTAAAGCATTAGGTTTCTTTAACTTCTTTGGTATGAGTTCATCTGTTGTAGCTCCAACTCTTACTGGTTATATTGGTGATGTTACTGGCTCGAAGGTATTAGCATTCTATATTGCAGCAATTCTTCTTGCAGTAGCGGCAATTTTATTTTTCCTTGTCATTATGTTAAGAGAAAAAAAGCAGCCTCTAACACCTCAAACTAATGAATAAAGTGATACTTCCATCAGTGGAGATTTTCTACTCTTCACTGATGGTATTTTTATTTTAACTGTGGTGAGAGATGAAAAATATTTCTGTTTTTTTATACAAAATAAAATCCCGCTAAAAAGCATTCGAAATAGCTTTTTAGTGGGATTTTTTAAAACGTAATTTTTTCTGATGCAAATAAAGCTAATATAATATCCAAGGATGCTTCAGAAGCTTCGACAGACTGCCCTAAAATTTCTTCACATTTTTTTATCCGATATTTTACAGTGTTTCGATGAATAAAGATATCTTCTGAAGTCTTTGTGAGATCACAATGGTTCGCCAAATAAACTTTTAATGTATGTTTTAGTTCTTTTTCCTTCGTCGTTTTCGGATAGGCTAATGGACCTAATGTATATGTAATAAATGGTTTTAATTTATTGGCTGGAATGAGTTGTAATAATTCTTCTACACTTTTTGATTTATAGAGTTCTATAAATTCTACTTTCCCTTTTTCATACTTATTATCAAAAGCTTCATTTGCTTCGAAATAAGATAGAGGTAACTGTGAGAATTCAGAGACTTCATTACCAATCCCAAATGATAGTGAAGTACTAAAAAACTTTTGGTACTCTTTATTGAGATATTTGCAATAATCTAAATAATATTGATGCCTTGTTTGCAAAAGTATCGTAAACCGATGATTACCTGGAGACGTATATATACTGATAGTTGGATCAATGTCAATCAACTTATGCGTTAGCCATTCAAAAGTCATTTGATATCGCTCATTTAAATAGATATTATTTTCCATATCCTGCTTTTTGTCAATCGCACAAATTATTACTTGATAGTAATTTGATGGTTGAATATGATGCTTTTTTAAAAACTCAGGATGCTGCTTTACTGAAATAAGGTTATCAGGATGTTCAGACATAAGTGATTCGAAAAATCGGTCTACATCTTGTTGTTCCGCTTCCTTGATTTTGCTATTTTTATAAATTGCAAGACTAAGTGTATTTACTGCTTGTTCTATCGCTAGCAAACTAAATGGATAATTGAGCGTATTTACATTTGAAACCATAAGATAATATGGAAAATATTTAAATGCAGGAACCTCAAAAATTATATGTTCTTCCTGGAAAGATTCCCTATTATTAGGTGGAATGTGCTTGGAATTTAAATTTCTTATAAAATAATTAAGATTTTTTTGAACATGTTCTGGGTGTTCATGGAAGTGATGACTCATCGATTTAATTTGATGGAAAGGATTTAATAGCATCACTGGGACTCTGAGAAGTCTACTCATACGTTCAATCATCATTTCCAAACTTAAACCTCTCATAATCATTGTATTTAGTTCTTGTTGTATATCTAATGCAAAATATAATTTTTCAGTTTCTTCATTTAAGATATATGACGATATATGATGAGTAATTGCTCCAAGGTTCCAACTATCAGGAATTCCGATAATTGGGAATTTTAATTTGTTTGCAAATTCTATAACTCTATCGTCTAATTTTTTTAAAAAACGGGATAACTTGATACCTATGCCGGCAATTTGTATATCATTTAATTCTCTTATGAGATCAATTAATCCAGATTGATCGTGTTGATAATTCATACAAGTTGTTACGATAAATGAGTGTGGTGTTGTAAAATTTTGGATATCAGGTGTTTCTGTAATTTCGACCATTTCTACTACTCTCTCTAAATCGCCTTCATCATTTAACAATGTTAAATCTGAAAAATGTTGTACAGACATTATTTCTTTTAATGTTGTCATAAGAACTCTCTCCTTATCTTTGTTCGAAAAAGTCAAAATAAAAATTAAATATGTAAGATGCTACAAAGATAACCTACAACTCTGATAGTATACTATTTTTGAAGGTTATTATACGTATAATCCTTTATTTAAAAATAATAAAGGAGAATCATTATGCTTGAATAAGGTCAAGGCAATCAACTAGATACCTCGTTTTTTGAAAAGCCGATTACAACAAGGATATCATGCCAAAGTCGGTTGAACAAAGAAATTCATTTGCATATAACTTTTTAACTCTATAGATGGGGGCAGTGCATAATATTCCTGATTATATAGCTGTTAGTGAACATAGCGATACAGTGATTCTTATTTGAAGTAGTGCAATAGTCAGACCTGTTCGGTTTTAAATATACATACTATTCAGAAAAAATACGTTCTATGGAATTACGAGGTGCTTCAAGTACCGATGAACAAAGAAGACAGTAAAATTCGCTCATAGTGTACAAACATAAAAGGAATCTAACAAACAAGTTGATTTAGCCTAAATAAACTATCATAGAAAGAAGAGATAACGATGTGGTATCAACAATACGATCCAATTGGAAACGAAATAGTGAGTGGAATTATAGCATTCCTTCCCATTTTTCTATTTCTACTAAGTTTAACAATCTTTAAATTAAAAGGGGTTTATGCAGCAGCATTAACATTAGGAGTTACCCTTATCATTACAGTCGGAGTCTTCGAAATGTCAATTACTAAAGCCTTCGGGGCAATTCTTCTAGGTACAGGCAAAGCGCTATGGCCAATCGGTTATATCGTTATTATGGCAGTTTGGTTGTACAAGATTTCTGTTAAAACAGGGAAATTTGAAATAGTACGTGGTAGTATCGCAAGTATTTCCGAGGATCAGCGGCTCCAATTATTACTAATTGGTTTTTGCTTTAATGCCTTCTTGGAAGGAGCAGCAG
>JAEWDX010000261.1 GCA_023389895.1 Bacillota bacterium
AAATGTGCATGTTTTTAAACTTATTATTAGATAAGTTGCTCTAATGGGTGTGAAAGGGGCAACATTTTCTAAAGAATAGGAGTAAAGATGCCCTAATGGGAGTTAAAGGGGCAACATTTTCGAAAGAATAGGAGGAAAGATGCTCTAATGGAAGCCGAAGGGGCAACATTTTCAATGGAAGTAGAAGAAAAGGTGCTCTAATGGGAGTGAAAGAAGCAACATTTTAAACAGAATAGAAGGAAAGCTGCTCTAATGGGAGCCGAAGGGGCATCTTTTTCAAAAGAGTAGAAGGAAAGATGCTCTAATGGGAGCGGAAGTGGCATCTTTTTCAAGAGAATAGGAGAGAAGATACTCTAATGGGGGTGAAAGGAGCAACATTTTCAATGGAGTAGAAGAAAAGGTGCTCTAATGGAAGTGATAGGAGCAACATTTTCAAGAGAATAGAAGGAAAGATGCTCTAATGGGAGCGAAAGGGGCAACATTTTTCAATAAACTATTAAAAGTATGACTCATTCATAAAAAGTCTTTACTAATTTGTTGTGAAATAAGTAAAGACATGAAATATTTCTCATAAATTTGTTTTATAATGGGTATACCTGAATAATGATTGGTCAAAGATGTGGGTTACATAAGAAAGCGTTTTCTTGGAATTTAAAAGCTGTGTACAAGTTATTCAGGTATACAAAAATAAACTATCCAGGAGGAAAGAGAAATGAGCTACAATTCGAAATCATACCGTAAGTTTCTAGCGACGGCTACAGCTGTTGCGGTTGTTGCTTCTGTGGCTACTCCAGCGGCAAATGCAGCGACACCAAAGCAATTTTCCGATTTGAAAGCTGATCATTGGGCTGCCAAAGCAATTAAAAGTTTAGTAGAAAAAGGCATTATTAATGGCTATGAAGATGGAACGTTTAAGCCGAGTAAGGAACTAATTAGAGGACATGCGGCTATTTTATTAACGAAAGCAATGAAGCTCCCAGTACCTGCGGATTTAAATTCATTTACGGATATTAATCAAAAATCAGGTTTTGCTGAAGCCGCTGCCGCTACGAAAAATGCGGGAATCTTTGTTGGAACAGATAATAAATTTGGCGGCAATGATGTCCTAACTCGTGAGCAAGTGGCATCTGTATTGGTAAGAGCGTTTGATTTAGCTGGTACGGATGAAAAAATCACATTTACGGATTTAGATAAAGTAAATCCTGCACATAAGGATGACGTCATTATTTTAGCACAAAATGGCATTACAACAGGTGCGGAATCTGGAAAATTTGATCCGAAGTCACCTGTCACTCGTGCAACATTCGCAACTTTCATCAATCGGATTTTAGAAAAAGAAACAAGTAATTTCAAGCTTTCTATTATGCATACGAATGATACACATGCTCACTTAGACAATGTGGCAAAACGCTCAACTGCTATTAAGGAAGGGAGAGCGAAGAATCCAGATTCTCTATTACTTGATGCAGGTGATGTGTTCTCTGGTACACTTTATTTTAATGAATTTAGAGGAAAAGCTGATTTAGAATTTATGGATTATCTGAAATATGATGCCATGACGTTCGGAAATCACGAATTTGATTTAGGAAGCGGTCCAGATGGCCATAAAGCTTTAGCTGATTTTGTAAAAAATGCAAAATTCACATTTGTTAGTGCCAACGTTGATTTTTCAAATGATGCTTTGTTTAACGAAGTAAACAAAGTTGGAACTATCGCTGATAAACCTGCTGATGGCACTATTTTTAGTGGAATCATTAAAGAAATAAATGGAGAAAAAATTGGTATTTTCGGTTTAACGACTGAAGAAACTTCTGATATTTCAAGCCCAGGCAAAGTGAAGTTCCAAAATTATATCGAACAAGCGAAAAAGACTGTTAAAGCATTTGAGGACATGGGTGTAAACAAGATCGTTGCACTTACTCACCTTGGTTTTGATGATAATGTGGAATATGATAACGACCTTGAACTTGCTGCTGCTGTTGATGGCATCGACGTGATTGTCGGTGGTCATAGTCATACTGAGCTGAAAAAGCCGGTCGTTATTGACAAAGATAAGAGCGGAAAAGCGAAGGACCCGACAGTTATCGTACAAGCTTATCAATATAGCGATTTCCTTGGTACTTTAAATGTTGAATTTGATGAAAAAGGAAAAGTTGTCGGACATGCTGGTAAATTAATCAAAATTGCAGATAAAGCAGATGATCCAGTAGCTGCGAAAATGCTTAAGCAGTATGCTGATAAAATTGAAGCAGTTAAGAATTCCGAAACGGGTGCAACTGCTGTTTCAGAATTACCAAATCCACGTAAAGGTGAGCAGTCATCTGTAAGTGTCCGTGGTAATGAAACAGCACTTGGAAACTTAATTACGGATGGTATGCTTGATAAAGCGAAGGAATTCAACAAAAATACTGTTATTGCGATGCAAAATGGTGGTGGAATTCGAGCAGCTCTTGATCAGGGTCCAATCACATTAGGAGATGTATTAACAATCCTTCCATTTGGAAATACGTTAGCAACAATGAAACTAACAGGTGCAGAAATAATTGAGGCTCTTGAGCACAGTATAAGCCAAGCACCAGAAGAACATGGCGGCTTTTTACATATTTCTGGAATGAAATTCACGTATGATAGCTCAAAAGAAAAAGGGAAGAGAGTTGTTTCTGTTGAAGTGAAGGGTGTTGATGGAACGTATACAGCACTTGATAAGACGAAGGAATATGTTATTGCTACTAACGCATTCACAGCAAAAGGCGGCGATAACTTCGAAATATTCAAGAAGGCATATGAACAAGGCCGCGTTACAGATATTGGATTAGCGGATTGGGAAAACTTACGTGACTACGTCATTAAGTTAAAAACAGTTGATCCAAAAATTGAAGAACGCATCGTTGATATTGCTGCAAAATAAAGTGAAGCCCAATCAGTGGGTTCTTACAGTCTGTTAATCTGCGATAAAATGCCTTAGCCGTAAGTGAGCAAGGCAACTCAGCTGTGCAGTTTGTTAATCAGCGAACTTCCTCATTGTGTTTGATTTACCTAAATAATTAGATCGATAATACGATGTTTCGCGAATTGTTTAACAAAACCTCTTTAAACGGTATTTCAAATTTGTCTGTTGGGCATGTGGGAAAAATTTTGATCCGTTCTCTGGGTTAATTTTTGAACGCAAGCTCCACAGATTTTTTATACCAAAAATTGCAAAATAGAAGTGACTTCAACATATGTACTAATTGTAGGAATTAAGTATAAGTGTAACTGTAATCACCTTTTAAACTCTTTCTTCCATAGAACTAAGTAAAACTGTAACTACGAATCATGCTTCGCTTTTCCGGATATCCCCAATCAGAAAGTTTTTTTACAATTCAAGATGATGTAATTTTCGAAAAATTTCAAGTATGAGCGCAGTAAATAGTGTATAATGGGTAGGAAGTATCATTTCAACCACTTAACCTACTGTTAACCACAAATCACCCCTTCCTCTACTTTTAGATAATTACCAAAACAGATAACTTAAATTTAATAGAAAGGAGATTCAAGTATGGCATCAACTGTATATTGTTTTACTATTACAGGCATTCAAGGTCAGCTTGTTGAAGTAGAAACAGATACACTTATCGGTTTACCCTCTGTGTCTATCGTTGGTTTAGGTGATAAAGCTATAAAGGAAGCAAAGGAGAGGCTCGAAGCAGCCATTAGAAATGCAGGCTATACTTTTCCTCCACAGAAAATCGTCTTCAATTTAGCTCCGTCCGATATGAAAAAAACAGGGACACATTTTGATCTCGCTATGGCCATTGGTCTTTTAATCAAAACAAAGCAAATAAGGCCAGTTTCATTCTCGAAGACTGGATTAATCGGAGAACTATCCTTAAATTCCTATATCCGTCCCGTATCTGGCATTCTTCCGATGGTAATGAAAGCAAAGGAATTAGGATTAACGAGCTTAATTATGGCGAATGAAAATGTTGAAGAAGCACAGCTTGTAAAAGGGATCAACATCATTGGCTGTGAATCTTTGACAGAGGTAGTAAATATGATTGAAGGAAAGCAATTTCCAACTCCAATCATTCGTAAAATGACGATTCCATCTCAAAATCATCAAGTTGATTATAAGGATGTGAAAGGGCTTCGTTCACTTATTGATTATATTAGCATCGCAGCAGCTGGTGGTCATCATTTTCTGATGGTTGGTCCTCCGGGGTGTGGCAAATCAATGATTGCGCAACGCATTCCAACGATTCTTCCACCAATGACAGAGGAAGAAGCACTTGAAGTCATGAAAATATATAGTGTCACAAATCTCCTTAAAGACAAGAGGAGACTGATAATCGAACGCCCCTTTAGAACTCCCCATCATAATGCCTCAATAAATTCCCTCATAGGTGGCGGCGCTATGGCAATGCCAGGTGAAATTTCCCTCGCCCATCATGGAGTCCTATTTTTAGACGAAATGGCTGAATTCAGTAAAAAAGCGCTTGATGCTATGCGGCAGCCGCTTGAAGATCGCTCTGTCACCATTTCAAGAGTATGGGGTACAAATACATACCCAGCAAATTTCATGCTGATAGGGGCAATGAATCCTTGTCCTTGTGGATATGACGGACAAGAAAAATGTCGCTGTACGGATTATGAAATTATTAAATATCGCCAAAGACTATCGGGACCTATTATGGATCGGATGGATATTCAGAAATACGTTGGGGCCGTTGATTTTTTTCATGAAGAGGATGATGGAATTAGCTCGGCAGACATACGTACTAAGGTGGAACAGGCAAGAATGGTTCAGCAAGAAAGATATAAAGCTTATCCAGATATTAGCTGTAATGCTAAGCTAAGCCCTTCCTTAATCAAAAAATTTTGCCCTCTTGATGACGAGAGCAATGAATTGCTCCAACAGGCCTATCGTCGTTTTCACTACAGCGGTCGAACATTGCATAAGTTTATTAAAATTGCACGGACAATTGCTGATTTAGAAGGAAAAAATGAGATTCAAATTCATCATATGAAAAAAAGTTTATTGAGTCGTGATCTGGAAAAGGATTCCGCTGTCTTAATTGACCGCTGAAGATTCGCTCAATTCAAATGAAGGAAATTTTGTAGAGAAGCCAAAATAATAATCGAAGGAGAAGCGAGATGGAGATTTTCTGGGTTTGGCTAAGTCAACTAAAGTATGTTGGACCCGTGTTGCAAAAGAAACTAATTAAACAATTTCACTCCCCATTGGCAGTATACGAGGCGAGTGAGGATGCGCTTTTGGAAGTGCCACAAATGAGCAAAAAGGCCGTACACTCCATTCTTTCCAGTCATTCTCTAAAGGATGCCGAAGTTATTCTAGAAAAAGTAAATAAAAGCAACATCAAGCTGCTCTTTTTCCACGACGAGCACTATCCTATTTTTGCAAAAAAAGCGAAAGAATCCCCAGTCGTCCTTTACTTTCGCGGTGAATTAAAACGAATCGAAGCGTCAGTAGGAGTTGTCGGTGCAAGACGCTGTACCTTATATGGAAGGAAAATGGCTGAACAAATTGGTGGAGAGCTAGCAGAGTTAGAAATTCCTGTTGTTAGTGGGTTTGCAAGAGGAATTGATAGCTATGCACAGGCAGCTTGTATAAGGAAAGGCGGATATACGGTTTCCTTTCTTGGGTGCGGGCCAGATGTTTGTTATCCTCCTGAACAGCGTATGCTATACAATAAAATTCTTGAAAATGGTGGAGGATTTATTTCACCATTTCCTTCAGGAACGCCGCCAATTTCAAAGTTTTTTCTTACTAGAAATGCTTTAATAAGCGCTTGGTCCACTGAGCTTGTCATTGTGGAGGCAGCAGTGCAGAGTGGTGCCCTTTCCACTGCAAATTTCGCACGAAAAAACAATCGACTAGTGTATGCGGTTCCTAATCAAATCGGTGTTCCAGAAGGAGTGGGGACGAATGAATTGCTTTCACACGGAGTCCCACCCTATTTAGGAATTCACAGTCTCCAAGCGATAAAGAATAAAGTGAAACGTAAATTGGAGTTTGCGAGTTCACATCATGAGAAAAATCCTATTTTGCTATTGATCAATGATTCTGCTCAAACGATCCAACAGCTATCAAAACAATTAAATCTAACTGAAACCGAACTAATAGATAAGCTTTTAGATTTAGAGCTCATGAAACAAATAATCATAAAAGGGAATATCGTTCGGAAAATTTGAAAGTTGCTATTTTAAAAATGAAACGAGCCATCCAATCGCCAAAGTATCAACGGACTGGATGGCTCTATTACTATTGTTGTTCATTAAGGATGTTGAGATAGCGTCTTTCGTAAATATGATCATTAAATTCGATGCTAATATACATGTTTACGAAAGGCGATATGAACTTCAATCATCCTATCATCTTTAGTTATCGTGCCAGTCCTCTTATTGCTTGACAGCAACGATCCATTTCGAGAAGTCGGGATCTTCCTTTAGCACTTTTTCTTTCGGGAAGATAAATGTCCATGGTTTCGTTGTGTCGGATTTGACCTCGAAATTATCAAGGGTGAAGCCACCTTGTGCGACAATTTCGCCAGTTGCATCCTTCACAACGAGGGGCAACTGTTGAATTTGAACATTTTTATTTGAGCCGTTGCGAATGAAGACCGTTGTTTGGAGGTTTCCTGAGTCATCAAGCTTAGCTTGAAGGCCCATTACATTTAATTCTCCCTCTTTTGGAGGCTCAGCTGAATTTACGATATTCTCCAATTGCTTAATCGTTTCCTCAGAAAGAAAGCTTTTCCAACTTTCATCTAGGTCAAGCGCATGTTTATTTCTAAGCTCAAATGCAAGCGTCCAATTTTTATAATCGAACTCCTGCTGTTTAACACTTTCTTTAGGAAAAACAAATACCCAAGGGCGGCTGCTTTTTCCAGGGAGTTCTCCTAACTCACTTAATTCGAAGGAGTGTCTAGCTATGGTTTGGTTATTACTATCCAAAAGCAATAGAATGGCTGGTTGTAAAGTAATGGCTTTTTGTAGACTGTTTCTTATGAATGCCGTTACCTCAATCCCGTTAGCGTCACCATTCATCTCGATTCCAGATAACGAAATTTGGTTTGGCTTTAACGGTTTTAGCTCATTATTTAGATAGCTGAATACATATTGCTGTTCTTGAGGTAAATTCCAGCTTGGATGAAAGGAAAGAGTTGTTTCAATTTCTTTCTCTGTCGTTTCCTCTTTTTCGTTAATTAATTCCTCAGAAGAGAAGCTTTTATCATTCCCTTGTTTTTTTATCTCATCATTATTTTTCCGTCGAAAAATTGAAAGCATTTTTTTTTGCTCCTTTTATAGGATTATAGTTAAACTTAAGCATTAATCCATTTGCAGTGCGGTTAAATAATTTGCGGCATGGAATGCGATTTCTTTTTCTGTTTTATGGTAAAAATTCGTAAATAATTCCAAGCCATCATACTGATACAATCTCATCGGATCTTCCTGCTGATAGTGACGTAAACCAATTCCTTCTTTTAAACGGGTCATTGCTTCAATATGTGAAATCCAGTTGGAATCAAGAATCGCTGTCATAAGTGATTTTAAGTTTCCGTGAAGCTCTTGCTCATATTTTTCCGAGATCATTGCAAGCTCCTGTTTATACTCAGTGAAAGCATGAACAAGTGAACTCTTGATCTCGTCCTTGTCCTGAAAATCATGGGGCTCCTGAAGTTTATCCTTCATAAGAATTACCTCAAACATATTAAAAAGAGACTCAATATCCCAGTTTTCCGAGAGAATATTTTCAGCACATGTTTTATCGACTTCAACATTTATCGCCGATTCTACCATGGATTCTAGCAAGCCAACATGATCATTTTCTTCAATAATTTTATTCCTTAACGTGTAGACAATGTTTCTTTGCTCATTGATAACATCATCCAGCTTTAAGTTGTATTCTCTCATGGAATAGTTTGCACCTTCAACGATTCTTTGGATTCGATCGACAAATTCAAATAATTTCTTATATTGAACGATGCCGCCTTCCGTAATCGTAAGGTTTTTTTGGAGCTTTTCAAGTTCCTCTTTAGCAAAACGTCTAAACATGTCATCTTCAAGTGAAATAAAAAATTGGGAAGAGCCAGGATCCCCTTGTCTACCTGAACGCCCTTTTAATTGATTATCAATTCTTCTACTTTCATGGCGTTCTGTTCCTAAAACATGGAGACCGCCTAAGGCGCCAACCCCTTCTCCGAGAAGAATGTCTGTCCCTCTACCAGCCATATTCGTGGCAATCGTGATATGGCCTCTTTGTCCAGATCTTGAAATTAGCAGAACTTCTTGTTCTACGCTCTTTGCGTTTAATATTTCGAAAGGTAGGCCTGCTTTAGTGAAATACTTCGCTATTTCTTCAGATTGTAGAATGGAAGTCGTTCCAACTAAAACGGGTTGACCAGTTGCATGTCTTGCCTTTACTGCTTCTGTTACAGCTGTATATTTATCTTGAATGGTTTGGAATACTTTATCTGGCATGTCCATTCTAATTATTGGACGATTCGTTGGGATTTGCACAACCTGCATCCCATAAACTTGGTTAATTTCTTTTTCCTCTGTTTTGGCTGTTCCTGTCATTCCAGATAGGAACGGATACATGCGAAAATAGTTTTGAATGGTGATGGAAGCCTGTGTTTTATTTTCATCGGTAACTTCTACGCCTTCTTTTGACTCAATTGCCTGATGAAGGCCATCACTGAGGGTACGCCCCTCCATTATTCGACCGGTAAACATATCGACTAACATAATTTTTCCATCTTGCACAATATAATCGACATCACGCTTAAACATAACTTGAGCGCGAACTGCCTGAATGACATAATGGTAAAGGGTTTGATGTTCAAGATCATATAGATTATCGACACCAAACGCTTTCTCAACCTTTGTAATGCCTTCATCCGTTAAGCTTGTTGCCTTTGTTTCATCGTCAAAGGAGTAATCGACATCCTTTTCAAAGCTTTTGGCGACTCTTGTAGCAATATAATGCAAATCCGAATTGGCTTGCATTTTTCCAGCAATAATCAGCGGCGTTTTCGCCTCATCAATTAATACACTGTCCACTTCATCGATTAAGGCAAAATGATAAGGGCGCTGCACTTTATCAAGAGGGTTTTGTATCATGTTGTCGCGTAAATAATCAAAGCCGAATTCTGTTCCAACACCATAGGTGATGTCGGCAAGATAAGCTTGCTTCTTATCAGCTGGCTCCATCATCGGAAGATTTAAACCGACAGTTAATCCAAGAAATTCATGGATTTGTCCAATCATATCTCGGTCGCGCTTGGCAAGGTATTCGTTCACAGTAATAACATGTACACCTTTTCCTTCAAGCGCTCGTAAATAACTCGGCAGCGAGGCAACTAATGTTTTTCCTTCACCAGTAGCCATTTCAGCGATGTTTGCTTCTGTTAAAACGAGACCACCAATTAACTGAACATCGTAATGGCGCATGCCAAGCACTCGCTTAGAAGCTTCTCTTACTGTTGCAAAAGCCTCTATTTCAATATCATTGATTGTCACGCCTGATGCTAGCCTATCCTTAAATTCCAGTGTTTTATGTTTCAACTGTTCATCAGTAAGGGCAGCAAATGTATCCTCTAATTCATTAATTTGTGATACGAGCTTGTAATATTTTTTCAAACGACGTTCGTTTGTATCTCCAAGAGTTTTTTTTAGAAACGTAATCATGAAGGGACGCTCCTTATAATTAAATTCGCCTTGACGTATTTTTCCCTAAAAATCAAAGGCATCCGTCATACTTCTACATTTTATTATCTTATCAAATGTTAAGCAGAATTACTACAAAGATAGGAAACTAGCAATAATTTGCAACTTTTATTTAACGAAAAAATGAAATTGTGCAACCTTTATCTATTTTCTACGTCCAATTATTTATGGGGGGGGGGGATTCGATAAAATGTTAAATAATATTATTTTAATATAA
>JAEWDX010000388.1 GCA_023389895.1 Bacillota bacterium
ATAGTGGTGCTGTCGAATATCATACAGCTAAATTCGTCTTCATCGGTGGTGGGGGAGGAAGTCTGCCTTTACTACAAAAAACGGGTATTCCTGAGTCAAAACATATTGGAGGATTTCCGGTAAGTGGAATATTTATGGTATGTAATAATCCGGATATCATCGAGCGGCATCATGCAAAGGTATACGGCAAAGCTAAGGTTGGCGCACCACCAATGTCTGTCCCGCATCTTGACACACGATATATCAACAATAAGAAATCATTGTTATTTGGACCATTTGCTGGTTTCACACCAAAGTTCTTAAAAACGGGTTCAATGTTCGATTTGGTCACTTCCGTAAAACCGAATAACCTCTTAACGATGTTAGCTGCGGGCGCAAAAGAGATGTCATTGACAAAATACTTGATCCAGCAAGTGATGTTATCGAAAGAACAGCGCATGGAAGAGTTGCGCGAGTTTATTCCAAACGCTAGACTTGAGGATTGGGATTTTGTCGTAGCGGGTCAACGTGTACAAGTTATCAAAGATACAGAGGCAGGCGGTAAAGGAACGCTTCAATTTGGTACGGAAGTGATTACCGCTGCTGATGGCTCGATCGCTGCATTACTTGGTGCGTCTCCAGGAGCTTCTACCGCTGTTCATGTCATGCTAGAAGTATTAGAAAAATGTTTTCCGCAATATATGAAAGAATGGGGAGAAAAAATTTTAGAAATGATTCCTTCTTATGGCTTATCATTAGTGGAAAACCCGGAGTTTTTCCAAGAGATTCACACTTCAACAATGCAAACTCTTGGTCTAAGCGGAAAAGTGGCAAAAGAAGAAATAGAGGAAAAAGAATTGGTTTTTAGCTAATCCTTTGGACTAGTATCAAAGAATTGCATGGAAAAGTTCAAGAATTTCAAAAAGGGACCTTTTGGATTGAAAGGTTCTTTTTTTTGAAATTCATAGTTTAAGATGCTGGTGAATCATCTGAAAAGCAAATGAGGCTCTAAGGTATTTATTAGTATAGTTGTATTAATTATTAGATTAGAAGTATCATGAATAAGGTGAGTTTTTATCCCTATTTTTATAGGGAATGAAATGTAAAAATCGATATGAATTAGAACTCATTCTTATTAAATTTTTTCAGTGGAGGGAACCTTTTGAATAGGAAGTCTAAAAAGAAAAAACTTATTATTGCTTTTATTATTATCATCATTTTTCTCATTGCTGGTCTACTCGATATAAAATATAAAGGATTATTCTTCCAATTATTACCTAGTTCGATGCAATCATTTTTAGGAGAATACTTTGCATTTGCAAAGGGATGGTAGTGATTTTCACGAAAAGTGTTGTAACATCTAAGCATTAACAAGAACCAGGCTTTCAGTAGATTTTTAACTGCAAGCCTGGTTTAATTAGAGCCGCTAAAAATATTATTTCGTACAAGAAAAAATGCCATAGTTTAAAATTCCTTGATATTTTTCTACGATATTAAAATGCCGATTCAATATAGAGTAATGATAAGGCCCAATATCTTTTGAAAGCTGGAATTCAGGCAGTGATTGATTTTGAAAAACAGGTGGGCTTTGTTTAATAATTTCGGTATGTTTAAAACCGGTTTGATTAAATATAGCGACCCACTCCTTCCCCATAAGGACGCTATCTAATCCATAAAATTGATTAATTTCCTCCTCGTCAATTGCTGTGAGAGGTTCATTAGTGATCATCTCATTAGCAAAAAAACGACCATCCTTCTTCAATAATCGATATATTTCTTTAAGGGCTCTAGGCTTATTTACAAAAGAAAGAACGGACTCTGAAATAATAAAATCAAATGTTTCATCTATTAATGGGCATTTTTCAATCGAGCCCTGGATAATTTCCACAGGTAATTGGTATTGGGCCATTCTGTTCCTGGCTTTCTCCACCATTACCGGGTTGATATCGATTCCTGTTACTTTTATGCCGAATTCGGCAGCTAAATAAGCAGCAGTTTGACCGGTACCGCATCCAACATCTAAAAGGTGAGATGCTTTGTTCATTTTGACATTCTTAAATATTTCCTTTGTTAATTCAAGACCACCTGGATGGGCACCTCCAATACCAAATTTGGACAAAACATCTAAATATATTGAAGATCCTATTAGAACCACCTTCTTTATTTTCTTATTTGTATAATTATGATAGTAAAAATAAGATGGTTCCTCTCAAGTAAAAGGTTCGCCTTGTATTGAACCCATTTTTTCGAAAAAAAGGCGGGACAAGCTTCCTGTCCCGCCTTCACGATACATATTTTTTCAAGCCTTGCTTATTTTGATTCAAGTGTTGAATTAATTACTGGTACATGGCTAAGGTGCATAGAAAGAGCGATTAGTTTGTTCTTTTTATAGCTAGTCCACTAAAAGAGAGGGGTCCAACAACGTTTGCTTGAGTGTTAGGTGTAATATTCTCAACGGTAAGCTGATAGAAGTTAGTGCCAGCGATTAAATTGGAATCAATAGCTTGAAATGTAAAGGTGTAGTTTATTTCTGAACCAGCTGATTCTACTCCATCTTGAGTATTAAAGATTTCTTTTCCGTTACGAAAGATTCTAAATACAATTTGGGAAATATTCGTAATCCCTTCCACACCCACGGTTGCAACGAGCTCAACGTTATTATTTCTTGAAGCGGTGCCTGGGATTTTTATTTGAATCGAGGCTAAAATAACTTTAAATGGAGCTTGTGGAATTGTAAAAGCATTTGCTGGGTTGAAAATGCTTAGAGGTTCAGTTGCTTGGTAATCAAGAACTTGTACCATTTTATCACCTCCTTTTGTATAATGCTTTAAGATATGTGATTTATCAGAGATTGATTGTGTAGTAAACCAAGCCGTGCTATTTTCTAAATATAAATGAAAGAGACCGCCAATGTTAGACGGTCCATCAACTCTCTTTATTGAACTTGTACTCAGCCAATGACATATGGGTATTATCATCAGTTTCTTTATCGTAGATTAACGGGTTGTAAGAACTCCACTTCGAG
>JAEWDX010000422.1 GCA_023389895.1 Bacillota bacterium
TTCTAGCTGTGTCACTAATGAACCAGAATTATTATAGCTTGTTTCAATGCTTTTACCTGTTTCTTGCTTATACATTTCCATTAATTCTTCGAAAGGATCTTTTAATCCGGCACCAACATAAGCAAAAAGTGGCTCATCTGTTTGTTCCTTATTAGTTTCACTATTTTGACCAGATGGTTGCTGCGTCTCCGCTTGATTTTCTTCTTTCTTTGCTTGCTCCGAATTGCTTCCACAGGCAGTTAATAAAAGCATGCTCATAAGCAGAAGCATCATGCTAATAAAATATTTTCTTTTTTCTTTCACAAAAATTACCTCCATACTATATTAAACTATATCCGGTTATAATTGATTATGATCAGTTATGAATAGGTATAATTATATTCAAATAATATCATATAGTAAGTGAAAGTAAATATTTTTAAAATTAAAAATGATATGTCACAATTTGTTCAATAATATCTATTGTAAGAAAATCAATATGAAACCACTAGTTACCTCAATCGTTTCATAAGGTAGCTACTTAAACTGGTAAAAAACGCACTCCAATATCAGTTGGCTTGCCAAAGTAGACAGATGTTGTCACAATGCCATCAATTCCCGTATCAGCATACTCTGCGGCGTTTTGCTCATTCACTCCACCGGAGGCTAAATGGATAAGGTGAGGATTTATTTCTTTCATTAGTGTAATGGTTTCCTTTAATTCTTTGGAAGAAAATTTATCATACTGGATTCCATCAATCGAGTAGGATTTAATTTGCAGTGCTTCTTCTTTTGATTCTACTTCAATAATTATTTTTCTCTCGCAATCTTTTGCTCTTATATTTTTTACTTCTTTATCTAACATCTCAAAGCCACCAAGAAAAGCAATATGTTGTTTAAATAATAGAATTGTTTCAGATAGACCAAGTCGATGAGGGTATGCTCCGCCGGACAAAACAGCTTTAATGGCAAGTTCTTTCGTGCCTGGGAAAACTTTTCTTGTTGTTAAGATACTGATGTTAGGATTCACTTTCCTGGCAATTTGCTGTAATTGATTTGTTCTCGTGGCTATACTAGAAGCATACTCGAAGATATTTTGGGCAACTTTACTAATATTGTTAAGTGCCGAAAAAGTGCCTTCAGCAATAAAAAATGTTTCATTTGCAGAAAGAGCCGTTCCAGATGGAATAAACTTGGTTACGTCTGCATCTACGTTACTACAAATAGTTCGTACTTCTTCACTGCCACAAAGAACGGCATTCTCTCTCGTATAAAATTCCATTATACAAGCTCGCTCCCCAATGTTTAATAAATGTGTTGTTAAATCGAAATACGGGACATCTTCTCTCATCAAATCTAGTAATGTTTGCTGATTTACATTCATTGATATACCTCCGAACTTTTTCAACGTTCATATAGCCAATTTTAATGTTGGATTAATGAAAAGGCAATCAATTAATTATGTTTGATTATAACTAGTTACATTTAATGTTTTTATTCTCAATGATGAAGACGATAATAGGCGCTATCAAGTGAACGTGACAGTTAAGGTTTCACAACCTCAATCGCTTCGATAAGATTTCCTAAATCGATTCCCAAACGTTCTAACAGATAGACAGCATCCTAAGTTAGAAGAATTGGTTATTAAATCAAAAAAATAAATAGAGAATGTTCTTGTTAACTAATGGTGAAGTGGATAGATAGAAAAAGTCTTGAGTTGTGTATTGGATTCAAGGCTTTTTCGTCTTTCCTTTTTAATAGACAATCATATATTGTACAGTAAGGTGAGAGCCAAGTATTTATCATTAAAAATAAGTTACGTTTTTTGTAAGAATTACTTCATCAGACATTGTGAAAAGAGTAACAAAGTATGGTAAATTTACTTTGTAATATAACTTTTTAGAATAGTAGAATGATTAGATTAGAAAGGAAGCCTATCTATGTCAAACTATCAATGGCTTGAATCAGTAAATGTAACAGAGGAAATGTTGAATCAAACATCTCAACGCCTGCCGGTCATTTGGATTAGTGCACTAGATTGTACGGGATGTAAAGAGTCTTTTATTCGTTCGTTTGAGCCTTCCACATTAGATACGATGCTAAACTATATTTCTCTAGAATATAGTGAGCTTCTTTCTACTGCAAGTGCTGCTCAGATTGAGGAACATAAGAAAACAATTTTTGAAAAATATCGAGGAGAGTATGTTCTTGCTATTGAAGGAAGCATCTCAGAACGAGATGAATTTCTGATGATTGCAGGTAAATCGGTTAAGGAAGAAATTATACATATTGCTAAACAGGCAAAAGCAGTAATTGCCTTTGGTAGCTGTTCCTCATGGGGAGGACTTCCAGCTGCGGCGCCAAATCCAACTGAGGCCTTAGCAGTAACGGATATTATCCCAGAAGGAGTTCCACTTGCGCTCGTTCCCGGTTGTCCTCCAGTTGCTGAGGTAATTATTGGCACATTATTACATATACATTTTCATGGAGAATTACCTGAGCTTGATAAAAAACTTAGACCGAAGGCTTTTTATCATACAACTGTCCATATGAGCTGCCATCGAAAACCATTCTTTGATCAAAAGCTATTTGCTGAATCCTATGATGATGAAGGTGCTAAAAAAGGCTATTGTTTGTTGAAATTAGGGTGTAAAGGACCGACAGCCTTCAATGCTTGTGAAACAATCGGATGGAATCATGAACATTGCTCTCCTATTCGTACTGGTTTTCCTTGTATTGGCTGTTCTGAGAAAGGTTTCTGGGATAGAAGAGGTGGATTTGTCGGAAAAAAATAATGGAGGAATTAGGTAAAATTGTGAAATATTTCACAATATAAGTATATCATGGGAATGAAATTTCCAATAGGGATTTGAAGCGTTTTCATAAAGTTGTCATTTTTGTAGTACCGATCTCTAATTTGGTTTTAAATATAGCTGTGAAAGCATTAAATTTTAGCCATTTACGTATTGGAAGTTTGCGTGTTGGAGTAGAAATTTAACCCTCTAGAGTGAGGGAACGACTTTTCTGAAAAAAATAAAAGCAGTTAAAGAAAAACGATTCGCTTTTCTTTAACTGCTTTCTTTAAAAGATATTGTTATGAAGGAAAAACTATGATAAAGTAGGAAGGAAACACATCATTTTGTAAAATTAGAAATAATATCCCTTATTATAATTTTACAGCATCCTTTTCTAAATGTCAACTTGATTTATCATTTTTTTATGAGGAGTGGTTAATATGAATCATGTACATCGGTTGGAGCAGGAGCGATTGGATAGCATATTAAAGAAAATCAAGGAACAAATTGGCAAGCTAAAGGATGAATCGAGCAGGCAGCGTAAAGAAGTTATCAACATCCGAAGACATTTTTGGGATGATGTTAAGGTGAATACAGATACGTTTGATGATTATCTTGAGACGATCATTGGATTAAGACAACAGGCTCAAGGCTTAAGTGTGAATCAAGGTATTCATCGTCACGCCATGAATCGCTTATCCGTACTACAACGGATGTATAAGGCGCCTTACTTCGGACGGATTACCTTCATTGAGGAAGGAGCCCGAGAGGCAGAGAACATCTACATTGGTATTTCTACACTAACAGATACAAGTGGTGAAAATTTCTTAATTTACGATTGGAGAGCACCAATTTCAAGCATTTTCTATGATTTTCCACCTGGGCAAGTCAAATACGATACGCCTGGAGGAATCGTTCATGGCATATTGGAGGAAAAGTGGCAATATATGATCGATAATGGTGTGATTGAATCAATGTTCGATACAACCCTTACGATTAGAGACGAGATTTTGCAGCGGGCCCTTGGCAAAGGAACGGATAAACATATGCATAATATAGTCGCTACGATCCAACAGGAGCAAAATCGGATTATCAGACATGAAAATGGGCGCTTACTTATTGTTCAAGGTGCTGCAGGGAGTGGAAAGACGTCAGCTGCTCTGCAGCGTATTGCTTATCTCCTCTACAAGCATCGCTCATGGCTGAAGGCAGATCAAATCATCCTGTTTTCGCCAAATGCCATGTTTAACAATTATGTTTCTAGAGTACTGCCTGAGCTAGGTGAAGAAAATATGCAGCAGGTTACCTTTCAGGAATACTTGGATCATCGGCTAAGCCACAAC
Source organism: Bacillota bacterium (assembly GCA_023389895.1). Lineage (GTDB taxonomy): Bacteria > Bacillota > Bacilli > Bacillales > Cytobacillaceae > Cytobacillus. The sequence continues at coordinate 4,118 of JAEWDX010000422.1, forward strand.
TTTCAAGTTGAAAATCCTTACGAGCAATTAGAATATGTGCTGACTGAGGCAGATAGCCCTTCCTATTCGACTAGACTAGCATGTATACGTTTCAAGGCATCTATTTACTTCTTTGAGATGATCAACAAATATCACCAGTCGCTTGAGGAATCTGGAATGATTTTTAAGGGGATAAAATTTAGGGGAAGGGCGCTCGTCTCGGCACACGAGATTTCAGAAAGATTTTATCAGAATGAAAATTCGCTTCGTTTTCAGAATAGGATTGAGAAGCTGAAAGAATGGTTGGATGGGGAGATCAATAAGGCTGAAAAGCTAGAATTGAATAAACAATGGGTACAGGAGGAAATGGAGTTACTTAGTAAGGAAGATTATCAAAAAGCTTATACTTACTTACAAAAAAAGCGTGACCAGATGGAAAACACTTTTGATGATGATGAAAGAGAAAGAAAAATACTTGCCCTTATGATCGTTCGCAGAAAATTAAAGCCGATTCGTGAATGGGTGCAAGCACTACGTTTTATTGATTTTACGAAAATATATCAGCAGATCTTCACTGAACCAGCCCGAATAAAACAGTGGTCTAAAGAAAAAGCTCCTGAGAATTGGGAGGAAGTTTGCCAAATGACGGTGAAAATGCTAGCTGATGGGCAGCTATTATACGAGGATGCGACACCGTTTTTGTTCTTGCAGGAGCTGATCCAGGGCTTTCAAACGAATTATGCGATCAAGCATGTACTCATAGATGAAGCACAGGACTATTCTCCATTTCAAATTGAATTTTTGAAGCGCCTATTTCCTTCAGCGAAGACGACGATGCTCGGAGATTTCAACCAAGCAATCTTTCCTCATGCTAATGAAATGACAGATTTCCAAATGCTTGCTGGCATATACGGACCAGAGGAAACGAAGATGATCAACTTGACGCGCAGCTACAGATCGACAAGACCGATTGTAGAATTTACCCGTATGCTTATCCCTAGTGGCGAACGAATTATTGCTTTTGACCGTAACGGAGAGAAGCCCTTGTTAACACAATTATCTGATCGTGCTGAACTGCATAGGTATATCATCTCAAAGGTTGAAGAATTGCGTAAGCAGCAATATCATACGATTGCAATCGTATGTAAATCCGCTTCAGAAAGCCGGGTTGCTTATGAGGGCTTGCACAAGATTGAAGATTGTAAACTTGTGACAAGCGATTCAATTGAATATGAACAAGGGATTGTTGTCATTCCTGCCTATTTAGCTAAAGGAATTGAATTCGATGCTGTTATTATTTATGATGCATCGGCAGAAGTATACAATGATGAAAGTGAGCGCAGATTGTTTTACACTGCTTGTACAAGGGCTATGCATTATTTGCAGCTATACAGTGTAGGCGAACCCACTCCTTTTCTGCAAATAAGTGATTCTGAAAAAATCAGAAAAGCTAAGATTTAATGAAGGTTATTTTTAAAAACGCAACAAATTGATGATGTTTTGAAACATCTACAATAATTTACCAAAAATCAACCGCTGTCTTGCTTATCAATTATCTGATGAGCAAAAACAGCGGTTTTATCATATTGAAAGCTCAAAAGTATAAAAAAGAATTTAAAAAATGTATTGAGCTTACTGAATCTTTTAAGATATGATAAGTTTTGTTATAAAGATAATGATAATCATTTTCAATGAATAACAATGGAAACTATTTTATAGGAGTGAATGGTATGAGCAAACAAATGAAAAGAAAGCCGATTTATTTATTAATGGCTCTACTTATTATTATTGGTGGGCTAGTTGGCTGCAGTAATAATGCTAGTAAAAATGCAGATAAGGAAGTAAAGCAAACAGAAAAAGAGGAAGACAAAAAATTAGATGGCGATACAAGAACGGTTATAGATGAATTTGGTGAGGTAGAGATTCCAACAAAACCAGAAAGAGTCGCAGCCGTTTATTTAGAAGATTATCTTAAAGCATTAGAAGTTGAGCCAGTTGTTCAGTGGTATCATCCACTTTGGGGGAAGCAAGATTATCTTAACCTCGATGCTCCTGAATTCGATGTGACAGGGAATATTGAATTTTTACTTGATAAGAAGCCAGATTTAATTATTGCCGATGGTGCAACTGATGCAGCAAAGTATGAACAATTATCTAAAATAGCACCAACTTACCGTTTACAAGAGGAAATTTTGAACAATCCAATTGAAATAACAAAAACAATTGCTGATCTTTTAGGGAAAAAAGAGAAAGGAGATGAAGTAGTTAAAGCATATGAGGAGAAAGTAGCTGATGCAAAAGCGAAATTAGATGAAGCAGTCGGTGATGAAACAGTAGCTGTCGTTCGTTTGAACATTGGTGACAATACATTAGCATTATTCGGAGTTAAGAACAGATATATCGGCAATATTTATCATGAGTTTGGTTTAACACCACACCCATTTGCGGCGAATATGAAAGAGTTTCATGAGCTTTTATCAGAGGAAGTGCTTATGGAGCTGGATGCAGATCATATTATATTATTCCCATCGAACGGAGAGTGGGATTCAGAAGAGAATAAAGCATCTGTAGAATATTTAGAAAACTCAATGTGGCAATCAGTTCCGGCAGTGAAGAAAGGAAATGTTCATATTGTAGACCGTACATACTGGCAGTCCGGGGCAATTACGGCGAATACGATGAAAATCGATGATCTATTAAACATATTTGTGAAGTAAGAATACAAGTAAGCTATTTTCATATTGAATAGCTTACTTTTTTGTTTTAAAATGATGATAATCATTCTCATTCGGAGTTGAAGATTGTGAAGAAAGTAAAATTAGGAACGAATAGTCATTTATTTCATTATAAATTACAAAGTATCCAGTATAATCAATCAAATGTTCATAACAGTGAAATAATATGTCAAGGTGATTATCTTATTTTAATTATGAAGAGCGGCACTGGGACAGTTACTATTGGTAATGTAGTACACTCACTAAAAATGGGCTGCGGATTTATTATCGGGTACGGTGAAGCCTTTATGATCCATGGTGGGGAAAATATAAGTTTTTACCAGTTAAATATAAAGGAAATGGAATACGGACAAAGTAAGATAGTCAGTCCATTGGCTCGATCTAAAGGTGAAATAAATTGTACACCCCATTCTATTTGCCGTGAGCTAGTAGAAGCTATTTACAAACAATTTGATATAGAAAATGAACTCATCCAATATCACAATTATATTAAGCTTCAGGAATTGCTTTTGTTTATTTTTAAACAAAATCAGTTATCGACATTGGAGAGGGATGTTGTTAAAGATTTAGAGGACTCCATCGAATATTTAAAGCAAAACTATCAACAAAATTTAACTGTTGATACACTGGCAGAAATGACAAAAACAAGCAGATGGCAATATGTGAAGCTATTTAAAAAACAGACAGGACAAGTACCAAGCCAATATTTAAATCAAGTACGAATTGATAAAGCAAAGGAATTATTAGTAATGACTGATAATAAGCTTCATACGATTGCTGATCATATTGGCTACAGTAATGAATATTATTTCAATCGAAGATTTAAGCAGTCTGTTGGAATTACCCCTGGCCAGTATCGGCGCAGTCATCAAATGAATATAAAAGTGTTTGCCCCATATTTAGAGGACTTTTTATTAGCACTTGGAATAACACCAGTTGCTCAAAGCTTTCATAGCGGATGGGGGAAGCAAAATTATTTGAATCTGCTACAAACACCGATTGTTGATATTGCTGCAAAAGATTATTTGACTTTATCAAGCTTTAAGCCCGATCTCATTATGGTTGAGGATGGCATGGAGCGCTGGGTTTCGATTGCTCAGTATGAACGGGTAGCCCCAACGTATAAACTGCCCTATCCTGGGGAGCAATGGAGAATGATATTGCGAACCATTGCTGATCTTTTTGGGCATGTCAAACAAGCTGAAGCAATTATTGAACAATATGAAGCAAAAGCCGATGAAGCGAAAAAACTTCTTCATAATGTTAATGAAACGGTCGCTTGTTTACGTATTTCTGCAGATAAAATTATTCTGTATGCGGGTCCTGATTATGGGTATACGGGTCCAATCTTATATAAAGATCTCGGCCTAAAGCTGCCGATGGGTGTAAAACATTTAGCACCTCAAATAAGGAGGGCTGAGCTTTCATTAGAGGAATTGTCTCGGCTTGATGCTGATCATTTATTCATTACGCTTGATCTTGAAGAGCAAGAACAGATTACGTTATTTAATGAACCTGTGTGGCAAGATTTATCAGCTGTGAAGAAAAAGCAAGTATATGAAGTAGATTTTTTTACTTGGATGAATTATGGGGTATTGTCTAATTTCAAGAAAATTGATGATGTGATGAATGCATTTGCGCAAAAGATAGCATGTATTTAAAAGCTAAACTTTGCTAATATTGAACTGCTCTTAGAAGAAGTCTTTCAGTCTTGTTTGAAGGACTTCTTTTTAAATGGTACGAAAATTCAAAAGAAATGGATGTAGTTATAAGCTGAAAGGAATTGCTCAATGTGAAGCTAGATCATGAGCAAATATTACTCTGGAACCATGCAATGATTAAAGTTCTTGACGTTCGCCATATAGAAATGATGCATAGTGAGGTCCTTAATCAATATAGTATTCCTGCTAATATGTTTCTATTTTCAATACGTGGAAGTGCACAAGTACAGTTAGATCAGACAGAATATTTTTTAACGGGATTTCAGTTGCTACATAGTGGAAAAGGGACAATACTTACTATTATTCCGAGCAGCGAGAAGTTTGTATACTATGCTATTTATTATCGGGCTTTGATTCCAGAGGAAAGTAGGCAGAAATGCTTGGAAAAGAATAACCCCTTTCACACTCAATATAGTTTCACCCCTAGCAACGCAATCTTACTTTATAACAAAATTCAAATAATGGATAAAAAATGGAGGAAGCAAGAGGCTATTGAAAGATTTAATGTTAAATCACTGTTTTATCAATTGATTCATGATGTTTTAACAGAGTTACATAGAAAAGATATTAAGGTAAAGCAGACAAGTATACCTGCCCAAATAATCACCTATATTCAAGAGTACTATGCTGAGCCTATTACACTAGATTCTCTTGCTGAAGTATTTAATTACAGTGCTTATCATTTGTCATCATTGTTTAAAGAGCATACAGGCATAAGTCCAATCGATTATTTAATTCGGTTTCGACTTGAGATGGCATCAGAGCTTTTAATGAAAACTGATGCTTCTATCCGGGAAATTGCGGCAAGCATTGGTTATAAGGATGTTTATTATTTCAGCCGAATTTTTAAAAAAAGAAAAGGTGTTTCACCTGCCCAATTTAGAACGAGAGAGTTGCATCGACTTAAAGTTGCTGAAAGTCCTTCAAATTTCCCTAGATACTCCATTGTAGAACGAAGCCTTAATCAGTATATTAATAATGATAATCATTATCAATATAGTGACGAAGGAGATTTACCAATGAATAATATGATAAAATCTCAGATGATAGCAACATTGCTGCTGTGCTTTTCTTTATTACTGAGTGCTTGCTCATTAGAGCTTCAGCTTGATACGTTCGTGAATTTATTACTTGATTCGAAAAAATAGTTAAATAGGATTTAAAAAAGACGGGCTACACAGTTGTGATTTTATGTCGATATCTATAACCACTCAAGCATCCGTATAGGGTGATTGAGTGGTTTTTTACATGTAATAAAAGGAATGATTGGATATTTTTGTAGAAAATGTGAAGATTTTTTTACAATTTTATTTTTAAGGCTGTCTTTTTAAATAATCAATCGTTTATGCTTTAGAAATTGATTGAAAATGCCACTAGTTTAACTTATACTGATAATGAAAATGATTCTCATTATCAAAAGTTGGAAAGGAAGAAATATATGTCCATTCTTAGTGTTGACAGAGTTGCGGTAGGTTACGCAAATACGATGATTATAAATGAACTAAGTGTGAAAATTCCCGAAAAAAAAATCACTACAATTATTGGTCCTAATGGATGTGGAAAATCAACTTTATTAAAGGCAATTGCACGAATTTTAAAGGTGCAAAAAGGTGCTGTTCATTTAGATGGCCGTGCAATCCAGCAATTATCAACAAAGGAAGTTGCAAAAAGAATGGCGATATTGCCACAATCAGCTGATACACCGCCTGGTCTTACAGTATATGAGCTAGTGTCATATGGAAGATACCCACATAAGCGTGGTTTTGGCTCATTAAAAAAGGACGATTTAGAGTATATTAACTGGGCAATTGAAGTGACTGGCTTAAGTGAGCTGAGGGATCGACCGGTTGATTCATTATCAGGTGGACAAAGACAACGCGTATGGATAGCAATGGCACTTGCGCAAGATACTGAAATCCTTATTTTAGATGAACCGACAACCTATTTAGACTTAGCACATCAACTAGATATTCTCTTATTATTGCAAAAATTAAATATGGAAGAGGGAAAAACAATTGTTATGGTACTGCATGATCTAAACCATGCATCTCGTTTTTCGCATTATATGATTGCGATGAGAGAGGGCTCGATCATTACAGATGGCTCACCAGAAAAGGTGATGACATGTGCCAATTTACAGGCTGTTTTTGAGATTAATGCGACATTAACAGCGTGCCCATTTA
>JAEWDX010000022.1 GCA_023389895.1 Bacillota bacterium
CGACTGTCGCAACCGTACCTTCAGCAACTAAAATTTCTTCAACAGTTCCTTCAACGGGAGATGGAATTTCAACGACCGCTTTATCATTCTGTATTTCACAAAGCACATCATCTTCCTTCACTTTATCTCCTTTTTTTACAAACCATTTAACAATTTCACCTTCATGAATTCCTTCACCAATATCAGGCAATTTAAATTGAAATGACATTTCGATTCACCCCGCTCTCCATTAGAATGTTAAGACTTTTTTCCCTGTTTCAATAATATCTTTATAGTTTGGCAGCCAAACAGTTTCAGCCTGCGGAAAAGCAAATACTGTATCAGGTGCAGTAACACGAAGCACTGGTGCCTCCAGGCTTAAAATCGCCCGATCACTAATTTCCGCCACTACATTAGCAGCTATTCCTGCTTGCTTCTGCGCCTCTTGCACTACGATTGCTCGGCCTGTTTTCTCGACTGAAGTGATAATCGTTTCAATATCAATTGGTGAGATAGTACATAAATCAATCACCTCAGCAGAAAACCCTTCTTTTTGCAATTCATCTGCTGCCTTCAAAGCTTCATGAACCATAGCTCCGTAAGTAATAATAGATAAGTCAGTGCCTTCACGTTTCACATCCGCTTTTCCTAATGGAATTGTATATTCTTCTTCTGGAACCTCTTGGCGGAAGGAGCGATATAATTTCATATGTTCAAGAAAAATAACCGGATCATTATCACGAATCGCTGAAATTAATAACCCTTTCGCATCATAAGGAGTTGACGGGATAACCACTTTTAAACCCGGCTGTTGCGCCATTAATCCCTCTAAACTATCAGCATGCATCTCAGGGGTATGTACACCCCCTCCAAATGGTGAACGAATGGTAACCGGTGAGTGATAACGACCACCTGAACGATAGCGCATACGTGCTAGCTGTCCAGAAATCGAATCCATTACCTCATAAACAAACCCGAAGAACTGAATTTCAGGAACTGGACGGAATCCTTGTAAACCAAGACCTACTGCTAGACCACCGATTCCAGATTCTGCAAGTGGTGTATCAAAAACACGGTCTTCTCCGAATTCATTCTGCAAACCTTCAGTTGCACGGAAAACCCCACCATTAACGCCTACATCTTCACCGAATACTAATACATTCGGATCATTACGTAATTCTGTGCGTAATGCATCTGTAATTGCTTGAATCATTGTCATTTGCGCCATGGCTTACTTCGACTCCTTTTCTTTATACATTTCATATTGTTCTTGTAAATTAAACGGCATGTCTTCATGCATAATCGAAATTAAATCGGTCACCTTTTGTTTCGGTGTATCATCTGCCACTTTAATTGCTACCTTAATATCTTCTTTTGCTTTTTCAATGATTCCATTTTCGATCTCTTCATTCCATAAGCCTTTATTCTCAAGAAATTTACGGAAACGAACGAGCGGATCCTTTCTTTCCCACTCATTATCAAGATCAGATGTACGATAACGTGTTGGGTCATCCCCCGCCATTGTATGCGGACCATAGCGATAAGTAAGTGTTTCTATTAATGTAGGACCTTCACCATTTATCGCCCGCTCGCGCGCTTCACGGACAGCAACATAGACTGCCAACGGATCCATTCCATCCACTTGAATACCCAGAATTCCTGCTGCAACAGCCTTCTGCGCAAGAGTTGTAGCAGCTGATTGCAAGCTAACCGGTGTTGATATAGCAAAGCGATTATTTTGAACAATAAAAATAGCTGGGGCCTTAAATGCACCCGCAAAGTTTATTCCTTCATAGAAATCACCTTGGGAGGTTCCGCCATCTCCTGTATAAGTAATGGCAACCGCTTTTATTCCACGCTTTTTCATTCCTAAAGCTACTCCTGTAGCTTGAATGTATTGTGCACCAATAATTATTTGTGGAGCAATCACATTAACACCTTCTGGAATGTTACCGCCTTCATAATGACCACGCGACCATAAAAAGGCTTGGGATAAAGGAAGACCGTGCCAAATCAATTGGGGTACATCACGATACCCAGGAAGGATAAAATCTTCTTTCTTTAAAGCAAATTGTGATGCTAGCTGTGAAGCTTCTTGACCAGCAGTTGGAGCGTAGAAACCAAGTCTTCCTTGTCTATTTAAAGAGATTGAACGTTGATCAAGAATCCGTGTATAAACCATTCGACGCATTAATTCTTGGTACTCTTCATTACTTAAATTTGGCATTGCGGATTCATTAACGATTTCTCCCTCTTCATTTAAAATTTGAAACGTTTGAAATTGTTCTTCCACGATCTCAAGCTGTCTTTTCAAATCGGATTGTGCTATTTTCGATACCATATAAGTCACCCTTCCCTTTCCTTTAAAAAGATGTCATTTATTTGATCCATTCACATACTCTATAGATTGCCCAAATCTAAGTTGTTTTAGAAAAATTGAACACTTGGAAAAAAGTAAAAAACTGCGTCCAAGATGTTTCTTTTATCCATATCATATTCTGTATCAATATTTTTTGCAACAAAAATGATACACATTAATTATGAGTATATAGCTAATACGAGGAAATTAACCTTCACTCACATCAATCAATATCTTTTTACACTATTTTCACGGTAATTATAATCACGCTAGGTTTTTTATCTGTATCATATCAACTCTTGTAACTGTTATACTAAGAACGAATTTTTATCAGATGTATTATAACAAGGAAATAATCATAAAAAACTAAACCCACATGCAAAATGTGGGTTTAGTTTTTTTCATCATTTATTTTTATATCCATTCCAGACTCTTTATAGAAGGATATTTTTGTTTCATTATATTGCTTCGTCTTCTCATTAAATTCTTGATTTGCGGTCAAAATTCCACTATACTTTTCATTGATTTTTACAATTTGATCCTGAAGCTTCTCAAGTTGAATATCATCTTCTCTAAACATCTCATAAAGCTCTTTATCTAATTCTAAAGCAGCAAGATAATCATCGGATAATTCCTTATGAACTCGATATCTTTCCATCATAAGATCATAAAGTTCTTTTGCTTTCTTTTTTTGCGCTGACTCATCCATTTCCTCTAATAGTAGCTTAATAGATACAAATTCAGATTTTGATTCATCGAGACTTTGCTGTTCCTTTTCCATATGTTCTTTTCTTTGCTTAACAATATCCAATGCTTCAGTGGTCAAAGCCGAGATTTCTTCCGTCTCCTTCAGGCCCAATGAAATAATTTTATCATAAATAACTTGCTCTTCTTTTTCTAGCTTAACAAGTGGATCTTGTTGCTCTTCAAATAGTTTCTCCGCTACGACAACCTTTTCAAAAACTTCATAGATTTTTTCAACAGGGGTTTGCTGATTAAAACATCCAGCTAATAAGAACGTTAAAGTAATACAACCAAGCAGCAAACAGCCTCTAAAAATTTTCAGCACTTTGCAACCTCCTTTGCTAACATTTAATATATCGATAGTTGAAGATTTTTACAATAGTTCTATTTCAGCTAGCTTGTCCAAATATAAGTAACAC
>JAEWDX010000024.1 GCA_023389895.1 Bacillota bacterium
AGAATCAGTTACTTCGCCTGTTGCTTCATATGTGACCTTATATTGCACCGGAAAACGGGGCAGGAATACTTCAATCGTATCAGGCTGGACTGGAAAGCCGACAACCTTTGCCGCATACGTACCGAGAAAATCAGTGGACATGTCCTTAGTAGTAAAATCAGTCAATGAATATGGTTCAAAGCCAAGTGATGCTGCAGCTTCCACATATGCATAATAAGCGCCTCTCATCGTCCAATGATGGTCTGTTTTGAAATAAATTTCTTCATTCTTATGCGTTGATAAGGCTGAATAAATATTAAGAAGCTCGATGCTTCCTCCAAGGTGTTTTTCTACTATATCCAATACTTCTTTCTGCGAAGCAACTTGCGCAAATAATGGCAGCTTTTCTTTGTAAAACTCTATAGAAGTCGGTGCAAGCATGAGCGACACTCTACGCTCTTTATCCTTTTGTAAAAAATTGTTAACATACTCGAGATTACGTATTAATGAATCATTTTTATTTGTGAATTTATTTAATAAAAAGCCATCTTTCGCAATAAAAATCCCATTAGTTTCATGCTTTCCTTGCCATTGTTCTGCCTTCGCCTTCAAAGTTGTCCAACCTACTTTCCCTGCAAACTGGTCAGACAAGTATGCTTCATAATCTTTCATAAATTTTCCTGAGAGCATTCCTTTTAATGTTAACGTTGGTTTTTGGGTAAGCATGCGGTTTTCCTGCTCAGAAAATTCTTGATCAGGGGAGAATAAATTCCAAATACCGACCGCAAAAATGAACAAAATAAACCCACCTGCTATAAGTTTGCTATCGACATATTGCCTTCTTTTTTGCCAAAAAGATAATGAAGCTCGAAACCGCTTGGGAAAAAGTGCCATTATGCCCCCCTTAGAAACGGAAATATAAAAATGGATTATATGTTGCACCGACTAAATAAGCGGTCGATAAAACGATAATTACGAAATAAAATAATGGCTGTAAACGTGGGAAAACAGCGATGCGCCTCAAAAGCATCGAGCGTGGCAACGAACCGACTACTGCAATCAATAACAAAATCAGATTTGACCACAAAAAATATACAAATGCTTGATTAGCAACTGGTTGCCCACCGATGCCAAACATAACCGTTAAATATTGTAAGCCTGCTTGCAAATCTTCAAAAATGAAAAACACCCAGCCAACTAATAGAAAGAAGATAAAATACAGATGTTGAAAAATCGGGTGAAGTTTCAGCAAAGCTTTTTGCAAAAATAGCCGTTCGAGTGAAATGAGCACACCAAAATAAAGTCCCCAAATGATAAAATTCCAGCTCGCCCCATGCCAAAATCCCGTCAGCATCCAAACAATCAGCAAATTAATGTATGTCCTCGTCGGACCTTTGCGATTGCCGCCGAGGGGAATATACACATACTCACGAAACCAGCCACCGAGCGTCATATGCCATCTCCGCCAAAACTCTGCAATGCTTCGTGAAATGAAAGGATAGTTGAAATTTTGTGGGAAATGAAAGCCGAACATTTTTCCTAAGCCAATCGCCATATCTGAATATCCGCTGAAATCGAAATAGATTTGAAAGGAAAATGCAATTATCCCAAGCCATGCTGTGGCAATCGATAGTTCAGACGAAGGCATGCTTTGAATGTCTTCCCAAACCAAACCGATTTGGTTTGCAATCAGCACCTTTTTCCCAAGCCCAATAATAAAGAGCTTCACACCATCAGAAAACAATGCGACAGATACTTTGCGGTTGGCAATTTCTTTTTCAATCCATTCATAACGGACAATTGGTCCAGCAATAAGCTGCGGAAAAAGCGTCACATACATCGCAAACGAAATGAAATTTCGTTGCGCCTTAACCTTCCCGCGATACACATCAATGATGTACGACATTGTTTGAAAAGTATAAAAGGAAATCCCAATCGGCAAAGGCAGTTCCCAATATGCCAACTCCGTACCAAAAATCATATTTATATTTTGAATTAAAAAGTCGGCATATTTGAAAAAGGAAAGTACCGCAATACTTGTTACAAGTGACGCAATGAGCACTAGCTTTGCAGCCTTTGGTTTACTGTGTTTATATTTTGTAATGAGTAAGCCATACACATAATCTGTCAATGAAGAAAAAATAATTAAGCAAACGTAAACCGGTTCGCCCCATGCATAGAAAATTAAGCTGACTACGAGCAAAATAATATTTTTCCATTTAGTATGACTGATAAAATAAACAAGTAGTGTAAGTGGCAAAAAGTAATACAAAAACAGTAAGCTACTAAAAACCATTACTTAGTTTGTGCATTAAAAATCTCAGCAATTTTTTCAGGGTAATCGTATGTGATATAAATTAAGAAGTTTCCATTCGTTTTGATGATATTATTTTTCACCTTTTCAAATTGGTCAGGCAAATATTGCTCCCACGTTTGTGTTTGCGCTGCTAGTTCCTTTTCTAACGCAGTTTTTAAAGAAGCAACCTCTGTCTCATCCTTTGCCTCAAGCAAAATGATCTCATCCGAATTCACACTCATCATTGCCGCAATGACATAGCCCGCCTTCAATTGCTCCTCCTTAATCCCAAGCTTTTCTAAGTAAACATCACGTTCAGGATTTTCAGCAGCCATCAAATCAACTTCAAAATAAGACATTAATTTCCCATCCACAATTGGCTCATCCATTCCATCAGCCTTTAAATCCTCGGCAATCGCATTTTTCGTTTGTGTGAAAATCTCTTCTAACGAAATGTCCTGTTTGTTTGAACTGCTATTGTCCGTTTCCTTATTTCCACACGCAGCCACCATTGCTACGGATAATGTTAAAGTTAATACAAGAAACCATTTTTTCATAATTATTTACTCCTTTATTTCGAAAAATTTTTATCAAACTATTGGACGAAAAAATTTTGGGGAGGTTACAATAAGAATTTAATTCTTAAACGATAATGTAAAGTATATTTTCAGGTAAAAATGTAATTATTATGCTATATTTTAAATTAATTTATTATTGAGGAGGAACATTATGAGTAGAAAGGCTTATGGTGCAACGGGTACGGTAGCATCTGGACCCTATTAACACGCAGTGGATGCTGGAGAATTCGTTACTTTTCAGGTCAAACCGCAATGAACTCTGCTTCAGCAGAAAAAATGAACGGTGATATTAAAGCACAAACGAAGCAGTGCTTTATCAATTTATTTGAGGTATTAGAATCAGCTGACCTTACGCCAGATGATGTAGTTAAAGTAAATGTATACTTAACGGATATGAATAATTTTGCTGCAATGAATGAGGTCTATGAAACGCAGTTTTCCGCGCCATATCCTGCTAGAACCTGTGTAGCAGTTTTAACCCTACCACTTAATGCGGACGTAGAAATCGAAATGATCGCAAAAAAACCCGTAACCTTGTGATATATGCTGTGAAGGGTGGTAATGATACTACACCATCGTTTTCTTGCCCCTTTAGATGCTCCCTAACACCCTAACAAATATAGGACTTTGCCTGCATGAGGCTGGGACATAACTAATTTTCCACTTCGTAAAACCGAATGATATATTGAGAAACAACGTACAAAGAAAGTAAAAACCGAACTATTACGAAGTACTTAATTGTAGCTTCGTAAAATAGTTCGG
>JAEWDX010000084.1 GCA_023389895.1 Bacillota bacterium
ATGTCCAAAATTCGGGGGTTAATCCGATATTTATTGTTATTTTACAGTTACTAACTATAATGTAACTTAAAAAAATGAACAAACGAGTGTTGAGCGTTGATATTAAGCGGTTCTTTAGTTACTAACATTAATGTCTGTTAACATTGTTATGTCTCCAGACAACTCAGTCGTGACCTAGAAACCAGTATTTTTAAACAAGGTTTTTGATATAAAAAAAGTAAGTTGTACTCTAAATAGTCTAAAGGAATGTCTCAATTTTGGAGACATTCCTTTTTTCTAACCAGAAATAACTAATTTCCATCTTAAACAAAAGCGCCCGAATAAAAAGCCATTACCATCATATCTATAACGATAAAAGAGAACCCATTATATTAGGTTCTCCTTAGCTGTTCCTATTATAACGGAACAAAACCCTCAAACAAATTCGGATATTTATGTAGGTCATGGAGAAGTGTACTTAAACAAAAGGGTCAGGTTTGTGAAAGTAGAAGGTATTTATCGGTGTTTTCTAGAAACTATAATTTATCGTAGAGGGGGGATTAAAGTGTCAGAAACAGCAATGCAAAATAAGACAATTAAAGAGCTTGGTGAATTAATGTTAGTAGGTTTTCGAGTTTTATGTTCTGGAGACTAATATTTAGTTGAAATACCCAAAGCGTCATTAAGGTTAAGCGAGCGTATAAGCGAAATTAAAAAGGTTGTTAATCCAATTGAACAATTTGGTTCATTTGTTGTGGAAAATGAAACTGCTGATGAAGATGGTTACTGGGTTTGTGTTGAAGTAAAAGAGTACGAAGATATTCCAAATGGTATGGTAACGCTAACCATACCACCTCAAAAATATGCTGTTATGAGACATAAAGGTTCTAATTATAAAATAATGGAAGCATATAATGACTTACATAAGTGGATTGAAGATAACAACTATGTAAGGCTAAAAAATAAATGGCACTTAGAAAGGTTTTATGATTGGAAGGATACCGATAAAGTAGATGTAGAGTTGTTAGACACTATTGAGTAAAATTTTATTCAGCTTACGGGCGCAATTGTTGAAGAATTAGTAAAGAACATTTTTATAATGAATACAACCAGTTTTATGACAAATGTCTTTATTAATAATTATGAAAAATTAATAGAACATTCAATGTAAGAAGTTCTAGTAAATTTTATAAAAAATTAAAAAAATGATTCTCACATTGTTTTTTTATACTGACTGTAGTACAGGCGAAAATTGTGTTTCAGTAGTAACTATCTATTAATGGAATAAACAGCACTCTTCAATTGAAAAGCCAAAGGAGTTGACTGTGTCAGAAGTGGAAGTGAACATCACTGTATTTGGCAAGTGGTACATTTTTAATTGCCATTTGATGCATTTTTTAGGTTCTTACGCTATTTTGATGAAAATATAAGATGGTTAGGGATCAATTTTGAAGATGTTATTTTAAAATAAGATTTATAATCTATAGAGAACTCTTTTTTCCAATATCTCTAGTCCTGCTCGCCCATATGTCATCCGTTTTATTGTCTTTAATCGGTTAATTTGCCCCTCAAGCAAACCATTGCTATATGGAGATATGAATGCATTTTTTACTGCTTGAAAATCACTTCGAAGTCTAAAAGCATAATAGTAAAAAGGATTTTTCTTACTCGATAATTGATCGCGGAGCCAATGCAAAAAGGTTTCTACATCCCTCATTTGAATAGCCTTACGGTATATTTGAATTGTGCTATACAGTGATTTCACAGCAGGATATAGAGTTAAACATTCTTCTAAGAGGCTTTTTTCTTCTCTATTCAGCTCTTCTTCTTGCTTCCACATCCAGATTCCTCATTTTTTTCTTGAAATGTGAACCTTTTGTTCTTTGGATAAACCATATTTACGTTCCTTACGGATCCTTTCAACGATTACGCGTACAGATGAAAAAGTTCCGGTATATCCTTGTTTTTGAATAGAATGATAAATTTTCTTTACTGTATTTCCTTCTTGGTCAAGCTTGATAATTTGGTCATTAAATAAATCTGAAGGTCGATGGCGGAGACGATTGAATAACGGTGGTTCAATCATATTGATATATTTATTGATGGTTCTCCTATCTAATTTATATTCTCTTGCAAGTCTGGAAATATTTTTCCCGCTTTTATGTTCCTTTTGAATCTCTTGAATAAGTTCCCACTTTTTATTCTGACGGATCTTAATAGTCTTTTCAGCACGAGTTAAGGGAATCTCTAAAGAAGGTTGTTGGTTTTCACTCCAGGAAATGGAGGCTGGTACAAGAGTTGATAGGAAAGAATCAAGCTGTTTTTTTGCATTCCTGATAAAATGCCAGCGATCATAAATCTGATTAATAGAAGTGTTTGCATTTGATATTCCTTGACGGAAACCTGTAAAGCCGTCTCGACTAACTACCTCAATAAATGGATGTTTTATTAACCAGGCAGTAACAGTTTCAGGCAGCCGATCCCGTAAAAGTGCTAACGGAGCCTTTGATTGAAGGTCACAAATAAGTGTCCCATAGGTGTGACCTTTACAAAATGCAAAGTCATCAATGCCTACGAAAGGGAGATACTTTTGATTCAATATCAGTATGACGGACTAAAGATAATAATGTGTCATGGCTAACGGGGATGTTTGCGGATTTTGCCACTTTTTCAGCTGAAAGACAGCTGGTTGAAAAGGCTATTTTACGTAAAACATTTTCTGTCCTTGCCGTACGTCGACCATTGGATGATAGCCAATCATATCGCTCAGTAAAGATTTTAACTCTGCAGTCTGGTTGATCACAAAACCATCTTTTTGTCAGTATTAACAGTTCAACAGATTTACCACTGATAGGGAGATCTTGAACTTTGCGTGTATATTGGCTGTGTATGCGAGAACAAGGCTTTGAGCATGAAGGGCAGTAGGCAAAAGTTCGTGTGCTTTTTACTGTTAAAACGAAAGAATCATTAATAGAGGATACATGAAGGAGTTCTAAATCAGGATCTGGAGAGGGCCAGGAAATGGAGATCATTTTGAATCACTCCTTTTCTTTTATTATATCAATCTAATATAAAATTAGTCTCTCACCAAATCCTCGTAAGAACCATTTTTTACTTGCCAAATACTGCAACATTGTGTATTTTTATTTTGCAAAAAATAGGTGGGTGGATTTAAAATGAGGAAATTTAAAATAAGTATATTTTTAGTTACTATACTTCTTTTTTTATTCGGATGTGTACATACTGCTAAAAATCAAGGTGTTGAAAATAATAGGGGGAACAGTGGATTTATTAAAACGTATCATTTTGAATCAATTGATGAAGAAATGTCTTTTAAATTATATAATATAGCGAATCTTTCAAAAGAAGAATTAGAAAGTATAGAATCAAAAACGCTTGAAGCATACGACTTTATTTTAGCCTCGATTAATTCTGGTTTTGAAAGAGCAAGCGAAATTAGTATTTATTTGAAAGAAGGGTTTGAAAAGTCTACTACTGGTAACAAAACTACTATCCATTTGCATCGAAGTTACGGGAATGATTATCCCCTTGTCCATGAATTAACACATTCCTTATTAGGTGTTGGTAAAAGTTTTGATTATACATATGGATATTTAACTCAAGAAGGCCTTGCAGAATATTTCCAATATGAGATAGGTGAAGTATACGATTTTAATTATGGCATCCCTGCTCATAAAAAGATGAATTATTTATTAGAAAGAAATAAAAACATTCCTCTTTTTAAATTGGTAGATTTAGAAATAGCCAATGATATATTTATAAGTAAAATATATACAGATCAAAGTAATACATTGAACTGGATAGGATACGTACAAGTGGGTTCTTTTGTCACTTATTTAATTGACACTTACGGTTTTGAAAAATTTGAAGCTATTTATAATCACCCAGAATTAGAAAAGCAGATAGAAGCCATTTATAATAAAACCCTTGAAGATTTAGAAAAAGAATGGATTGAATATGTAACCTTTAACATTGAACCACTTTCTAAGGATGAGCTAAGTTCACAAGTGATGCGATTCTATATAAGAAATTTGGATTTAATCGATCCAGCATTTTTTGAAAGTTAATATTTTAAGGTAAGCGTAACATTTGTATTAGAAATTGTCATCTTAATTTAAAATGCAAAAGCATGGTGTTTCAGTAGTGAATACCCTGCTTTTTTGTTTAGAAAAGCATTCTCAAACTTAGGTTTAATAACAACTCATGTAGTTTTATATATTTTTGTTATATAAGTACTGATTAGTTTTAGGCTAAGATAAATTCATAAAATTATTTGATATAAAAATTCACCAAAAGGTATCTCCATGTGTGTTATATGTGAAAGGAGTTGAAAGAAGTTGGAACAATCAGTTTGGTCGACTGAACTAGAAATAGAGCGGATTATTAATAAATATGGCAATATGCTATTCAGAATATGTCTGGTTATTCTTTGCAATGAGAAGGATGCAGAGGATGTTGTACAAGAGACTTTTGTTACATATCTGACTAAATCTCCAACTTTTCATGATCCAGAACATGAGAAAGCATGGTTGATTACTGTTGCCACTAATCGATGCAAGAATATAAGAAGGTTCAATATTATGCATAAGCATACTGATATTAGTGATTTGCAACTATATTGTAAAGATGTTGAAAACTATGGTTTGCTCGACCATCTTATGAAATTGCCAAATAAACATAAGACTGTATTACTACTTTATTATGTAGAAGGCTATAAAGTAGATGAAATATCAACTCTACTTAACATTACTTCGTCAGCTGTCAAAAAGCGATTGCAACGCGGAAGAGAGCTTATTCGAGAAAGATATCGAAAGGAGAATAAATGATGGATTTGAATAAGATTAAAAATACTGTTAATTCTATTGAAATGTCAGATACAATGAAAAATCGTATCAAAGAAAATTGCCAAGCTATAGAAAAAAAGAATCCAGTCCAATTAAATTTCAAAAGGCAGATTATAGTAGCTTGTTCATTTGGAATCTTATTGTTAATTATGATAGGCGTTCCGCTTTTCAATAAGAATGGAAATTTTCAAGTCGCAAATTTTACAATCACAGCATATGCATTGAGTGATGATGGTGATCAGCTGAATACAAATCTTTCATCAGAAAAAGCTACTTTTGAATTATCAACTAAAGATAGAATAGGTGTTTTAAATGGTGTAAGTGGTGGTGGAAATAATTTGATTTTTACAGATGTTATGCTAAATATAACTGGAGAAAATATCGACTCAATCACTTATACCATAAGCAAAGGAAAGTTTATAAAGGATGTTACACTTACAGCTAAAGAGGCTGCAGACAAAGACTGGTTATCATCAGAAAAGGTATATATTGTTTATGGTGGGCCCAATTCAGGTATATACCAAGGTATAAAGGAAATCGGGAATACCTACACAGTCAAGTATAATGAACAGGATAAATATGAATATAGACTTGCAATTCCTCATGATGGTCATTATGTAATAGATGATGACATTACTATAAACGTAATTGTAAAATATATAGATGGAAAATCTGAACAACAAGATATAGTTGTAACTCAAGAATCAAATTCTATTTCATTAAAGCTCGATTAAAATATCAAGGTAATACTACTATTTACTTATTCCAGATTGTTGAATAACAATTTTAATTGTACAACAGTTACTTCAATATTATATATCCTTAGAGTTAGCAGAAGAGATGGGGAGACAGTTAAAAACTAATTTTAAGAATGGACTATACTCTTCAGTCGATACTATACAAGAATTTTGTGGAAATTTAACAAAAGATTTATATGTGTAATGATAAGCATTTAAAATTAATTTATCAGCCAGAAGCAGCCTCGAAAGAAAAAAACATTAGTATCAAAGATAGAATATTTGAAGAAGAGAAACGTAGAGGGAAAATTGAAAATCATGGGTTTCATAGAGTGGAACGATTACCTGGGAATATAGGATACCTAGATACTTTGTTGAAAATACCGATGCTCTTATTTTAGATTTACGGAAAAATGATGGAGGAAGAGTGGAAATGGTAGCTTTCTTTACGTCTTATTTTATAGAGGAACCTACCCATATTAATAGTGTTTATAATCGATATGAGGATAGTCTAATACGACACAAAAACATGAGAAGGAAGTGAACAGATGAGACAAGTGATTGCTCTCGGAGGCGGAGGATTTTCTATGGAGCCAGAAAACCTTTTACTTGATATTTACATTCTATCTCAAGTTAGGGTCAAATTACCAAAGGTATGTTTTGTTCCAACTGCTAGTGGAGACCAAACAAATTATATTGAGAGATTTTATAAATCATTTAATACTCTTCCTTGCCAACCTTCTCATTTATCATTATTTGAGCCAGAATTTACAGACTTAGAAAGATATGTTCTTGAGCAAGATGTAATCTATGTCGGCGGTGGTAATACCAGAAATATGCTTGTTTTATGGAAAGAATGGGGTTTAGATAACGCTTTGAAAAAGGCTTATAAAAAAGGGGTTATACTTGCAGGACTAAGTGCTGGTTCAATTTGTTGGTTCGAAGAAGGATTAACTGACCCATTGAATACTCCTTTGTATAAGTTAGATTGTTTAGGTTTCTTAAAGGGGAGTAACTGTCCTCATTATGACGGGGAGAATAAAAGAAAGCCTTCATATCACCAATTAATCCTAGAAGGTAAAATAAAAGAAGGTTATGCAGTTGATGACGGTGTGGCTCTTCACTTTATAAATGAAACATTATCTTCTTCTGTAAGTTCCAGACCGAAAGCAAAGGCATACTTTGTTAAATGTGTAGATAGTGAAATTATAGAAAACGAGGTGAACACAAATTACTTAGGCAAATAATTAGAATTCCTTATTATTTGGGGTGTTAGTTAAATAAGAATTAAGTGTTTTTCGGATTGAGACGATATTTTATTTATACCATAAAAGGGCGAGAATATTGAATAGATCGCCTAAAGGTGATGTGGATGACATAAAGGTAACTTTATAAAGCAAAGGGGCCAAATTATTGAAAAAAGAAAATGAATCACTTCAATGTTTTCTGAAAATTATGGGAGGATATAAATACTGTGAACACAGTTTTTTAGAATTTAATTGACCTTATAATAAAAAAGAGCGCGCTAAATTAAATTGAAAGGTGCAAAAACATGATTACAAATCAACAATTAGTAATCAACAATTTTGAAGAAAAATTAAAAGTATTTACTCATGCAGTTAGTGGAGAACTTACAAAGGAAGAAGATTTCGTCATAGCAAATACAGAAATTCCTACTGATACATTCAATGTATTATTGCCGAAATCTCCAAATATCAAAAATGCAGTTAAGATTAGACATGGAATCGATAATTTTTCTTATAAAGAATATCCCTTTAGTATTTGGATTGATGCTCAGTATTTAAACGATGATTGGAAAAAACTTATGCAAGAATATGACCTAAAAGAAACGGAACGTAATGTAATGATGAAACTTGAAAATACCCTTAATGTTGGTCAAAGAATTTCCCATCAGCTTATGATTACTAATGTGAAAAATAATGAAGAACTTTTAAAATATAAAGAGGTATTTATGAGCTTATTTGAAGGTACACCAGAAAAAGATGCATTAGAAAGTTATTTTAATAATTTTTCACAAATAAAATTAGGTTCAGAAGTTCAAATGTTTATTGGATGCATAGACGAAATGGCTGTAACTACTGGTTTATTAATAGAAAGCAAAGATAGTTATGGTATTTATGATGTGATGACAAAAGAAACATTTAGAGGTAAAGGAATTGGCAGTGAAATGTTTCAATTTCTTCTAAATCAAACAAAGGATAAACAAAAACCAGTTGTATTACAGGCTTCAGATGATGGGGAAAATATCTATAAGCGATTTGGATTTATAGATGTCGGAGAAATGGTTGTATTTGAATAAGGGGTTTTCTTATTAACTCAACTTTCGCACACTGAAATAGGCAGAAATGCCTTGATATAGTTAGGCAAGCCTGCGATCCATTGTTGTAGTTGACTTTTGATTAACTTTTGAATTTTCTTGTTACTCTCTTTAAGGGTATCTTTAAGAAGCTCGATTAATTGCTGAAGCGCAATAGCCCAATCGAGGTCACTGATTTCATCACAAAGTTCATAAAACATACCGCCTAGTGTTCTTTGGTCCGTACTACATCGGTTTTGCCAGGACAGAACAAGGTAGCGTGTAAAGACGATCGTTGTATGACTAATTAAGGAATCATGAGAACGACCTTGAAACTCCTTTTGGAGTTTTAACAAAGATTTCGTCGTTTTGAAAAAGACTTCAATATCCCATCTTATGCCGTATATTCTAATGATTTCTTGGTCACTTAACGTACAGTCTGTACTT
>JAEWDX010000187.1 GCA_023389895.1 Bacillota bacterium
GATCCAATCAGTTCCTTATTAACAAGGATTAGGTCATCAAAGTAGCTTTCGACTTTACTTAAATCATGATGGACGACAAAGACCGTTTTTCCTTCATTTCGCAAATCTCTGAGAATATTGATGATCACTTCTTCGCTAGAGACATCAATACCTACGAAGGGTTCATCAAGGAAAAAATATTCCGCTTTCTGTGCCAGTGCGCGAGCGAGGAAAACACGCTGCTGCTGGCCACCAGAAAGTTCGCCGATCTGATTGTGTTTGAATGATTCCATTCCTACCTTTCTGAGACATTCCATCGCCCATTCCTTATGTTGTTTTCCAGGACGACGAAATAAGGACAAATTTGGGAATGTCCCAAGCAACACCGTATCTTTCACTATGATAGGAAAATCCCAATCAATATTGGATCGCTGCGGCACATAAGCAATTTTTTTTCGCATTGTTTTAAGTGGTTGATTTCCTATAGTAACTTCACCCTGGTCTCGAGGAATCAAACCGAGCATCGCTTTCATCAAAGTCGATTTCCCTGCACCATTTGGACCGAGTATACCGATCAGCTTGCCTGTTTGAAAAGAAAAACTGATATTATTAAGCACCTCCTTCCCATAATAAGAAATATATAGTTTTTTAACATCGATGGTCTCTCTCAATTCTTTTCCTCCTTCAACATATTTTGTTTTATATAAAAATGTTTACCTAGGGAAACTTTTAATATATCTTAATATACAACTTCAAAAAAGTAAAGGGATCATTCAACTTTTTTGATTATGATTATCATTGATAATGTAGCGGATGAAGGAGTGGAGATCATTCACAACAGCCTTTTTCCGGATTTGAGGAAATGACAATGAATTTTCTTTGCGATTTATGGGATTCATTATTAGGGGATTTATAAATAATTTAACCGCGATAAATATGTATCGCACCGTTCTATTTTTGAACGGTGCGAAAGTTGAGTTTATTAAAAATATTATTATACTGTGTTTAATTTATTTTCCATATTCCACATTGTTGCATATTTTCCTTCTCTAGCAAGAAGCCTCTGATGTGATCCTTCTTCTATGATTTTTCCTTCTTCAATAACTAGAATTTTGTCTGCATTTTTAATAATAAATAATAGTAGATAAAAAATAACTACACCGAGTTTATGTCTAATCAAGGAAAAGAAATGTCTAATTGAGGAAAGGAGAGAATAAAATGAGTTCTCATCATTTTAAGCCTCTTTTGTTGGAGAATGGATTTTCACAATTTAACCAAGTGAGCAAATATAACTCAGTAGGCACTACATATATGATCGATCCCACAATAGGTAAAGGTTATTATTGGAAATATCATTACAATCAAATGTTTTCAATTCTTATTCATGATTTTTATTTAAAGAGGTTTATCATTGTACAATTACGGAATATATTCAGCAGCAACGTGTCTATCAGGCGGAAAAATTATTGGCACATACAGATCTTCCTATTAATGAAATTGCTTGTACCGTAGGTTATCAAAGTGCCGGTAGATTTTCTGAGTTATTCAAACGTTATGCAGACTTGACACCAAAAGAATATCGACAACGTGTTTCTAAACATTAATATGCCGTTCTTCCAATAATTTTTTATACGAGGAGGTTTAAATGATGATGGAAAGGTTGGTATTCTTCTTTTTAGCAGCTGTATTTTTTGTAATTTATTTCTCAGTACTTAAATATATCTATAGCTTTATACCGTATAATATCTTTATGAATGTCTTATCAATTCTCATCATGATTATTGTCATCTTTCCTGCTTCTATCATTTCAGCAAACAAAATGATTGAAATGATAAGAACTAAACCATATTGAGACTTCACCCCTAAAGGGGGCGTTATCACACTATAGATCTCCACATTTCCGATAGTTAATCACTCATCTATTTCATTTCTATGTCTTGATAATTTTTCAGAAGTTACTTGCTGGTTCCTCTTCTTTTTTTCTTAACTTGTCTATCCTTTATTCTTGTTTGGATTATTTCTACTTTTTTCTTATTTTCTTCATTAAAATTTTTCTTAGTAAGGACGGGGGAATATTCAAAAATAAAATGATAACCTTTAAATAATGATTCTACCTTTCTTACTAGAGCATATCCTTCAATTTTTCTCTTTGATGTAGTAGAACCTAAAAAGCCATCATTCGAATAAAATTCAATTTGTGCTTCACTTTCATTGTATCGTACTTCTACAATGTTACCCACATCAGTAAGCATAGCTGCTTCTTTAACTTGTCCTTCCTTATTTGAATTTACAAGTTTAATAAACTCCATTATTAATCACCTCTCATCTAACAACCCTGCATATATAACCATATTCGTCACATTATCAATTTCCTTTTTGAACTAACCCTTTTACCTCTTAGTACAACAAACAAAAGGGATTGCCACAGAAGTCCCTTTCCTGATCTCTTGAGCCCGCATTATTAAATCTGTTTGGAGATTTCCATTTCCATCAATGTAAATTCCTACTCCCCTTTCGATGCCACCGTCATAAAATATTAAACTTAGGAATCAATCTCTAACATGAAAATGAACTAGTTCAATTTCTTATCATCGCTCATTTTTATCCCCCAAGAATAATATTCTTACTATTATTATATCCTAATTTGACCATCCTGTAACAATTATCGGTCTTATACTTTTTTTCCTAATTAATATGGACGAGTAAAAGCTAAGAAGACTATCCTATTTCATCTATGTTATAGTTCGCCTATCCACTATAAATCATAAATTGAATCTAATTATCAGTCACCTTAACATTAAGGATGAAGAACTATGTTCAAAAAATATTGCTGATAACTAGGAAATTGATTAATCAGAACAAAATCGCTAACGCGAGTCAATCACGTCCCAAGTGAAGATCATTTGCTATAATAATGGAAAAGCAAGAATGGAAGGTAAAAAGTGAAAAAAATTATTATCTATATTAGTACTCTACTTGCGATTTTTTTAATATCAATAACTGTATTTTTTGTCGTTTCACCAAAGCCTACTGCAATGCTAATTTATAAACTATTTGAGGGTGGAATCGCGGTAAAGCCAGATAATTATGATGAAATTGAACAAAATACAAATTCTTATAAGGATATTTCATATGAATCGGCTTATAAGAAGGGGTATTTAGATATAATAACACCTAAAGATATCAGTACTAATCTGCCTGTAATCTTTTGGATTCATGGTGGAGCATTTTCTGGTGGAGATAAAGCGGACATTACTGAATATGCGGTCCAAATTGCAAATGAAGGTTATGTAGTTGTCAATATGAATTATGAATTAGCCCCTAGTGCCAACTATCCAACTCCACTATACCAAATTAATGAAGCATATATGTTTATATTACGACATGCAGAAGACTTTAATATTGACATGAATCATATTTATTTTGCCGGGGACTCTGCTGGCGCACAAATAGCCAGCCAGTTCGTCAATATCCAAGTAGAGAAGGAATATGCAGAGTTAGTTGGAATCAAGGGCATAGTCCCTGTTGAATCCATAGACGGGGTATTATTATTCTGTGGTCCCTATGATGTAACTAAATTTGCAGATGTAGGAGATAATTATTTGCTAAGTTTTTTTCTAAAAAGAATTGGTTGGGCCTATATTGGTAGTAAAGATTGGATAAACTCTGATTCAGTTAAGGCAGCATCCGTTATTAATTATGTTTCAAGTAACTATCCCCCAACCCTCATTACAGATGGTAATACAGGGTCTTTCGAGGAACAAGGTATGGATTTAGCGAAGAAGCTTGAAGACAAAGGAGTCTTTGTTAAAAGTATTTTTTATCCAAAAGAAGAAGTGGAATTAGGGCATGAGTATCAGTTTATAATGAATACGCCTCAAGCTAAAAACACATTCAATCAGCTGATCAAATTCCTAGATCAAATGAAAGAATTGAATTATTAGAAATTAGAGGTTCTCTGAGAAGTTGCAAAAGGCATGACGAGAAATATCCATCAATCCCCTTACATCCTGTTACCACAAGTCTCGATCTCTTGTTGTTGCGAGCTTTTTGTTTGTTCATCTTTCGAAAACAGTTGAAATGCCGGTATCTTGAAAAGAAAGGATTGGATGCTACAGAAAAGTAACACCAATGCGTAACCCAGCGAGAATTAGACTGAGACCCCCATAAATGACGGCCCCTTTTAGAAAACCGATGAAATGAAAGAGATAGTCTTTATAGCCTTTAGCCCCTTTTGTTCCGGGAATAACAATAACTAGTTTTTACCATTAAAATCTAATAAAAAAGAGAGATTCCATGTAAAATGTAAGTTACCACACAAACATTTACGAGGAGGAATCTCTCATGGCTAAGAATACCACGATTTTCAACACTACTTCAAAACTTTATTTCACAGGAAGAAATCGATGGCATTCTAGCTGAGGTTCAGTTTGAAGATAAAGCCCGTAAATGTGATGTACCAACGCTTTTAAACTACTTAGTTGGCGCTGCTACATTTGAATGGAAAAGCTTACGTTACGCTTCAGATGTTGCGACGGAGAAAGGTTTGAAATTAGTGGACTATTCCACGCTTTCCAAACGTTTAGGCGAACTAAATTATCTCATCGTCAAACGTACCTGTGTTATTTGGCACGACGAAAAATGCGGTATTTAATCAGCTTTTTGCGGTCTTAATTGCCTATGTGTTACTAAAATTTTACATACCGAAGGACACAAGAAAAACGACTGTAAACGCTTATCTTTTGCTGGTTTTACACGCCAGCTTCTTTGCGCTACCCTGCCAATCGAATGGCGCATTGGCATCAAAGAAATACTCGCATTTTAT
>JAEWDX010000209.1 GCA_023389895.1 Bacillota bacterium
GAATATAACTTATATGTAAGGGGTTTATTATGAAGATTGGGCTTGTCGACGATCGGAAAATTGATTTAGATAAATTGAATGGTATCATTTCAGGGATGCAAGGCGTCGAAATCATCTTTGCGACAACATCAGCTGAAGAAGCCTATGAACATATTAAGCAAGAGGCGATCGATTTATTGATTGCTGATATTGAAATGCCTGAGTTATCTGGCTATGAGCTAGCAGATATTATTCATTCGCATGCATTAAATATTTCAGTCATTTTTGTAACTGGAAACAGCGGCTATGCTGTTCATGCGTTTGAAATAAATGTTCATGATTATATTATGAAGCCTTATCCGAAGGAAAGATTGATTCAATCTATTGAACGGCTCATGGAGAAAACAAAGTCAGCTGAAATAAATGGCCGACTTTATATAAAGCTAAAAAACAATATACATATTATTCAAAAGAAAGACATCATTTTTATCGAGAGATCTGGAAGATCAACAATGATCTATACAAAATCAGGACCGATTAAAACATATCAGACACTCAATGAGCTAGAAGGAGAGCTTCGAGAACGAGATTTCATCCGTTCCCATCGATCGTTTATTATCAATATTCACTACGTGATGAACTTCTCACTTTATGCGAAAAATTCTTATATTGTTACGTTTGAAGGGATTGAAGAACAAGCAATGATTACGAAGGATAAAGTCGGATTTTTACAAGAGAATTATTTTTAAATCGTAGAAAGGACTTGAAAATGAGCAAATTATATTGGGTGATGATTACTTTACTAGGAACGGTTCACCTACAAGCATTGCTATGGAATCTTCCAATAAAAATTCCGTTCTACTTCACTTGCTTGTTTATAGCTTTCATTGACTATTACTTATATAAAAAAATTCCTTTGCGCATTTCTCTTTTAGGGATGAAGTGGAATTTTGGTCTTTTTTTCATACAGGCTTTACTCGTTATCATATATGCAGTCATTGAATCTTCATGGCTATTTCTCGTACCGCTATTTATATTTATTAGTGTTGAATGCATACGATTAGTCTGGTCGAGACAAGTTTGGGACTATTCTAATCAGCTGAAAGAATTTGAAAAACAGAATCTCCATTTCAATGAAACCTTTCAAATTGTTCGTAGTGAAAGGCATGATTTTTTGAAGCATATATCCGCTATTCATTATTTGCTTGAGGCTGGAAAAAATGATGAAGCGAAAGATTATCTTGACCATTTAGTTGATGGTTATGAAGAAACGAATTTATCAATAAAAGGTGAGCGTGGCGTCGTGGCAGGAATGCTGCACAAAATGTATCAGCGAGCAAAGGCTTCCGGCATTTCAATCGTTTATGATTTTGACCTGCCCTTTTCAAAATTGCCTTTCTCCGACCCGCATATGGTCGCATTAATTGGCAATCTTTTGGAGAATAGTATCGATGCATGTGAAGAATGGCAAGAAAAACAAAAGAAACAGGCAGTGATCACATTACAATTTTATAAGAGAAGTGGCTTATATTTAATCATCTGCAAGAATAATAGTCTCCCAATCCCAGCAACTATTTTAGACGAATTATACAAATCATATGGAAAAACGACGAAAGCCGGGAAGCATGAAGGACTCGGAACAAAAATCATTCATGATATTGTGAAAGACAATCAAGGATTTCTCGATTTTATTTATAAAGATCAGGAGTTTATGGTGAAGATAAAGATCCCAGCAATAGATAATGGAGTTAAGTGAGCATAAAAAAACGCACCCATAAATTCTCTCCTTATCAAAAACCTGTCCAGGATGCTGGGAGAGTAATTCGATAATGTCAAATTCTTTTTTGGCAAAGCTCTGCGGCTCGTTTTTGACTGATATTGTTCATATGTTGAATGATTACTTTGAAATAAATGGATATGATGTTCTAACTGCAACGGGAGGGATGGAAGCAATAAAAAAGGCGGAGAAGCAGCCTGATCTTATATTGCTTGATATAAATATGCCCGATATCGACGGAATTCAAGTTTGCCGTCAAATTCGGAATTTTGTATTCTGTCCGATTGTATTTCTTACTGCAAGAATTGAAGAGAGCGACAAAATAAAAGGCTTAGGTATTGGTGGCTATAATTAGGATAAATCGCAAAAAATCCTTAAGCATAAGGCAACATCACTGCTTAAGGATTTTTATTTAACTTATCGGACTTCAATAGGTTCTCACTCATTTCACAGCCGATTCCAGCTGTGCATAAATTTGGGACACGCCAATCCACCAGTTTTCATCCTCCGCATATTTTCGATTAATCCACTGAATAGGATCTGTATCTTCTGGACGATCCTTGCTCAAATTCACAATGGTTCGAGCTGCTATCCTACTTGAATCCGTAATATTTGTATTAAAATCCTCCCAGCTATGAAACACGTTAAAAGGATTGTTCACGATTTCTGCGGCTCGCTCATGCCCTCGGGATACAAATCCTTGCTCTTGACCAGTAATTGCAAACAATAATAGAGGATGGAGATTAAATTCATCAGCCGCATTCATAATCGCTGAGAAATAAGGTTCATCCGCCAATAGAGAATTCCTTCCATGCAGCCAGTTACGCAGCTTATTTGCATCAATTTTCCTGTATTGCAAGTAGGTTGGTAGTTCATTGACCATTTTTGCCGCTTCCGTCTTTTCCGTTAAGTTTAACGTTTCCTCTTTCGCACTCTCTCTATTTTTCTGCAATGGAAAGTCACTCATTGCAATAAAAGCTAGACTCAAAACTACAGAGATCCCTAGTAGCAATAATCCCTTTTTCCACCTTTTTGTCGGAATATCAACCGTTTCCTGTAATTGAATGACGTCAGCTTGAAGATTGCTACTCTCAGCTAGAGGCTGGTCCACCTTTACGAATTGCTCAAGATAATCCTTTGTCGTCGCCTCATCAATTTCCGCTTTTTTCTGTAGCCATTGCGTTAATTCTTGGCCAGCTTTATCAGCATCCATAAGCTCAATGGCAGATGAAACGATATCATTTGCTGTAATTGTTAATGACTTCGTTTGCAGTTGTTTGTTTAAAAGCTCCATACGAATCGTCTTTTTCATCTCAGGTGAAAAGTTTGGCAAGGAATCATCAATAAATTCGTATATTTTCCGCGCAAGTAAGTTTGCCTTCTGTTTCGCTGATGCCGTCTTATATTGAAGATGAATTTGCTCTCTCAGCCTGGTTATATCCTCTTGATTAAGGAGCTCAACCATTACTAATTGTTCATTTATCGTAGTCAATTTTGACACCCTTAGTCGTTTTGTTCAATTTAGAAAGTGAGGAAAATGAAAGTTAAACAAATATTTCTTCCTACTATTCTAGCATCTTTCAACATTGTTGACGAACAAACATTTCAGGTAATGGCATGATTCAGCCGGTTGCGTGACAAATTTACTTTTAAATAAGTAGCTATTCATTTACAATCTAAATAGCTACTGAAAAATAGGTGATTTTTATGATATACATAGTTGGAATGATTGCCCTGTTGGCATTCGCTTTTATGTTTTGGGGCAAAAAGGGAATTCGTTATGTTATTTGGGGAGTTATTCTTGCCCTTCTTTGGAAAACAGGTCTACTTGCAACAATTGTTCAAGTAATTCTCCAGTTGATCAGATGGATTTTCGTTAAGCTTGCTTATTACATTACAAAGATTTGGGATTATTTCAATCCAGAAACAATTGATTTCATTCATTTTTTGATTAACCGTAC
Organism: Bacillota bacterium; assembly: GCA_023389895.1. GTDB lineage: Bacteria > Bacillota > Bacilli > Bacillales > Cytobacillaceae > Cytobacillus. The sequence goes on from JAEWDX010000209.1 coordinate 3,718, forward strand.
CTAAAAAAGGTACGGTTTTTCAGTTTGTTTTTCCCTTCTGAAAAATAAAGCTAATCTCGCGCACACATTTATTCTTATAATATTTCTATGGAGCAAACGGAACAAAATATCTGAACATTACCGCAATAAATGATCGTTTTGACACCTTAGTAGAATTTTTGAAAAAATTCCCCATACAAATCCCCTTACCTATATTGTCCGATTCACCCTGCAATATCGGCAGAAGTGAGATTTCCATCAATGTTTCCATCTACAATGATAGAATGTCCCAAAAACATATCCCCATCGAAAAAGAAAATTTCAAATTCGCCATTTGGGTATACTGTCATGCTGTCAAATTCCAAATAGTCCTTAAACATCTCTTTCGTAATTTCAGCATTCTCGTCATCATCTTGCAGCCAGTCATTTGCTAGTTCAACTAGCTCTTCTGCTGCAAACGCTTTTATTTTCATCATCCATTCATCTTGTTCTTTGAAAAGATTGTATGCTGTTTCCAATGCAGACTTCATCATATTCTCATCCTCATCCCAATCAAAATACAAATTTCCCTCTTCTCCAGACCAGGAAATTTTCTTTTCAAAAAATTTTACTACCCTATCAAGTTCAAACTCTCCTAAAACCTCATCGTGGTAAAAGACTGGTTTCATCACATCCCGCAAAATAAAATCCAGTTCTACATCTTCATATGCCTTTTCTAATACTTTAACAAGCATCATAGATTTATCGGCTCGACGCACCTGTAATTTCACAACTGAATCCTCTTGCAAGATCTCCTTTGATTTTTCCCATTCCTCATCAGTTACAAGCCACTCGAGTCTCACTTCTTCTTTTCTAACAGGCTCTGAATTAGATAAATTTTTCCATGCAATTAAATGAATAGAGGCAGTCCACAGCATATCTCCGCCTGCTCTTCCTGCACTAATCCCCGATGCCCCTGTAACAGCTGCCACTTCAATTATATTTTCTGCAAATCTACTTTCGAATTTACTTTTTTCATTCGCTTTCCCCATTTGGACATCCATTCCTTCCATCTCTCAAATATTTCTCCTAATAAACTATGCACTTCTCCCAAATTTAACTATAATTGTAATAGATAACTTTTTTAACTGGAGAATCGATATGATTGTGAGAACAAAGCCGTTAAAAATCAAACTAAAAGAAACAGAAAATCCACTCGAAGATTTTATGCTTGTAAAAAATAAGAATTCAATTTATAAAGAAGTTCTTTTTATACGATATATTGGGATTCCTCATTCTACAGATTTTTACATTGATACTGTTCTAAAAATTGATCATTGTTTTTCTTCAAGTGAATCTGCCTCTCCTTACTTAAGATTGCAGGGACTTGAGATTGTTTCAGATCTGTACGATATCAATAGATTATCAAATATTTGGGAGAATTGGAAAGCATTCTTTAATCTATCAAGTACATCTCCTTCGTCACTTTATGAGGAACCTTTATGCGGACAATTAGAAAACGACACACTTGAATGGACAAAGAAACTCAGCTTTATGCAAATTCTTACAATATATAAAAAGACTCATCCCCATTCAAGTGAAACATTATTTAAAAACTTCGTGATCAAATTTTTGTATTGGATGGACATTTATTTACCAAGGCTTTTTAAAGACACAAATATATCTCCCAAAATCGTTTTTCTTGGAGATATTAAGCAACATGAATTATTATTTTTACTTTTTTTATCTAGGCTTGGCTGTGACATAATCTATATGAATCCGAAAGAGGATATTATCACGCTTTTTCCTGAAATTGAAGAGTACTCAACTTTATTTAAATGTGGCACACTGTACCCAGAGCATCTCGTAATACCAAGCTTTTCGCCTGCACCAATTAAAATGCAAGCCGCCCTATCCACAATAACGACTACTATTTCTCGATCTCAGATAGAGAATCCTGCTAAGCAGAACGAAGAACTTACCAAACTAGAAGAATACAGTTATGAGCAGTTAGCTAGTCTATCAAGCTCGGTTGTCATGATTAAAAACTGCGATCGTGATCATAATGTTATTTGCTATGGCTCTGGTGTTGTCATTCATAGTAAAGGATATATTTTAACGAATCTTCATGTGGTTGAAGGTGGACATCATTTTTCAGTGCTCTACGAAAATGAAACGGAAGAATATGTAACCGATCATTTCATTAAATATCACCAACAACATGACCTGGCTATTATTAAGGTTGAAAAACACTGCTCCCCTCTTACTGTTAAAGCTGATGGTCATTTAGTTCGAGGACAGAAGATTGTTGCCATCGGAAGCCCTTTAGGGTTATTTAATTCTGTTTCTGATGGGATCGTTTCCGGTTTTCGCGAAATTAAAACGATGTCGATGATTCAATTCACAGCACCGATTTCCGATGGAAGCTCTGGTGGTGCCTTGCTAGATATGTATGGGAGACTAGTTGGTCTCATAACGGCAGGCTTTGATAAGGGGCAAAATCTAAATCTAGCAGTACCATCCGATAAAATCTATCAATTTGCACAAAACTTTATTGAACATACGAACTAGGTTATCGTTCTTGTGCTTCTTTTTGAATAAATTCAAAAAAATAACTCCGGAGCAAAAGCGGAGTTATTTACTAACTCTTCTGATAGTTTTTTAATAATCAGCCATTCTTTCAAAAACCAAAGGGGCGACCTCTGCAAAGTGAAGTGTTTCACGATTTGGATCGATGGAAAGCCGTAATGAATAGTGGTGCTGTGTGTTTCAAAAATCCAGTAGTACCTTAAAAATTTTCTCAATCATTTTCTTTTGCCTCCATTGATTTTTTCTCTCTTTATTCAAAAATTTTATCTATCGTACTATTTAATAGAAATTCAAATACTTCAAAACGGTCATAAGCAAGTTTATCTTTCAATGTCACTATAAATAGCATCGAACTTATTACAGCATATGCTTTTTCTTTTTCAACTTTCAGTCTGAGTCCTGCAAGATCAATGGTATCGTAGAAAAAAGTTGCGCTATCAAAGTGTAGTTTTTCGATACGGCCTTTAGGTAATTTGTTTAAAAAGGCCAAGAAATCTGGAGTTCCCAGATCATATAGAAATGGTGATTTATCAAATTCTTTAAAATGCCATTTCATGGCACTAATAAAACCAGCTTTGCCCCTTTTGCTATTAATAATTTCTTGCAATTTGCTTTTTAACCTATTTTGCACGCGCTCTAAGGTGTCGCAAAACAAATCCTCTTTAGCCGAATACAATAAATAAAATGACCCTGTTGATATTCCTATTTTTGCCGTTAATTCACCAATGCTTGTTTTCTTGTATCCATGTAATGCCCAACTACGCTCACATTCAGTACAAAGCTTTATTCTTAGCTCAACTTTTTCTTCATCAGAAAAGCCTTTCGGTCCTTTTGCCATCCATTACACCGCCTGATTTTATTATGAATAAATTTGTTTTTTAATTCATAATAAAATCATACTCTCTCTTGTATTAGCTGTCAACATGTATATTTTGCTTGATAATAATTAATGTAATGCAAAAAAATAGATGAGGCTGGGACAAAAGTATTTTAGCCAATAAAAAAACCGAACTATTTTACGAAGCTACAATTAAGTACTTCGTAATAGTTCGGTTTTTACTTTCTTTGTACGTTGTTTCTCAATATATCATTCGGTT
>JAEWDX010000219.1 GCA_023389895.1 Bacillota bacterium
ATATATGACTCCTTCAAATAGAAAAAAGTTTCTTTATTAATGATGGAATTTTTTGTATTTCATTTTCTGATAGGAGCATTATTACAATTATTATTTCCATCTGACCATTTTTCACATGTAGAAGAAACTGGACTTTACAAGGGTTTGCACCAGCAAAAAAGTGCCAACATCTCTAAATGGCGAGATGTTGGCACTTTTCCTTTAGTTTAAATAATCGATAAACCAGTCAGTAATATAATGCAGGCGCTTAATTCTTAAGTTTGGTTTGCCACTTCTTGAAAGCTCATGATTTGATTCAGGAAAACGAATAAATTTTGTTGTTTTTTTATGATATTTTAAAGCAATAAATAATTGCTCTGCTTGCTCAATAGGACAGCGGTAATCTTTCTCGCTATGCAGAATGAGTAGCGGTGTTTCGATTTTTTCAACGTAGGCAAGCGGTGAATGCTTCCACAGAGTTTCAATATCACCTAAATGGCTCTTAATTTGCCATTCAGTGAAATAATAGCCAATATCACTGACGCCGAAAAAGCTAGTCCAATTCGAAATGGAACGTTGCGTTACCGCCGCTTTAAAGCGATTCGTATGCCCAACAATCCAATTCGTCATAAAGCCACCATAGCTTCCCCCTGTTACACCTAATCGATTTTCATCGATAAACGGATAATTTGCTAATGCGTAATCAACCGCATCCATAATGTCCTCATAATCCTTGCCGCCATAATCTCCTCTAACTGCATCAACGAAAGCTTGACCATAGCCGAGGCTACCACGTGGGTTAATAAATAATACTGCAAACTCTTGAGCAGCAAGACATTGGAATTCATGAAAATACGAATTTGCAAACATCATATGAGGTCCACCATGAATTTCAACGACTAGCGGATATTTCTTTCCTTCCTCGTAATTCACTGGCTTCATCATCCAGCCATGCAAATCCCAATCATCAGATGACTTAAAGTGAATAGGCTCTGCTATAGCGACAGCCGTTTCCTTAAAAAATGGCTCATTCACATTTGTCAACTGAGTTAATTCACCCGTTGAAACGGTTAACAAAAATAAGTCTCCAGGATTTGTTGATGTACTAATCGCAACGACGGCTTTCTCCACTTTTCCACCAGTTGAAAGTCCGTACACATGCTGATTTTCCAATAAGGCAGGATATAGTTCTCCAGCTATTGTGCCGTAATAAACAACTGTATTCCCATGATCAGTTGCTAAGAAATAGAAGCTGTTATTATCCTCTCCCCAAAGTAGACCAGGCGTTACTTTTCCTTGTTGAAAGTCACCGATTGCATAATCGCCAACAAGAAGATTGGAATCAGCTGTTACAGATGAAAGCTGTTGTGACGAAAATTGATAAAGCCAAAGCTTCGTTAATGTTGCGTTTTCGTATTCTCGTTCATGTCCGAACATGCCTAAATAATTTCCGTCAGGTGACCAGGTCACATCTCCAAAAACACCTGTTCCATTTGTAATATTTTGTACTTCCTTTGATGTTACATCTAATAAATAGACATCATTTATAAATGAAAAGTCTTTCTCCTCACTTAAATTTGCTGTAAGAGCAATCTTTTCTCCATTAGGAGACCAGCTCTGCAATTTATAATCATGCTCTCCTGAAGTCAACAGCTTAATTTCTTCTGTATCAATGTGAACGATCGCAATATGAGTGTATTTTCCATCCCAAAAACCTGAGTCATCAGATTTATACTTCATTTTATCAACTTCAAGCGGTTCTAGTTTTTTCTCCTTTTTCTCTTCGCCCTTTTCTTCAAGCAATAGATCGCCGTCTTCCTTTAGAGCAGTATTAAAGGCGATTCTCAGTCCATCGGGCGACCAAACAGGGTTCAACGCTCCAGATAAACAATGGGTTACTTGCTTCGCCTCTCCTCCACCTCTATTCATAACATAAATTTGATTTTTCCCAGTTCGATTAGAAACAAAGGCGATGATTTCTCCATTAGGTGACCAACGAGGAGAATGATTGCGGTGCTCACCAAACGTCCATTGTACTGGCTTTGTTTTATTTTCAATATCTAAATAATACAAATTAGCTGCATATGTATTCTCTTTCTCAAGCATGACTGTTTCAACAAACAGACAATCCTTCCCATTTGCTGCAAGCTGTGGATCCGTTACCGATTTTAAATTGTAAAGGTCCTCTGCTTTTATTCTACGTTTTCCCGTCATCTTCCTCACCCTTTTTTTAATTTCTCCATTATTTATTTCGACACTAGAAATAATTTTCCTTTCTAATTGGAAAAAATTTATTTTAATGTTCGAACATGCAAAGCCTTGCAAATGGAGAAACTTATAGATAAAATAAAAATAGAACCCATGTTCTTGTTTTTTAAAAAAGGAGGAGGGATTTATGTCAAAGATTTCTGAGAAGAATCGAAATATCATGGAGAAAGCGATCTATTTACCGATGTTATTGACAATTTTCAAGCGCGATTTAATTGTTATCCAGAAAAGCCCTTTTAAGCTTAAACAACCATATTTACAATTAATTGAGGAAACAATGAATTTTATTCAAGCAGAGCTTGCAGATGTTAAACACTACATGGATACAAACAATTTAAAAGTGCAGGAAGTGAAGCGTGACGAAGCATTCACAATGTTTTTGTTTCTTCAAAATGAGAATAAGGAGAAACATAACTACTTCAATCCCCGCATTCGCAACAAAGTTCAAGAACTAATGGAATTTTATTTATTTGAACGGCATTCTCTAAATAAATTTAATCAGTTGGGATTTTCCGACGCCAAGAGCATGCAAGTGCAGAAGCTGCCATAAGTCAAACTCCAAAAACGCCACGTCCTCTCGAAAAGAAGAAATCTTCCGATCATCTAATCGGCGCTTCTTTTGATGTATGGTATCCTTTCGGCAACATGTGTATTTCTTCTGCCATTAATCAAATAAATCGATTTTCTCTCCGAATCTTCAATTCTGCTAACTAACGTATTTTTTAGCAAAGCTGTTCTTAATAATTGATTATTAAGGGAATTATAAGAAATTGGAATCGTAAGTTGCTGTTTGTTCTTAAAAATGACTTCCGTGTTTTTTGCACCAGCTTTTCGATGAAGATAAATATGCTCAAATGAAAGCCAAATGCATTTAGGATTACTAGCTGAAGTTGTTGGAAAAAAATAAATGAAGTTTGTGGGGTCAATTGTTATTGGTGCTTTGTGGGTTATACCAGTTAGTTGTGCTGTCCCTTCTTTCCGACCTTCATAGCTAGAACCAAAGTATTTACAGCTCGTGCGAATAATATCAATAGGCCTAAATGGGGATACAATTATATCGTCAAACTCCCAAACCTGTGAATAAACTTTACTACCATACTGAATAGGCATAATGAGCATTGTATTCGGATTGATCTCATATTCTTCAATGAATGGGGCTTTTGGCGAATTACTCATCATTTCATCTCCTTTACCGATTAACTGCCACTTCATCATAGCAGATCTATGTCGAAATATTCCGATTTATTAGTAGAGTTCGAAATTTGTTCACAATTCACAGAAAGAATATCGATTATTATTTTTTGAAAATTAAGTTAATAATTATTGAAAACCCCATATACTAATAAAAAGTATTGGGGTGATTTTTATGAATGAAAAATCATACACGGAGCTAATGAAGAAAGGGGCAATGAAGAGAAAGAAACGTAAAGAAACGTATGTATTGGAGCTTTACATCGATATGTTGCTCGCAGAAATTATCATGAATGTTGAAAAGGAGGATTTATTAAGGAAGATTGATACTGCAATTGATGAGGGAAATAGGGCAGCTTTTCAACATTTATCGCATCAGTATAGAGATTTAATGCAGCGTTTTGGCACTTAGAAATAAAGCAAGCGTCCACGCATATTCTTTCTCAAAAAGAGCGTCCAAAATGTTGGACGCCCTTTTTTCATTCATCATTCACATTATTTCTTTTGCTCCCCTTCTTTCCTACTTACCATGCAATGATTGATTTTTAATTTCGTGTTCTTCCAATCTTGTGATGCGTTCAAGCATGGTTGGGTGTCCATAACGAAATATTTTCACGAGAAAAGGAGGGTTAACTTGACTTAAGCCAGCACGAGTTAGCTCTTGAAATGTTTCAATTCCTGATCCTGCATTTTTTGTCATTTCAATCGCATATTGATCAGCTCGCGATTCTTGATAACGCGAAACAAAATTAGATAATGGGCTTGAAATAAACAAAAGCATTGAGATGATGAGAAGAAATAAAGGCAATGAACGAATATCGTGAACGGTTGAAAGTTTTAATGCCGTTCCCCATTTGCCAACAACATACTTCATTATCTTCGCAGTTAGATAAAGACCAATGAGTGATAACAGCAAATAGCCAGTGATGCCAAAATAAATATGTTTCTCAACATAATGCCCCATTTCATGTGCCATGATGAATAAAATTTGCTCATCCGTTAATCGATTTAAAGTCGTGTCCCAAAGGACAATTCTTGAATTTGCACCAATCCCATTTACATACGCGTTAAGAGCATTAGTCTTTTCGGACATGTTCACTTCAAATACATGCTCAGCTGGGATATTCGCTTTATCTGCCATTGCTAAAATTTTTGCTTCAAGCTCTTTATTTTTCAATGGATAGAAATCATTGTACAAAGGATCGATCACAACTGGCTGGAGAAACATCATAAATAATGTAAAGGGGATTGATAAAAACCAAGCATAAAGCCACCAGCGCTTGCGACTTTTTTGAATAAGCCAATATAGAACAGTAACAATGATGAGCATTATTCCATAGTTAATCCAAAAATCAATCAATTCATCCTTCATCCAGCCTGCAAAGGTTTGAGTTGAAATATGATACGATTTCGAAAAATAATAGCTAATATAGCTTAATGGAAAAGTGGCAATAAAAGCTAAAATTGATAGCCAAATTAAATAAATAGCTGTTTGGAAAAACTTAAATTTCGTTGTATGCTCAGCCCATTTTTTAAATGTGTTTGAAAGGCCAAGCAAAAGAATAAACAAGTAAAAAAGCCATTCAAATGGCGTTGACAAGAAAAATAATATATTTCTTATCTTTGAATAGTCTTCACTCAGCATGAGCTGTCGCGCATTGAGAAATGTCACAGGATCTGCGCTAGTTCCCTCATACTCAAACGGCAAGCTTGTATCGGCAAAGTAAAATAAGTACCAATAAAAAAATAATCCATATAAACAATAAGCAAGCACTCCGTATAAGCCTATTTTCCTCGCCATCTTTTTCTCCCCCCTTTAGACAACCCTTCAATAGTTAGTTTAGTTGCAAAATCAATATTTAGAACTATTTCTTCACTATATTATCCTGATTGAGTTCATACTATAAATGGATACCCTATCTCATCACCATTTTCTTTTAAAAAAACCGGTTCAATGACGAGACGGCTTTTCTAAACAGTTACTATATAATTAGGGAATATACAGATAGTACAGCAATAGAGCCTAATACAACGACAATAACATTTAATCCTAAATAGGCGGCAACGAATGCTACGGCAGCACCTAATAATCCAAACCAAACATCCTCATTAATCAAAAAAACACCTGGAAAAATAAGAGCCCCTAATGTAGCCGAAGGAACATTTCTTAATACTCCTTGAAGAAACGGGGGCAATTCCTTCCCTTTAAAAAGAATAAATGGCAGCATCCTTGGAAGATAAGTAACGACACTCATCCCGATAATCAGCCAAATAATATGATTATTCATTTCCCTTCCCCCTCTGTTTAAACCCTTCAAATACTTCAATAATAACAGAAGACAGTAATGTCGCAGTGACAATCGCCCAACCGGTTGAAAGGGTATTTGTCAAAGTGAAAACGGAATTAAAACTAGCAGCTAATACAGCTAAAAAAACGACTTTCATGCTTTTTTTCAACGAAGGGACTAATAGGCCGATAAACATCGCATATAAAGCAATGGACATACTTTCCTGTAAAATTTGCGGTAAACCTGAACCAAGCGCAAATCCTAGACCAGTGAAAACGACCCAGCTTACATAAGAAATACCATTAAGCCCAAACATAAAACCTTTTGTTACTTCTCCATCCTTCATTGTCGCAACAGAAAATGACTCATCTGTAATACCGAAAGAATAAAGTAATTTATAAAAAAGATGCTCTTTCTCACTTCTTTCATTAAGAACGGTTGACATGAGAAAATGTCTAATATTTACAATAAAAGTTGTAAGAATAATTTCGAGCGCCCCCGTTC
>JAEWDX010000233.1 GCA_023389895.1 Bacillota bacterium
TCCCCACCCTTTCATCTAATTGTTCTCCATGGACACCTGTTAGTGTGATTTATGATGAACATGGAACGTTTTCACGATTTGATATTTATCCAGTTAGTCCTAGCTTAGTTCTAATTGAGCCAAGAATTCTTCTACAGGCACCTATCAATATGTTGATCGCTGGCATTGGAGATACACTTGCGAAATGGTATGAAGCAGATGTGCAAATGGAGCATTTAGTGAATAAATCTATCCCTTTGCAAATCTCTCATTATACGGCTAGCCAATGTAAGGACTTGCTGCTTGCACATTCAACAGAAGCGTTAAAGGCTGTGCAATCAGGAAATTTAAATGATGATTTCCTAAAATTAGTTGAAACGATTATCGTTCTTGGAGGGATGGTCGGTGGCTTTGGCGATCATTATGGCAGAATTGCAGGAGCGCATTCCATTCATAATGGATTAACAATTATCGAAGAAACACATCACGCCTTACATGGGGAAAAAGTTGCGTATGGAATTCTTGTTCAGCTTGTCTTAGAAGAAAAGCTAGAAGAGATAGATAAACTGTTTTCATTCTATCGCCAGCTTGGCTTGCCGACTTCCTTAGCTGAGTTAGGTATTTCAAATGTTAGTGACACTTTAATTAAAAAAATGGCAGAGAAATCAACAGCACCGGAAGAATCTATTCATGTTATGCCGATCGGCCAAGTTACATCGGTACAAGTATGGAAAGCCATTTCGTTTCTTGAAAAGATGATTGCTTTGAAGAAAGATACTGTAAAATAAATATGTAGAGATCGCCTGTGGGGAAGCGGGAAAATAGTCGCTCATACTTATGAGTAATTATTTAAACGTATACCACAGGCGGTTTGCTTTATTGATACGATTACTAACGTAGTTTTATGATGAGCTAAATGATTAAATGCATTTATGAATATAGTCATTGCTATTTTACGCACTGTTGTATCATAATAAAAATGATATATGTTATAATTATTTTGAAAAAATAATAGTTAGGGGTTTTTGTTATGTTGAGAGATTTATTTATCGGCCTTTCTCAAAACCAATTTCTTAATAGTGCAGCGAAAAAGTATGGTTTAAAGCTTGGTGCACAGAATGTTGTTGCAGGAACAAATATAGCAGAAACGATTCAAAGTATTAAAGAACTAAATGCCCAGGGAATTTCATGTACCGTTGATAATTTAGGAGAATTTGTCTTCAAAAAAGAAGAAGCAACTGAAGCGAAGGAACAAATCCTTAAAGTGATTGAAGCGATCCATGTAAACAAAGTGGATGCGCATATTTCATTAAAACCGACACAACTAGGATTAGATATTGACTTTGATTTCTGTTTGGAAAATTTAGAAGAAATTGTCGCAAAAGCGGATAGCTATGATATTTTTGTTAATTTTGATATGGAGGACTATGGTCACTTACAGCCTTCCTTCGATCTGCTTGATGCTCTTTCAAAGCATTATGATAATATTGGTACTGTTATTCAATCTTATTTTTACCGTGCGGAAGAAGATATTCAGAAATACAAAAATTATCGTCTACGCGTTGTAAAAGGTGCCTATAAAGAGCCGGAAGATTATGCATATCAGGATAAGAAGGATATTGATGATAACTATATTCGACTAATCGAATGGCATTTACTAAATGGAAAATTCACTTCTATTGCTACACATGACCATGATATTATTAATCATGTGAAGGAATTTGTGAAGCAGAATGATATTCCATATGAAAAATTTGAATTTCAAATGCTTTATGGCTTCAGAAAAGAGATGCAGTTTCAATTAGCTCGTGAAGGGTATAATTTCTGTACGTATGTTCCTTTTGGAAAAGACTGGTATGGATATTTCATGCGCCGTCTTGCAGAAAGACCGCAAAACTTAAATCTTGTTGTGAAGCAAGTATTTAATAAAAAGACAAATACGGTTATCGGTGTTGCAGCAGGAGCATTTGCATTAGGTAGATTATCAAAAAAAGTGAAAAAAAATAAAAAATAAATGAGTAAGCGCCAATTGTGATGAATCACGTTTGGCGCTTTTTTAGTGTGCGCTAAATGATGATAGAACTGGAATATTCGCACATCTTATAAGTTCCTCCACTTTAAAAAAATGAAGTTTTCGATAACTTTTATAAAAAAAGATTCCAATTTTCCCAAAATTGGTTAAAATCTATCATAGGAGGGGATGAACATGAGTTTAACGTATAAAAATATTCTCGTCGCAATAGATGGTTCAGAAGAATCAAAGCAAGCATTAAAAAAAGCAATTGAAGTGACAAAGCGTAATAATGCGATGCTACATATTGTATATATTCATGAAATAAGGGTGTATCCATCTGATGCGGCATCAATTCATGAAAGAGGAGAAAAGATAGGCCATGGGCTACTAGAGAGCTATTTACAAATGGCTAAAGATGCTGGTCTCCAAAATGTAAGTACATTACTAGAATTTGGTTCTCCAAAAGTAGATATTACCAAGAAAGCCGAGAAAAAAATAAAGGCCGACTTGATTATTTGTGGCAAAACAGGATTAAGTGCTGTTGAGCATCTGCTGATTGGCAGTGTTTCTGAAAATATCGTCCGTTCTGCTCATTGCGATGTTTTAGTTGTTAAAACGCAAAAAGAGGAAGATTAATCCAAAAGGCTTGTCAATTCAATATTCTTATCATGATTTAACATCATTCATTTTCAAATACTCGTATACTTCAACGAACAAATGAATAAAATGTGATGGAGCTAAGGAGATTTACACAGTTTAACCTTTAAGAGAGGTTTATCCTGCTGTAGACCTCCTTTTTAGTATTGAAACGTGTTTGAACGTTTGAGAAATGTATTTTGCCGCAGTGATTTTTACGTTTATCCCTAGTCAAAAATAAAGAAAAGAGATACGCTCAACTAAAGTCGTTGGTTATTAAAAAGCTGGAGCGCAGGAGGGGAAATATGGATAAGTATATGATGTCCTTAGATCAAGGAACTACAAGTTCAAGGGCGATTCTTTTTAATAAAAACGGTAAAATCGTCCATATTGCACAACAGGAATTTACGCAGCATTTTCCGAAGCCTGGTTGGGTGGAGCATAATGCGAATGAAATTTGGGGCTCGATCCTTGCTGTTATTGCTAGCATTCTATCCGAATCTGGGGTAAAGCCTGAACAAATTGAAGGAATAGGAATTACGAATCAGCGGGAAACAACAGTTGTCTGGGATAAGGAAACAGGAATTCCTATCTATCATGCGATTGTGTGGCAATCCAGACAGACAAATGAAATATGTGAGGATTTAAGGGCAAAGGGCTATAATGACCTTTTTCGCGAAAAAACAGGCCTGTTAATTGATTCTTATTTCTCTGGAACAAAAGTAAAGTGGATTTTAGATTATGTGGACGGGGCGAGGGAAAAAGCGGAAGAGGGGAAGTTATTATTTGGTACGATTGATACATGGTTAATTTGGAAGCTTTCTGGTGGCAAAGCCCATGTAACGGATTATTCTAATGCCTCACGGACTTTATTATTTAATATTTATGATTTAAAGTGGGATGATGATCTGTTAGAAATATTGAACATACCGAAATCAATGCTCCCCGAAGTACGCCCTTCCTCTGAAGTTTATGCGAAAACGGTAGAGGATCACTTCTTTGGTCGTGAAGTTCCAATTGCAGGCGCTGCAGGTGATCAGCAGGCGGCATTATTCGGTCAAGCATGCTTTGAAAAAGGAATGGCGAAAAACACGTACGGTACTGGCTGCTTCATGCTGATGAATACAGGTGATCAAGCTGTTCGTTCAAAAAATGGCCTATTAACAACGATTGCCTGGGGTATTGATGGAAAAATTGAATATGCATTAGAAGGGAGCATTTTCGTAGCGGGTTCTGCGATCCAGTGGCTGCGTGACGGATTAAGAATGCTGAAGCATGCGAAAGATAGTGAAGATTACGCGAATAAAGTTGAATCGACGGATGGAGTATATGTCGTACCTGCCTTCGTAGGTCTAGGCACTCCTTACTGGGATAGTGATGTAAGAGGGGCGATCTTTGGTCTGACGAGAGGAACAGCAAAGGAGCACTTCGTGAGAGCAACGTTAGAATCACTTGCTTATCAGACAAAGGATGTCCTTTCTGCGATGGAGGCTGATTCGGGAATTGAATTAAAGACATTGCGAGTTGATGGCGGTGCTGTTCATAATAATTTTCTCATGGCTTTTCAAAGCGATCTTTTAAACGTACCTGTTGAAAGACCGGTTATTAGTGAAACGACAGCACTAGGCGCTGCTTATCTAGCTGGTCTTGCGGTCGGTTATTGGCAAAGTCAAGATGAAATTCGCACACAGTGGGCGATTGACCGGTCATTTAAGCCAGTTATGGATGAAGAAACCCGCACGAAGCTATATGATGGATGGAAGAAAGCGGTTAATGCAACAATGATTTTTAAATAGGAATACATGAATCATAATAGAAATGAAAATTGATCCATCATATAAGTTAATAATAGGATGCTTCCGCTTTCTTATGAAATGGAGAGATAGAATGAATTTCTCAAATACAAATCGTGCTGATTTCATAAAACAATTAAACACGACTCACTATGATTTATTAATCATTGGCGGTGGAATTACAGGTGCAGGTATTGCTCTTGATGCAGCAACGAGGGGAATGAAAACAGCATTAATTGAAATGCAGGATTTTGCTGCTGGTACTTCAAGTCGCTCGACGAAGCTTATTCATGGCGGGTTGCGCTACTTAAAACAACTCGAAGTAAAAATGGTTGCGGAAGTAGGGAAAGAAAGAGCGATAGTCTATGAAAATGGCCCGCATGTGACAACACCTGAATGGATGCTTTTACCTCTTCATGAGGGTGGGACTTTTGGGAAAATTAGTACATCTATTGGGCTACGGCTATATGATTTTTTAGCTGGTGTGAACAAAGTGGAGCGGAGAATAATGCTAACCGCCAAGGAAACTACGCAAAAGGAGCCGTTATTAAAGAAAACGGGTTTAAAAGGTGGTGGCTATTATGTCGAATATCGCACCGATGATGCTAGGCTTACAATAGAAGTAATCAAAAAAGCGGTAGAGAATGGTGTGATTGCGTTAAATTATGCGGAGGCCAGTGAGCTTCTCTATGAAAATGGTCAGCTTGTGGGTGTCATCGTTTGCGATCAATTAACAGGAAAGAAGTTCAACATAACAGCCGAAAAAATAGTAAATGCAACAGGTCCATGGGTCGATTCAATTCGGAATATGGACGGCTCTAATGAAGGGAAATCATTAAAGCTAACGAAGGGAGTTCATTTAGTTATAGATGGCTTACGATTCCCTCTTAAACAAGCTGTGTATTTTGATACGCCAGATAAACGAATGATATTTGCCATTCCTCGAAATGGAAAAACCTATGTTGGAACAACGGATACTTTTTATGAACATGACCCTATTAGTCCAAGGATGACGATAGAAGATCGTGATTATCTTATTTCAGCCATTCATTATATGTTTCCAGAAGTGAGAATCACTAAAGATGATATTGAGTCGAGCTGGGCAGGAGTTCGTCCTTTAATTTGGGAGGAAGGAAAGGACCCATCGGAAATTTCCCGAAAGGATGAAATTTGGCAATCGAAATCAGGGTTGATCACCATTGCAGGCGGTAAATTAACGGGATACCGAAAAATGGCTGAAACGATTGTTGATTTAGTCGCTGGTAAATTAAAAGAAGAAAAAAATCTAAACTTCAAAGGCTGCCAAACACGACAATTACCTATCTCCGGTGGGGATGTCGGTGGTTCAGAAAAACTTCAAAGCTATATCGATGAGCAAATGAAAATAGGTCAGCGGATTGGGCTAACATCTGATGAAGCGAAAGAATTAGCTGCCTTATACGGTTCAAATGTGCCTTATATTTTTCAAATGCTCTCAAGGAATACAGTAGCCTTGGAAAATAGCGGCTTGCCGAAAACACTTTTTGCAAAGCTGCATTATGCTTTAGAAGCAGAAATGGTCGCCACCCCTATTGATTTCCTCTTACGGCGAATAGGAGCAATTCTATTTAATATCGATCTTGTAAAAGCATATAAAGAGCCTGTCATTAATTATATGGCAGATTATTTTCAATGGGATCAAGATACAAAGTACAAACGAACAAGCGAGCTTGAAGATGAACTTACAGTTACTTATGAATAGGATGAGCTTGAATTTTAAATAAAGTGAAACTTCAATCAGTGGGGGTTTTCCAGCCCGTTAATGCGGGATAAAGTACTGCTGAACAATCTTAACATTATCTTGACATTTTCAAATAAGGTTCTGAAAGGTTCTTCGGTAAGATGTGGTTGAATGATAGAAATACACTTAAAAAGGAAGTGGAAGAAAATGAGATGGAGATTTCTATTAGGAGGAGCTGCTTTTGTTGGTGCATTCTCATTAGGAGCGATGCTAACACCTATTACTGAGTCAACGGCAACAACAATTAATAAAGAAGCTGTCTATCCGCTAACTCCTTCCCAAACAGCTGTTCAGAAAAATGTTGATCAAGAAAGGCTGAATAGCTATTGTCCTATATCTGGAGAAACTAGAGGAGTGGCTGGAATGGGTAAACAGTTTGCTGGTTCTATGTCAGAGCAGATAGCGAAAGCACTTGGAATGACAATGGATGAATTAAGGTCTGCACGGGTGGAAGGGAAATCGGTCGCTGATCTTGCAAAGGAAAAAGGAGTTAATGAAGACAATCTCGTCGCTGATTTACTTCAGGCTAGAAAATCGGAGCTTGAGCAGCTAGTAAAGAACGGAAAGATTACTCAAGAACGAATGGATGCCATGCTGGATCAGATGGAATCAAATATAGAGGTAGCCATTCAACGTAATACTGTTGGTCCAATGAATGGCCAGGGCGGAAAAAAAGGAATGGGACAAGGAAGAGGATGGAACGGTAATTCAAATAATCAGCAAATACAGCAAGGGAACCAACTATAAGTTGGAACGAAGGCTGTAAACTAAACTCTGGGGCTTAAAGCTTCAGAGTTTTTTAGAGTAGTTAATTTCTTTGCACAAAATAATAAAAATGATTATTTTAAGTGTTTTTAATAGTGGTTTTTAATTAATGTAACATTAGTGACTTGTCTAATAATTATTATTTTGATAGATTGTTTAAATAAGATTTTTTAATACAGCATAATAAATTCAGCAAAGAAGCAACTTAACATCAAGGGAGGAATAGTATGGAAGTGATTTTACAGGGGATTGAATCTATAATTGGTAAATTAAGTGATTTCATTTGGTTGTATTTTGTCATCGCATCATTGGTTATCGTTGGTTTATATTTCAGCTTCAAGACTAAATTTGTTCAGTTCCGTTATTTCAGAGAGATGCTTAGAATTATTGGAGAGCCCTCCATTGTAACAGAGGATGGGAAGAAAGGGATCTCATCTTTTCAGGCTTTCTGTATTAGTGCAGCATCGCGTGTAGGTACTGGAAACATCGCTGGTGTTGCTACTGCTGTCGCTGCTGGTGGTCCAGGAGCAATTTTTTGGATGTGGCTAATTGCCTCTTTAGGAGGAGCTACAAGTCTTATTGAGAGTACGCTTGCACAGATTTATAAAGTTAAGGATAAAGATGGTTTCCGTGGTGGGCCTGCTTACTATATGGAAAAAGGGTTGAAAAAACGTTGGATGGGAATTGTCTTTGCCATTATTATTACGTTCTGCTTCGGTTTTATCTTTAATTCCGTGCAATCTAATACGATTTCTATTGCTTTTAAAGAAGCATTCGGAATAGATCGTTCTTTGATGGGTATCGTGTTAGCGATTCTCACAGCTGTGATCATTTTTGGAGGTTTGAAACGGATTGTTACTGTATCACAAATAGTTGTTCCAATTATGGCCATCATCTATTTAACTGTTGCCCTAATCGTTGTATTTATGAATATAACTGAAACTCCAAGAATCTTTACTATGATTGTAAAAGGAGCATTTGGATTAGACCAAGTTATTGGTGGAACGTTCGGTGCTGCTGTAATGATGGGAATTAAAAGAGGACTGTTTTCGAATGAGGCTGGTATGGGGAGTGCTCCTAATGCTGCGGCAACTGCATCTGTTAGTCATCCAGTTAAACAAGGTCTCATCCAAACTTTAGGTGTATTTTTCGATACAATCATCATTTGTTCAGCAACTGCTTTCATCATTCTCCTATATAGCGACTTTTCAACAAGTGGGCTAACAGGGATTGAGCTAACTCAAGCTGCATTAAGTGCTCATGTAGGTTCTTGGGCTCCGACATTTGTGGCAGTAGCAATATTCTTGTTTGCATTTACATCGGTAATCGGTAATTATTATTACGGTGAAACAAATCTTGAATTTATTAAAAACAGTCCTATTGCTTTATTTATATATCGCATAATTGTTGTTGGAATGGTTTTTTTCGGTGCATTAGTGAAAGTAGAAATTGTTTGGACGCTTGCCGATCTCTTTATGGGTATCATGGCGTTAATTAACTTAGTCGCTATTGCTATGCTTGGAAAAATAGCTTTCGCCGCCTTAAAGGATTACAAAAAACAACGTAAAGAAGGAAAAGATCCAGTCTTTTATGCAGACACAATCCCAGGCTTAGATGGAATTGAATGCTGGGAGACGAAAGAAAAAGCTTTAAAGGATAAAACTCAATTATAAATATGTTCCTCTTATCTAGTGATAGATGCTGCTATTGAGCCGATTGGAACTTAATTGAAGTAGTGACTCAATCGATGAAGAAAGCTACCGCCAACATTTCGGAAATTTTGTACGCTAAGCAAATTTAAACATATAAAAGTCGAATTCCTATACGATAAGGAAACAGCTTTTTTCTTTGACTTATCTAAGTATAGCCCCAGTTTGTTTAAAACAAATGGTTAGGTTCCATCACGACATAATTTATTATGATATTCAAGGAATGTAATAAGGTTTTCATCTGTTTCTTTGGATGACTTTCCAAGCCAAATTCCCCATGTGTCAAGTAGACAATTTGTATTTGCTAATTGAGCATCAAAATACATAGTACCTCTATTATTTTTTACCGTATAGTTACTATCACTGCCTAAAATATCATATTTAAAACCGATTCCCGTAGATACCGCTTTCTTATCAGCAGTAGTTTTTGTTACATTTTTTGTGTCAACATAGTTAGTCCAATAGCGATCATAGGTATACCTGAAATATTCGGTATTTGCAGTGTAAGTAAAATATGGTGAAAAAGTGATAGCCACTCCATCAGTTAATGTAAACAACGGATCTGTTTTCCAAGTGAAATCATGTTTAAAACGATATTTTTCCGTAGCTTTCCCACTAGAATTAGTATACTTAATAACATAAGTAGTAGCTTTCATCCAGGATAATTCTTCAGTATCATTTAATATAGGAATATTTTTCCACTTTATATTTATTTCTTCGTCATATTTTCTCCAAATAAGTATGAATAAGGCTTGATATAATGGAAATAAGGAGAGTGGAGGGAGTAAAGATGAGTAAACTCATAGCC
>JAEWDX010000245.1 GCA_023389895.1 Bacillota bacterium
TTAAAATACCTCCCCTCTGTTTATTAAATATTCAATGAATCGATGGGCTATTCCTTTTAAAAAAGAAGTGGAAATTAGAAAAATCAATGGATTAGATGGTAAAATAATGAGAAGAAAATGCTGCAAAAAAGGGGGCAATAAAGTAGATGGAGAATGTCAGCGAAGTAATCCAGAAACAAAGGGAATTCTTTTCGCAAGGGAAAACGAAGGAATTAGCCTATCGGCTTGATGCATTAAAGCGACTACAAAGTTTAATTCAAGCTTTTGAGCAAGATATTATGGATGCATTAAAGGCAGATTTGAATAAAAGTAATTTTGATACGTATTTAACGGAAATAGGAATCGTTCAAGCAGAAATTAGTTTTACATTAAAACATTTACATAAATGGACAAAAGTAAAAAGAGTGAAATCAACATTAGCCACATTTGGTGCAAAAGGCTATCTTTATCCAGAGCCTTACGGTGTCGCGCTTATTATCGCTCCATGGAATTATCCTTTTCAATTAGCAGTAGCACCCATAATTGGTGCGATTGCAGCAGGGAATTGTGCCATTTTAAAACCATCAGAATTAACTCCACATACATCGGCCATTCTAACTAAATTATTCAACGAAAACTTTCCCGATGATTATATAAAGGTTATTGAAGGTGGGGTGGATACAAGTACGGCATTGCTGGAAGAAAAATTCGACTATATTTTTTTCACAGGAAGTGTGCAAGTAGGGAAGGTAGTAATGGAGGCAGCAGCCAAAACATTAACTCCAGTAACATTAGAATTAGGTGGGAAAAGCCCTTGTATTGTCCATGAGGATGCTAATTTAAAATTAGCAGCCAAGAGAATCGCGTGGGGGAAATATATTAATGCAGGTCAAACATGTGTTGCACCCGATTATGTATATGTTCATCAGCAGGTGAAGGAGCCGTTTCTGCAAGAATTAAAGAAAGCGATTACGGAACTTTATAGTGAGGATGTCCATTCATCGGATGGATTCACAAAAATTGTTAATGAAAAACATTTTAAGCGACTAAATTCCTTCCTTGAAAATGAACAAACGATTTACGGTGGGAGAACGGATTCGAGCACTCTAGTGATTGAACCGACAATTTTAGATAAGATTAGCTGGGATGATCAAATCATGCAGGAAGAGATTTTTGGTCCGATTCTTCCTGTTCTTGATTATAAGGAGTTGCCTGAATTAATCAATGCAATTAATCAGAAACCAAAACCACTTGCTTTATATCTTTTCTCCGAAAGTGAAGGGGTTCAACAAATGATTTTAAATGGGATTTCATTTGGTGGTGGTTGTATTAATGATACTGTTTATCATCTCAGTTCTCCATATTTGCCGTTTGGCGGTGTTGGTGAAAGTGGGATCGGCGCGTATCACGGAAAGGGAAGCTTTGATGTTTTCTCACATATAAAAAGCGTTTTGAAGCAAACGACATTATTTGATTTGCCCTTTAGGTATCCAACGACAAAAAATGCCTTAAAGAAAGTGAAGATGTTTCTAAAATAGAAAAAAGCGAATCCGTCATGCAATGAATGGATTCGCTTTTTTCATTGTGGAAAATATCGATTCCCCAGTAGGGGATTACTTTTTTAATGAAGCGTATCCCCGTTCAGCTCTTAAATGACATAAAGGAAGACGCATTGGAAATGAGCAATGCTTCCGAGCATAATGAAAATATGGAAAATTTCATGGAAGCCAAGATGCTTAAACTCTAAAAATTTTGGTTTAATAGCATAGATAACCCCGCCAATCGTATAGAAGACTCCGCCAAGGATTAATAAGAAAAGACCCGTTTGGCTTAAAGCTTCTGAAAGTGGGGAAAAGGCGAAAATGATAATCCAGCCCATTGCGATATAGAGAGCCGTTGAAAGCCATCTAGGGCAGCTAAACCAAATCATTTTAAAAAGAATACCCGAGATTGCGACTGCTGTTACGATTGCAAAAATAACCCAACCGGTTACTCCCTTTAGCGTAATAAGACAGAAGGGTGTGTACGAACCAGCAATTAAAACGAAAATCATTGAATGATCAAGTTTTCTCAAGAAGGCAATGACCTTATCCTTTGCAATCACCATATGGTATGTTGCTGAAGCAGAATAAAGGAGAATCATACTAATGCCGAAAATAATGACGGCTGTAATGACAAGTGCAGAATTATGCGTAATTGATGCTTTAATGACAAGAGCAAGCAGTCCGATAAAGGAAAGAATGGCTCCAGCTAAATGAGTTAGCCCGTTAATAGGCTCCCGAATGTAAGATGTCATAACATTACCTCCTAGAAAAAGTATGTAGTTTCGATAACTACTTATTATGATATACCCATTACGACAGGTAGTCAATATTTACATTAAACTTTTTTTCAAGTAAAATGATCGTATGGATTAATTACTTTTTAGAGGGATATAAATGGAAAACTTGACTCAACTAATAAAAGGGCTTGAGCTCGAAAATCAAATTACATTAGAAGAATTACCGCAGATTGATCTATATATGGATCAAGTCATTCAGCTTTTTGAAAATAAGTACAATAGTTCGAAACGGAATGATGAGGAGAAAGTTTTAACAAAAACGATGATTAATAATTATGCGAAAGGAAAGTTGTTTTTCCCGATTAAAAATAAAAAATATTCGAAAGAACATCTTATTTTAATCAGTTTAATTTATCAATTAAAAGGTGCACTTTCAATTAATGATATTAAGGAAACACTTTCGGGTGTAAATGAAAAAATTATAAAAGAAGATTTTGAGATTGATCGATTGTATAATAGTTTTCTCCATCTTGCTGAGAAAAATTTAGTAAACTTTCATGAAGATATTGAAAGAAAATCAAAAAATGTAATTGAAGAAGTAGAGCAGCTGGATGATAAGGACTCTAACCAATTAGAAAAGGTACTCATGATAGCAGCGCTCGCAAATATGAGCAACCTTTATCGCCGTTTGGCAGAAAAGCTTGTAGATGAGTTAAATTAGAAAAGCGCAAGCGCATGCGGAATAATCGAGGAACAAATAATTAATAGCTATTATATAAAATGGGATGCCTATTATTTTTAAACAACGAGGCAATCTGAGTGAGATGCTTTTTTTATCTTGACAAATTTTAAGGAGTTATAGAGAGGGTGAGTCAATTGACTAAAAATCTTAGGCAATTGAAAAACGTTTCAGTGATCCAAACGCTTCTAAGTTAAAAAAATTTAGAAGCGAGGAATCTTAATATGAACAATCAAAAAATCTTTAATAAATCATTTCTTTTTGCATTTATAAGCAACTTTTTCGTTTTTATTGGGTTTGAAATGTTGCTTCCTATTTTGCCAGCCTATTTGTTAAGTCTTAATGCTTCTACCATTCAAGTAGGTTTAGTGACAACGTT
This sequence comes from Bacillota bacterium, assembly GCA_023389895.1. Lineage (GTDB taxonomy): Bacteria > Bacillota > Bacilli > Bacillales > Cytobacillaceae > Cytobacillus. The sequence goes on from JAEWDX010000245.1 coordinate 3,379, forward strand.
ATTTACGATAGGCGCTGTACTAATCCGACCTTTGGTAGGATACTATTTAATTGATAATCAACGGAAAAGTCTTGCCATTGGTGCAAGTGCAGTTTTAATGATGATTACACTTATTTATCCTTTTCTCAATATCGTATGGCTGTTTCTATTATTACGATTTTTTCATGGCATTGCATGGGGTGTATCAACAACAGCCAATAGTACACTAGCAGTCGATTTAATCCCTAAGACACGATTAGGAGAAGGAATGGGGTATTTCTCTATTTCAACAACAGTGGGGGCTATCATAGCACCGAGTTTAGGTATCTTTATATATGACTCTTTTTCCTTTGATATTTTAATTTGGTCATCCGTAATACTCAGTCTATTGGCAGTCATTGCATTTCAATTTGTACATTCGCCTGCTCCTGTAAAACGTGAGAAGCAACCATTTCGATTTTTGGATATGATTTTTGAAAAAGACGTATCGTTCCCAGCGTTACTAACGGTTATTACAACACTTGGTTTTGGAGCGATTATTACATTTCTAGTTCTTTTTGGAAAACAAAAGGGATTAGATCATATTTTTCTATTCTTCCTTATCAATGCAACTGTCGCAACTTTACTACGTCCATTTACCGGAAAATGGTATGACAAAAAAGGACCTTGGTCTATCATCATTATGTCAGCTGTTTTAGGATTTTTGTCACTTGTTATGCTGTCTTATGCGACAAATGATCTTCATCTTATTATTGCAGCGATTTTATTTGGGGCAGGTTATGGAACGGTTATGCCCTGTTTACAAACATGGACGGTTCAAAAGGTAAGTGTAGAAAAAAGTGGCGCAGCCAACGCAACCTTTTTTTCCAGTTTTGACGTTGGTGTTGGAGTTAGCGCATTTGTATTAGGTATTTTAGCTGAATGGATCAGTTTAGAGATGATCTTCCGAGTTGTTAGTCTAAGTTTTATTGTTGTTGCTGTTTTAGTCTTTAAGGATTATTTAAATGAAAAGAAAAGGTATAAAAATATATAAATCGATCTAAAACAAATCCACCTCGATGTTAATAGAGGTGGATTTGTTTGCAAAAAAGTCGATTATTAAAAGTATAAAACATAAATAACAATTGCTAGAATAATACGGTAGATAGCAAACGGAACGAGTTTAATTTTATTAATTAGCTTTAAGAAGAAGCGAATGGAGATTAAGGCAAATACAAAGGCGCTAATAAAGCCAACGATGAAAAACGGTAGAGCATCTAATGTGAAATATTGCCAGTTTTTCAATAGCGAAATCAAGCTTGCTCCCGCCATAATTGGCACAGCCATAATGAAGGTGAAATCTGCGGCAGCCCGGTGGCTAAGTCCTAACAATACCCCTCCAGAAATGGTTGAACCTGAACGTGAGAAACCAGGCCAAAGGGAGAAACATTGAATAAGCCCGATCGAGAATGCTTGCTTATAAGTAATTTGGTCAACCGTGTTTACTTTTGGTCGTTTACCGCCAAAAATATCAGCAATTATCATAAAGACTGCCCCAATCACTAACCCGATTAATACTGTTTTCGTAGAAAATAAATAATCATCAATGTAATCTTCAAATAATACACCAAGTATACCAGCTGGTATCAAACCGACAATAACGTGGGTTAGCTTTAAGCGCCCCCCATTTATGGATGCATTTCTGTTTATTCGTTTAAGTCCCAACATATCAAAGAAACGATCTTTAAAAACGATTGCTGCAGCTAAAACGGAACCAAGCTGGATCACGACTTTAAATGTATTAGCAGTAGATTTTCCTAGAAAGTCCTGTGAATGAAGCCACATTTCGTCAACTATGATCATATGTCCAGTTGATGAAACTGGAGCAAATTCTGTTAATCCTTCAACAAGCCCGAGAATAATTGCTTTAATTATCGTAATAAAATCAATTAGCATGTAATAGAGTTCCCCTTTTTAGTATAAATGATCTTTTTTATTCTATTACAATATGTGAAAAAATGCATTATTTTTTAAGGATAAACTGATCATTTACGTGGGAAGTGTCCATTTCGTCCGATATTATTCCGCAAAAAAGTTCTCGGTATAATACGGTTGAGATTTCGTATTAAAAGCAACACCGACACCTAAATATTGATATTCCGGTCGTAAAATATTTTCGCGATGTCCTAAAGAGTTCATTAAACCTTCATGGGCAAAAATGCTGCTGAATTGTCCAGATGCTAAATTTTCCCCAGCAAAGGAATAGGCAACACCATCATTTTCCATCCGTTGGAAAGGGGATAGTCCTTCCAAATTTGTATGAGAGAAATAGTTATTTTTAGCCATATCCAAACTATGTTCACGGGCTGTTTCCTTAACACGCTCATTCCATTGCAAGATAGGAAGGTGATGAGTTACTCGATCTGCATTTGTTAAATCAAATAATTGATATTCAAATCCCTCCTTTAGTTCAACAGAGGCTTTAGTGTAAAAATCCTCCTTATTTTCTTCCAACAGCTCATTAACAATCTGGATAGAAGTGACATGATTATGATTATGTTTATCATAAAAAATAGTTAAATAGCTATTATCGATATGAAAAACATCATAGTCGCTGTTTTCTTGAAATTGGAAGAACAGCATGCCTTTTTTTATTTGCTTTAAAGGCTCTCCTAATTGTTCAATAACTTTTTCTTTAGGCGTCCCCCAATTAATCCCTACAGAGGAAGCAATCAAATCTTGATTAGTAAATAAGCCATCCACTTCATTGTTCTCATCATAAGATACCATTATGAAGTTCTGGTAGTTTTCATGGTAGGTATTCCACTCTGCTCCATATTCATTAACAGTTGTCCGTTTAGCTTTGCCAAGCCTTTGTTCAACAGCTGCTCTTTTTTCACCAAGAACAAGATTATAAATGGAAAAAGCATGCTCATTCGGAATAGATAGATTAGGTTTTTCTACTTCTTTTTCCTCTTTTTCCAGTTTACGATTATCATTAAGATCCGTAAGCTGATGAAAGGTATTAAAAACCTTATCAATGACAGTTGAAACAGCTGGATTTTCTTTCATCTCGTTCAATTCAGCTTTAAAGCGATGGACATAGGGGTTAAGGCTTGTCTTTTCTAATTGCTTATCGATAAAGGGCCAAGAGATAAATAAGATTAACAATAAAAATAATGAAAGGAATAATTTTCGCAAGCTTTCTTCTCCTTTCTGAACTCCCTTTCATTATATTTACTCAGACTGAAGTTATACAGCAATAAGCAATTACCAAATTTTCCACCAAGTTTTTTTCTTTTCTACTGTAGCTGCTGTCTGACGAAACTGAACGATTAAATCTTGGAAAATAAGTTCTCTTCGATTGATATTCTTCCAACACTCCTCACGCTCCTGATTAATGGAATCAAGATAAGTTTCTCTGTCAGTATTTAATGTTTGAATAAGTCCACTAATTTCGGTATGGGTTACTTCTGCCGATCTAGAAATATAATGAATCATTGTTTTAAATTCTTCTGCAGCTGCTTCTGACGAATCTGCAATGCGATTTGATAAATCATGAATATGATCCTCCAGCTCGTCGATTTCTGCCTTCGTTTTTTCCGTTGATTTATAGATGGAGTCAGATAGATTTTTGACAATATGAACAGAGCCTTTGGAGATCTCCTTTTTTACTTCATCCAGTAATTCCTTTCGGATGGTTGTCTGAATTTCACTTTTAAGTTTATCAATGAATTGGTCTTTTAAAATGTCTAATGAGCTAATAAAATCACTTATGTTTAGCTTATTTGGTAGACTAATTGTTTCTCCTTCGCCAGCTTCCTTTTTGAGCGTGAAATGTTCTTTTAATAATGTGCGAATCATCTCCTTGCTTAAGTTTTTCTCTTTCATTTGTTTTATCGTTTCAAGCAGGCTAATTTCATCGTCCGTATAAAAACGTGCACCTTGATTCGAACGAGGAATAAGAAGGACCTCCTTTAGATCCTTTTCCCATTGCCTTAATGTTCCTGCCGATACGTTTAATGTTTTTGCAGCTTCTTTAATTGTATATGTTTTCACAGTTCGACTTGCCATTTCTACCCCAATCCTTTCGGAAAAAATAATAACAAATTTGTGTTTCTTTTTGATGCCAATTTTCTTTTGTTAAATATATTCAAGAGAGACAACTGCTTTTTCCTGCAACGTGACAAAAGCTATCAAAAGAAGACGAAATCCAGCAGAAAAATAAAAAACTTAATCGAAACGGTTTTTATGATCGAAAACCATTTTGATTAAGCAAAGAAATGATCAAAACGTATTATAAATATTTTCACAAGTTTCAGCTGTCGGTTCATAAAAGCAATGCAGCTTAAAACGGGCTACAAGAGGCTGATCATACCAAGTAGGCGGGCAATCACCTGGTGGTCTAAAATACCACAAACTAAATTTAGCTGGCCAATGTCTTTCACCTCTTACCGCTCGACGCGCTAACTGTCTTTCGCTCTCTCTTGCCCTTTGGTAAAAATACCCCTTCGTCGTTGCCTCAAATGCATGTGGTTGAAAAATCATTTGTGGAACAGTTCTAATTCCTTTAAAGTCGGAACAATTTCCGCGAATCCGATTAATGCCGACATTTCCAACGAGTAACATCCCTTGCTTACCTTCTCCTTCAGCTTCGGCTCTAAGTAATCTTGCTAATAAATCAATATCAGAACTTCGAGTTGCTACAACTGTCATTTGATCACCACCATTGTTGTTATATAGTTATCTTATTAAATTTTTCAATAAAGATGACAAAGTGAATAACTTAGAATGTGAATTTTCGTCTTGCAGCATTATCACAGTTGAATTTGTTCATCATTAAGGACTAGTTCTGCATAATCCGACAATAATTTTTACACAAAATCTTAGCTATGTTACTCTAGTAATCTAGAGCTTATTATACTAGTAACGATAAAAATCTAGGAATAAGTATTTAGCTAAATTTGATAGGGGATAAAGAGAATGAAATTTGTTTCTTGGAATGTAAATGGGATTAGAGCCTGTGTGAAGAAAGGCTTTTTAGATTATTTTAACGAAATCGATGCTGATATTTTTTGTATCCAAGAATCGAAGCTTCAGGAAGGACAGATTGAGCTTGAATTAGAAGGATACGAGCAATATTGGAATTACGCATTAAAAAAAGGTTATTCTGGAACAGCGGTGTTTACGAAAAAGAAACCTCTTTCTGTAAAGTATGGAGTAGGAGAGAAGGATACAGAACAAGAAGGTAGAATTATTACCCTTGAATTTGCCAATTTTTATTTAGTAAATATTTATACGCCAAATTCACAAAGAGATTTAGCACGTCTATCTTATCGACTAGAGTGGGAGGAAGAGCTGCGCAATTATCTTCTGCAGCTAGACAAAGAAAAGCCTGTTATTTATTGTGGGGACCTTAATGTTGCTCATTCTGAAATCGATCTACGAAATCCAAAATCGAATGATGGCAACTCAGGTTTTACAATCGAAGAGCGAGGGAAAATGACAACTTTACTTGACTCAGGATTTGTTGATTCTTTTCGATATATCTACCCTAATGCAGAGGAGGCCTACACCTGGTGGTCCTATATGGCAAGAGTTAGAGAGCGGAATATCGGGTGGCGGATTGATTATTTTATCGTGTCTGAGCGGATTAAAAGCTTAATAAAGGCAGCACAAATCTATTCAGAAGTAATGGGCAGTGATCATTGCCCTATTTATTTAGAAATGGAATTTCCTGAAGAAGCGTAACTGAAAAAGATAATTGAAAAAACATAAAAGCAAGTGAGAAAAAGCGACTCGTTTTTCTTCACTTGCTTTTTATGAGGAACTTATCAGCCAGCCACTTCTTATGAACTAGGATGCCGAAATTTTTCCGCTTTAATGATTTTGTTTTTCTTGATAAGCCTTATAATTTAAGAACCATTTGTAGAATTTATTCCATGCTTTTTCGAAATCGGGTTGAATAATCGAGAGCTGTACCCAGTTTCTTTCAGCTAAGTACATGCTTGTGTAGTGCAAATCGAATCCAGAAAGTGCGGCATCATCAGCCATTTGCGGACAGCTATCAATCCCTTTAAAAGTCACGATCATTGGATATCCTTTAGAAGTTAAAAAGGATAGATTTTCATTTTTTTCAGCGTTAAGAAGAAGTTGATAGCGTTTCTTTAATAATCTATATCGCTCATCATTATCATAAGCTGTTAAAGCTTGCTCAAGGCTTTTTAGTAACTGTGATGAATATGTAAAAGGAATATGACCATTTGCATATAAACCTAAATCGAGATAGGAGGGAAGATGCTCGGAACTTAAAATCTCATAATTAGAGAAGACGATTGCAATCCCACTAATTCCTCCAAGTGCTTTTCCGCTTACAGCTGTTGCTAAATAAATATTAGCTAACGAGAATTTAAATGAACCAAAGGAACTGACGCAATCAAGACAAAGTTTAATATCATATGAAAGACAGAGCCTTTGAATTGCATCCAATTCGTTCAACATTCCTGTAGAGGTTTCACCATGAGTTATTAATAGCCATTCATAATCATGTTTTTCTAATCTTAAGCCGATTTCCTGAATGTTTATGCTATCTCCCCAATTTAATTGTATCCAGTCATAAGAAAGGTCCCATCTCTTTGCTTGAGCTTGTAGCCGTTCCCCGAAAGCTCCATTCGTAATAATTAATCCCTTTCCTGAAAGTAAGCTTAGTTGGGCGATCATCGCTTCATTTGCAAGCGTCCCACTACCGGATAATAAATGGACAAATTTTGCCTTGCTCATATTAAGCAGTTGTTTTTTAACATTTTTCATCGAAACGCTAAAGTCATATGAACGATGTGATATTGGTTCATCTACTAATCTCTTTTGAATTTCAGCTGTTGGTTTAACAGGGCCAGGGAAAAAAGAAAAGTTTTTTTGTTTCAGTCTTGCAGCAAGGGAATTTTCATATTGCTCCCTTGTCAAGACCATCGGAATAAACTGTGCATCATTTGCTCCGATAGCATGGGAAAAAGGAGTAAATCCCATTTGCTGATATAATTTTTCTTCACGGATAGTACCGGAAATGACGGCTGCACTATATCCTTTTTTATAGGCATAATCAGAAAGGGCACCGGTTAGCATAAAAAAGACTCTTCCATTTCGGTGGGCTTTTTTAACAGCTAGGAGACGAATTTCACATAGTTTTCCACTTAAAGCTTCTTGTGTGAGAAAGCCCTCTACTGGTCCGATTTTCTTATCTAAAGAAAACGGACGCTTATCCCGAATGGCAATCATTCCAATTAGTTCCTCATCTTTGAGCACGATTATGTAAAGATTTTCTTCATGAAAGGGATCAACTCTAAGACCGTCTTGATTTCTTTCATGCTGTGGTATTTCTTCGACGAAGGTTTCATAATTTAATTTTGCAATTTCATTAAACTCTTTCTCGGTACGTGCGATTTTACACCAATACATTTTGAATAACCTCTCTTTAATAAGAAACTTTAAGGCGATTATCATTATTTTCGCATAATCCGAGATTGAAAGAAATAGATTTCTCCTAAATATGGAAAAATGTTCAATAAAAAGAGGTACTAGCTGCTTCGATGGCAGCATCCTTTGAGCGATATTAAAAGCCAATTGTTCATCATTAACATAAAAGATAAACTTATTCGATAATATATCTTCCGTTTTATCATTAATCGATTTCATGTTTACATTGTTAACAAAGGCAACGATAAAGGTTAATAAAATAATTATTCCAAATTTAATTGCAATTTCCTTTTTAGACTTTTCATACAGTCTCTCTTTTTATTATGCTCGCTATTATTTTTTGAATAGGAGATAAATAATTTAACTTTATAATTATAGTTCGATGGGATCACGAAGTCTGTGACGAAAGTCTTGAAGTTTTACAAGGTGTAAATAATCTCATTAATTCTTATCATTTTAATTAAGAGAAAAAGACGGAAGGTTATGATAATATGGAAAATAATAAATTTAGATAAGGGTGGTTTTATGAGTGAAGTAGAAAAGAACTGTTTTTTAAAGAGGATAGGAATAGGGTGTATACATGAATAATGATACGAAAATAACTGTTGGGGTTAAAGCTGTTATTTTACACAATGGGAAGATATTAATGGTAAAACGAGCAAATAATGCTCGTATTGATGGGGGAAGTTGGGAACTTGTTGGTGGAAAGCTAGAGTTTGGAGAGGAGATTGAATCTGCCTTAAGAAGAGAAATAAAAGAGGAAGTAGGATTAGCTGTTACAATTGAGCCGATTTTATATGCAACCACTTTTAAAACGGATCCACTTAGGTAAGTTATAATTCTTACATACTTATGCAAAAGCGAGAAAACTTTTGTTATTTTATCAGAGGAGCATGAAGAGTTTCTATGGGCTTCAAAGGAACAGGTGAAGCAATTACTTTCGCCCAAAATCATGTTTTTTCATTAAGCGACTGTTTTTAATTGCATGATAGGAAAAGCGCCGGACTTTATAAAGGACAATGGAGTGTAATAAATGAAGAACAATTCAATTAAACGAATGGATACGTTTTTGAAAATAGCACTTTCAATCTTGTTTTTTCCGCTTTCAATTGCCCAGAAGCTAATTTCGAAATGGGAAATATCTCGTTTCCCCCCGTCTGGCAAAATCGTTGACATTGGGCATTATCAGCTTCATGCAATTAGAACGGGGAAAGGAGGGCCAACGGTCATCCTTGAAGCGGGGATGGGAGGCTATTCGCTCGATTGGGCACTTGTTCAACCAGAAATATCAAAAAGGGCAACTGTTGTTTCTTATGATCGTGTAGGATATGGCTGGAGTAAAGGGAACGCCAATCTTGCGACAAGTGAAAATTATGTAACGGATCTTAAAATGCTATTAGATAAATTAAATTTAATGCCTCCCTACATATTAGTTGGTCATTCATATGGTGGCTTAAATATGAGATTATTTGCTGCAAAATATCCAGAGGAAGTGAGTGCATTAATTCTCATTGATTCAGTTCATGAACAATATTATTTACAAGAGTTTATGAGCGACGAACGGAAAATAAAATTTCGTGCAGCCGTAAAATTGAATAAGCTGGGGTATTTGTTTTCATCACTAGGACTATTAAGGATGGTTAAAGTACAAGTCGGTACAAAAAGTTTGCCTCCTAATTTTCTTAAGATGTCAAAAACTTTAGGCTATCAATCTAGTGCATACAAAACAGTTTATGCAGAATTATTATCATCTGAACAAAGTGCAAAGCAGGTTGTTGCATCAAATACTATTCCAGATTATATCCCCATTACGATTATAAGTGCTGGGAGACAAACAGAAGAATGGAAGCAGCAGCAATCGATGTTATTAATGCTAAATAAAAATACAAAACAATTGATCGTAAAAGACAGTTGGCATTCGATTCAACTATATAATCCAGAAATAGTAATCTCTGCAATCAATCAAGCAATAACGAAAATGGAAGAAACAATCTCAATCTAAATTTTTACATTTTTCCAAAAGTATAATATAATAATTTCGAATATCGAAATAAAGTGAGACAAAGGAGTGTTTGTATTGGTGAAAACTTTACCCCCTCGTTCAGAAGTTTCTCTTGAAGAAACATGGAATTTAGCTGATTTATTTGCGACAGAATCAGATTATCTTACAGCCATTGAACAAGTTCAATCAGATGTGGATCAGTTTGTAGAATGCTTTGAAGGCAAGATTAATAATGCCACTACTGTAAACGAAGCATTAGCTGATTATGCAGCAATTTATGAAAAAATCATTCCAATTGGCACGTTTGTCAGCTTATCTTCAAGTGAAGATCAGACGAATCATGACGCACAAATGCGTGCAAGTAAATTTGGTTCGATTTCTGCGAAAATAAGCAGTAAGCTATCATTTGTGAATAGTGAGTTATCAAAGCTTCCAATTGAATCTTTGCAGGAAGCGATGGAATCTTCGAGTGATTACCAAAAATACATAGAAGAAATCATTCGAAAAAAACCGTATCAGCTTCATCCAGAAGTAGAAAAAGCCCTAGCAGCATTTTCTTCTGTTTTCGATGCTTCATACGATTTATACAATATTACCAAATTAGTAGATATGAAGTTTGCAGATTTTGAAGTAAATGGTGAAAAATATCCTTTAAGCTATGTTTCATTTGAAGGTGGCTGGGAATCAGAGTCAAATACAGAAAAACGAAGAGCTGCTTATGATGCTTTCTATGCGAAACTAAAAGATTATCAGCATACAACGGCGAAAACATATGATAATCATTTGCAAATTGAAAAGACAACAGCTGATTTACGTGGGTATGAAACGATTTTTGATTATTTATTATTTGATCAAGAGGTAGATCGTTCCATGTATGACAGGCAAATCGATTTGATTATGAAAGAGCTTGCGCCACATATGCGTAAATATGCAAAGCTACTTCAGAAGGTACATGGCATTGAAAAGATGACTTTCGCTGATCTGAAAATTCCGCTTGATCCCGCATATGAACCGAAAATTACGGTAGAGGAATCAAAAAAACATATAATGGATGCTTTATCGATTATGGGTGATGATTATGTTGAGATGATCGAACGTTCTTACAAGGAGCGTTGGATTGATTTTGCCCAAAATATTGGAAAATCAACAGGTGCATTCTGCTCCAGTCCTTACGGGGTTCATCCGTATATTTTAATCTCTTGGACTGGCAGTATGGAGGATGTTTTTGTCCTTGCTCACGAATTAGGGCATGCAGGTCATTTCTATAATGCACATAAGGAGCAAAATATCTTTAATTCACGTCCATCCCTTTATTTCATAGAGGCACCTTCGACAATGAATGAAATGCTAATGGCGAATCATTTACTTGCAAACTCTGATAATCCCAAATTCAAAAGATGGGTCATTGCTTCCATTGTTGCCAGAACATACTACCACAACTTTGTAACACATTTATTGGAAGCCGCCTATCAGCGGAAGGTATATGAGGCAATAGATGATGGCGGTAGTGTGAATGCAAGTGTATTAAATAGTTTGAAGCGTGAAGTGCTAGAGGCTTTTTGGGGTGATGCAGTTGAAATAACTGAAGGTGCTGAGCTAACATGGATGCGCCAGCCGCATTATTACATGGGCTTATATCCATACACATACAGTGCCGGTCTAACGATCTCAACCCAAGTTGCGAAACGAGTTTTGGAGGAAGGGAAACCTGCTGTTGATGATTGGTTGAATGTATTAAAAGCTGGTGGAACAAAATCTCCTGCAGAATTGGCGAAAATGGCTGGGGTCGATATTACAACTGATCAACCATTACGAGAAACAATTGCTTATATCGGTGAATTAATTGATGAACTGATTGCTTTAACAGAAGAAATCGAAACGAAGCAGTAATTCTCATCCGTCTCTCTATTTGCAATGTTTTGATAAAATCGATCATGCCCTTATGTTTTGAGCGCAGGCTTAAAACTAAGGGCTTTTCTTTTAAAGATAAGAGTATACTTCCGCTTTTCTTTATTGACACAAAAAAATAGATATGGTATTAAATGATTAGCACTCGATAGACTAGAGTGCTAATATAAGAATAGGGGAAATTTCTAATAATCATTTACTGTAATCCCCTTAAAGAAGATTTAACGATTTTGAAAGGAGCCATTCTCATGGAAAAAAAGCAATTTCAAGCGGAATCTAAGCGAATATTGGAGATGATGATTAATTCGATATATTCGCAAAAAGAGGTATTTTTAAGAGAATTAATTTCGAATGCAAGTGATGCGATTGACAAAATTTATTATAAGGCACTAACAGATGAAAATTTAAGCTTTAATAAAGACAGCTATTACATAAAAGTTGTTGCAGACAAAGAAAATCGTTTATTGAAAATTATCGATACTGGTATCGGGATGACAAAGGATGAGATGGAAGCAAATCTTGGCGTCATCGCTCAAAGTGGCTCATTAACATTTAAAAAAGAAAATGAGCTGAAAGATGGGCATGATATTATTGGTCAGTTCGGTGTTGGGTTTTATGCAGCTTTCATGGTTGCGGATGTCGTAACCGTTATTAGTAAGGCTTTAGGAAGCGATGAAGCTTATCAATGGGAATCTGAAGGGGCAGAAGGTTATACGATTAAACCAACAAAAAAAGATTCGGTCGGAACAGAAATTATTTTGAAAATAAAAGAAAATACAGAAGAAGAACATTATGATGAATATTTAGAAGAATATCAAATAAAGACCATTATTAAAAAGTACTCAGATTTTATTCGCTATCCAATAAAAATGGATATTACTGAACAAAAACCGAAAGATGATGCTGAAAATGAGTATGTCGAATTTACAGAAGAACAAACGATTAACAGCATGGTCCCGATCTGGCGGAGAAATAAAAATGAATTAACAGCTGAGGATTATGAGAATTTTTACAATGAAAAGCATTACGGCTTTGATAAACCGCTCAAACATATCCATATTAGTGTAGATGGCTCGATTCGCTATAATGCGATCTTGTATATTCCTGAGAAAATTCCTTTCGATTATTATTCAAAGGAATTTGAAAAGGGATTAGAGCTATATTCTAATGGTGTTCTCATTATGAATAAATGTGGAGATTTATTGCCTGACTATTTTAGCTTTGTGAAAGGGATGGTTGATTCCGAAGATCTCTCTTTAAATATTTCTCGTGAAATTCTCCAGCATGACCGTCAATTGAAGTTAATAGCCAAAAACATTAATAAGAAAATCAAAAGCGAGCTATTAAGCTTATTAAAGAATGAAAGAGAGAAGTATGAGGAGTTTTATAAATCCTTTAGTAGGCAATTAAAGTTTGGGGTATACAATGATTTTGGGATGCATAAGGAAGAGCTTCAGGACTTGTTGATGTTCTATTCATCAAAAGAGAAGAAAATGGTTACGCTTGATGAATATATCGCTAGAATGCCAGAAGAACAAAAATATATTTATTATGCAACTGGTGATTCATATGAGCGAATTGATAAATTGCCGCAAACGGAATTAGTCGCAGATAAAGGCTATGAAATTCTTTATTTCAATGAAGATATTGATGAATTTGCTATTAAAATGATTATGAACTATAAAGATAAAGAATTTAAAGCTGTTTCAAGCGGTGATTTAGGGATTGAACAAGACGAAAATGAAGAAAGCATAGAGAAAGAAGCAAATGAACATCAAGAATTATTTGCCTATATGAAAGATGTTTTGAACGGAAAAGTAAAAGATGTGAAGGTGTCAAAACGCCTGAAATCTCATCCAGTATGTTTGTCGACAGAAGGCGAATTATCAATCGAAATGGAGAAAGTTCTTCAGGCAATGCCTGATAGCCAAAATATAAAAGCCGATAAAGTGCTTGAAATAAACATCCATCATGATGTATTCCAAGCATTGAAGGCAGCCTATGCGAATGATAAAGATAAATTAAGCTTATATACAAATCTGCTTTATAACCAAGCATTATTAATAGAAGGTTTGCCAATTGAAGATCCATTAGACTTTACAAATGATATTTGCAAAGTAATGGTTTAAGTTCATAAATTAAGGAGCAGTATCATAAGTTGATTTTTCGACTTATGAAATGCTCCTTGATTTTATTTTTGAAAAGATTTTACTTTCGTTTTAAAATAGTCGCCGTGCTTCTTTTCGTTTGATGCTTTTTCAACCGTTGTTAGTTTTGGAATCATTCGTGAGCAATGAATGTACGCCTCATGAACATCGATTTTTACCCAACGATTTGGTTTTTCTAGATGATTTAATTGAATGGATTTGGACAAATCAGCTGGTAGACTATCAATAAACTGTTCATTTTCAATTATCGCAGCAGCTCCGTTTATATGTAATCCAATTTGATTTTGAAAAAAATCAATAAAGAGAATTCCGATATGTGGATTTTCTGAGATATTGCCTAAGCTTGCCATCACACCATTGCCGCTATATTCTGGATAGAAGAATGTTTTTTCATCTAAAACAAGGACAAATCCTTTCTTTCCCGCCCGAAATGAACTATCACAGTTGCCATATCGATCGGCAGTTGAAATGAACATCATTTCTTGCTCGGCAATAAATCCTTTCATTTGCTCATTAATATGATCAATCATTTGATTTTCATAAAATGAGTCTGCCTTTCTAACTGTGCCATATTCTTTTTGAAGAAGCTTTTCTCCAGCTGAACCAAACATGATTTCTCTCCTCCTAATAAAGTGAAACTCATAAAGCTTATCTAAACCAAAAATACCATATAGTGTAAAAGAACAGGAGCGTTTTATTGATAAATTCGAAAAGAATACAAAATTAAAAGTGAGAAAAGAAAACGAAATGTTTTTCTTTTCCCACTTTATCTTCTTCCAGCTATATTTTTATCTTCTTATTTCTCACTTCTAAAACATCCAACAAGAAAACAAAAACCGGAATTCCGACAATTAATCCCCAAATCCCGAAGAAATGCTCGGAAAAGATTAGAACGATAAAAGTGTAGAAAACAGGCAAATCTGTTTTCGAAGACATTAATTTCGGGTTTAAAATATAAGCTTCAATTGCGTGAACAATAGCAATAATGATTAGTATATAAACCACCTGCATTATTCCACCTAGCGTGTATGCAATGGTACAAAGCGGGATAAGTGAAATAATCACTCCAGCAACAGGAATTAACCCAAGGAAGAAAATCAAAATCGATAATCCCATCAGTTGCGGAAAGCCCAGTATCCATAAAGCCGTTGTTGTCAATCCACAATTAACAAGGGCGATAATAAATTGCGCTTCAATCACTTTACCGAATGTTGTAACAAATTTTTTGGCAAAAAATTCAATTTCATTATAAAATGGGGCAATTTTACTTTGCTTAAATTTTGAAGTGAATACTATAAGCTTCGGTTTTTCTAACAAGAAAAACAAACTTAAAATAAGTGACATCATGATTTGGATGGTAACCTTACTAACCCCACTAAAGTAATTTAGCAAAAAGGTGAAGCCTTGTTCCAAATAATTGGATACTTGCTTTGTTTCAATCAAGCTTAAGAAATAATTTAAGATTGGATTTTCATGCTTTTGTGTGAAAAAATGCTGTAATTGCGTTACTAATTGAGCAATCTCTGTAATAATAATTGGCAAATATTTAATGATCCCAATTGATAAGAGACTAATAATAACTAAATAAGTTACGAGTACGGCGAGCTTTCGATGTATTTTAAATTTATTCGTCGTAAGATTTACTAAGCGATCTAATAAGAACGAAAAAATAAAAGTAATCAGAATAAGATTGATCATACTCCGCAGTATATAAAAGATAAATACTAAAATTGTGAAAATAGCAACCCTTTTAAAGCTATTGTTGCTTAAAATCGAACGAAATGTATCCATTAATTCATACTCCCCCAATATCGGATAGGAGAAAGCTCCCCTTTATAAAACAATAACTATCTTCTATTCTAATATATATTATTCATAATGCATAATTGTATTTGTGAAAACTTAAAGTTTTTCATGAAAATAATCATTTTTCACAGATAGATATTCTTATGATGGGATTATTGAGATAAAAAATTTAAAAACTTATGTCTGATCGTTGTGGAATATGATATATTTACTTTTGAATGTTTCTACAATCGGGATAAAAGGAGAATGATAAATGACAGAAAATACTATTATCCGTTTTGAACGGGTAACAAAACAATACGATAATGATCCCCCAGTTTTGAAGGATGTTAGTTTTGAAATTGAGAAGGGGAAATTTTATACATTGCTCGGGCCTTCGGGCTGTGGAAAAACGACTGTTTTACGATTAATTGCCGGCTTTACTGAACCGACAGAAGGGGAAGTATTTTTCAATGGGAAAGTTGTCAATGAGGTGCCAGCAAATAAGCGTCAAGTAAATACTGTTTTTCAAGATTATGCTTTATTCCCTCATTTAAATGTGTTTGAAAATGTTGCATTTGGATTAAGAATTAAAAAAATGAAAAATAGCGACATCACTAATAAAGTTGAGGAAGCATTGCGATTCGTAAACCTAGCAGGATATGAGAAACGTGAAATTAAAGAAATGTCTGGTGGTCAAAGACAGCGTGTTGCTATAGCGCGTGCGATCGTCAACGAACCTGAAGTGATCCTCCTTGATGAGCCTTTGTCTGCACTTGATTTGAAATTGCGTACAGAAATGCAATATGAACTACGCGAGCTTCAACGGAGATTAGGGATTACCTTTATCTTTGTTACCCATGATCAAGAGGAAGCACTTGCGATGTCAGATGAAATTTTTGTTCTTAATAATGGGAAAATTGAACAAAGCGGCACACCAACTGATATTTATGATGAGCCGATCAATCGATTTGTCGCTGATTTCATTGGGGAGTCAAATATTATTCCTGGAATTATGATTGAAGACTATCTTGTTCAATTTGCCGGGAAAAAATTTGAGTGTGTAGACGGTGGCTTAAATCCGAATGAGGAAATTGAAATCGTTATTCGTCCTGAAGATTTAGAAATTACGAAGCCTGAACAAGGTAAGTTGAGAGTTCGTGTCGATACACAGCTTTTCCGTGGCGTTCATTATGAAATTGTTTGTTATGA
>JAEWDX010000256.1 GCA_023389895.1 Bacillota bacterium
GAAATGCGTGGTGAAGAAATGGACCGAGATTTAAAGCTGATTAAACAAATAAAGAATAAGGGAAGCGAAGCGGCGGCAAATGAACTTGTGTCCCATTATTACCGCGAAATTTACCATTTTGTTTATAAACAGACTCTTGACGAAGAGCAATCACTTGATTTAACACAGGAGATTTTCATTAATATGCTGCAAGGGCTCCATCAATTTGAAGGGAAGAGAGCAAGCTTTCGAACATGGCTTTATAAAATTGCTACATATAAGGTTGTTGATTATTTTCGTTCTCGCCATTATAAATTCCGGATTCTCTCAGATGATTTTGCTGATAAGGAAATTGGGGAGGACAAGGATTTTACGAAGATGCTGATGCAGAAGGAAGAATTTGCGACTGTTATGGAGGTAGTAAACGGTTTGGAAACGTCTCAGCAGCAGGTTTTGCGCTTAAAGCTGTTTGGTGACTATACGTTTCAGGAGATTGCAGTTGCATTACAAATTCCAGAATCAACAGTTAAGACAAAATATTATCGTAGTTTAAAGCTGATTAGGAAAGAAGCAAAGGAGGTCAATGATTATGCATAATAAACGCCAAATTCCATTTCCAAGTGATGAGATTGTTAAAAAAGAAATTAGAAAAATTGTCGCGAAAGGGATTGTGAAACAAGAATCATTTCCTCAGCTATTAAAAAATATGTATAAGCAGATCGGAATTCGTTTCATTTTGAAGGACTACAAAGAGATAGCGGTCGCTGTATGTATGATGGCAATCATTATGTATATGATCACAATAAATGGTCGCGAAAGCGTTGATGCCTACACTAGTTATTATGGCATTATTATGGTTGTTTCACCGCTACTTTACTGTGTTCTTTCCTTAATGCCCTTTATAACCAGTAAGCTTAATGAAACATTTGAAGTTGAAATGTCATGTAAGTATAACATTTATCAAATTGCAGCTTTTCGCATGCTTTCATTTAGCGTGTTTTGCTTTCTATTAAATACGATTTGGGTGCTATCTCTTGCGATGAAGTTATCATCTGTGCAATTTGTCCAAGCCTTTATGATTTCGATCACCTCACTGCTGAGCTTTTCTCTATTGTTTTTATATGTGCTGTCAGTGATAAAAACATTAGCAGTAAAGGCTGTCGCGATATTGGGATGGGGGGCGATTAATGTTACGCTCCTTATCCTTGATTCATCAGTTTATCATCAACTGCTTGTTTTTGTACCGTGGTATTTATATGGACTTATTATTTGTCTATCGGCTTATCTGTATGTGAAAAAATTAAAAGAATTTATGATTCAAAATAAGCGAAGGGGAGTAATTGAATATGCTGACAGTTAATGGAGTTAGTAAGCAATTTGGAACTTTTTCCGTATTAGATGATATTCAGCTAGAGTTTTCGAATGGCGTCTATGGATTACTTGCTCCAAACGGAGCAGGAAAAACAACATTAATTAAAATGTTAACAACATTGCTGCACCCGACAAAAGGTGAAATTTTATATGAAGGTAAAAATATTATGACGATGGGAGAAACTTATCGGGATCTTATCGGCTATTTGCCTCAACAATTTGGCTATTATAAAAACTATAATCCGTATCAATATTTACAATATTTAGCGGCGCTAAAGGGAATTTCAAAGCAGGAGGCGAAAGAAAGAATCCCTGAACTTTTAAAGCTTGTTGCTTTAGAGGAAGCAATAAAAAAGAAAATGGGGAAATTTTCAGGGGGAATGATCCAACGAGTTGGCATTGCTCAGGCGATGCTAAATGATCCGAAAATTCTTATTCTTGATGAGCCGACAGCTGGCTTGGATCCGAAGGAACGCGTACGTTTTAGAAATCTGCTATCTGATTTGGCTAGAGATCGGATCGTCATTTTATCAACACATATCGTTTCAGATGTTGAGTCAATTGCCAATGAAATCATCATGATAAAGGATAAGCAAGTGCTTTATAAAGATAGCATTCCTACGATTTGCCAGCAGCTTGAAGGCAAGGTTTTTGAAACAGAAATGGAGTTTGAGCAGGTTCCGTTATTTCGAGAACAATATTTATCCCTTTCTGAAAGACAGGAAGATGGGAGAATGAAGATTCGCTTTATTGCAGAGGAGGCTTGCGATCCGAAGTGGAAGCAAGTAAAACCTACTTTAGAGGATGTATTTCTTTATCAATATCAAGATGAAAAAGTAGGGAAAGAATGATGAGGGTTTTACTGTATGAAATAAGGAAAGCACTCCTATCTCCTATAATCATTGCCCTTATCGTCATTTTTACCGGCTTCAATTTCTTTCTCATTTATGAAAATGCTTATATTAAGGATGATTTACGCAATGTAAATCAAATAGCCAGTATATATGGAACGGAAATTGATAAAGAAATGCTGGAAAGAATGAGAAATGATTACGAAGCGAGGATGAAAAAGGTAAATGAACAGACAAAGACTGTTCTAGCAAAGTCTTATCAAAATATGAACGAGTTTTATTCTGACCACTCCTTCTATCTTCCTGAAAAATTTTCTGAAAAAGAAATACAGTTTTTTAATGAAACAGCTCTGTTGGAATTTTACTATTTTTCTAGTCAAACGATCGATGAGGATTTTTTGGCTTACGATCCGATTAAAATTGCTGAGAAGGAAATGTGGATGTATGGAATTGATGGAAAAGCAGCAGAGTTCATTAGAAGTCATTATAGTAAATTCACGGAGAGATATGAAGAAGTATTGAAAAATAAGGAGTATAAACATCTTTTTCCATCCCAAAGAGTATTTGAAACCCATCTCCTATTATTTAAAAAAATGTTTAAAGCCATGTTAATAGAAAGCCTAATCTTAACGGTTCTCGTAACGGCTTATGTGATGAATTATGAGTTTGATAGAGGAACTTTTTTACTAGCATATAGCTCAAAAAGAGGGAGAAAGCTATGGCTAGATAAGCTTTGGGCTGCGTTAATCACAAATATTTTTGTTTTGACAATTATATTGGTGATTAGCTTGGTAACTTATTTCACTGTGTTCTCATATCGAGAATTTTGGCATGTTCCGATTAGCAGTTTATTCAATGCAGGAAAAGAATGGTTTATGTCATGGTGGAATTTATCCTTTGCACAGTATTTAGCTGCTGTTGTTTTACTCGCTTATATATTAGTCATTTTATTCACTTTAATGACAGTGATTTTTGCAAGATGGATTCGTAATAGTTATCTTGTCTTTTTTACCTTTCTTTGTATGTTTGGTGTAATATTTGTAAATCAGGCATTGTTTCCAAACAGTAATATTTTATTTTTGTTCGGTTATTTTACCCCTGTAAATCTAATTTTAAATTCGTTTGTTTGGTTTATGCAAAGAGCCGTTACATTTACTGCTTATTTTGAGATCGTGACAGTTGCTGTTTGGTTTGTTTTATTACTTCTATGCGTCATGTATTGTGCAAGAAGCTTTCGAAAAAGTGATTTAACTTAATTCACCATCAATTAGTTGAAGCTGACCATATTTATATGGGATAGAAGAATGCTGATCCAATTTCAGAAGGATTCAGTTTAAACCTTCAGCGGTTACGTCAGACTTATTTGCTGAATATTGTTTAGAATTTTTTTAGTAAAGGAGTTCGGTAGATTTGCGAATTATTCTACAGGAAATAAAGAAGATTTTTCATCCGGTCATGCTGTTGCTTCTAATAGCAATAAACTGCCTGATGTATTATATTTTCATTGATTTTGATATTACTGTTTTTCCGAATGGAAGACCGGCAACAGATATGTATCATATCGGGATTGAAATGGTTGAAAAATATGGGCATGAATTAGATGAGGCTGAGCTTGAAGATTTTAAAGCGGTGCTGGAGAAGGAAATAACGAAGGCAGATGAATACATTCAATCTGATCAAGATTTTATTAACTTAGGAATTAGTAGCTACAAACAATTTCAAGAAATGAGAGATGCAGATTCAGCTGCTGAAGAATTACACTCAAAGGTAATATTTGATGAAGGACTTGACTTGTTTTGGGAGATTCCTGAGAGAGAACGTATTATTGAGGATATGGAGTTTGTGAATGAACGTTATGGTTATTCACTCATTGAAGGGGGGCCTACTAAGAAACAAGAGCAAAGGATTCAAGAGATTGTCAACTCTGGGGCAGTTAGATCGATTTTTCCTTCCTATCCAGTAGAATACAACTTTCGAACGATAAGTAAATCGATTGCGATAACAATTTTAGTTAGTGTACTCTTTATGATTTCCCCAATTTTTATAAGAGATTATAAGAATAACATGGTTGGCTTGCAGTATACGTCTAAGATTGGAAGAAGGTTATTTAAGAAAAAACTTGTAGCTGGAATGCTCTCTGCTTTCTTGATTACAACGGTTTTGCTTATTGTCTACTACAGCCTGTATTCAACAAATAATATCGGTATGTTTCTTGATAGTGGCATTAACTCGTTTATGGGGTGGGCATATTGGTATGATCTCAGCTTTCTTCAGCTTATTATCGTAACCATCCTATTAACTTATGTACTAACATTATCAATGGCTTTACTTGCCATTTTTGTATCAAGCATATGCAAAAACTATATATCCATTATCGGCATCCTTCTTCCACTTTTCGTCGTTGCTTATCAGCAGATTATGAAGCGAGCATTACCTAATGAAGCATTTTCTATTTCACGCTCACAATGGGAGTTTAGTATTTTATACAGTATCGTCATCATTTTCCCGCTTATCGTGATTTTTTGGAAAAAGAAGATAGAAATGAAGCGGGATGTTTTGGAATAATAAATATATTCTCGAAAAGAATAATTCTCTTTTGAAAATGATAATTATTCTCAATAAAGTCAAAAATATTACCGAAAATACGACTAGTTTCTTGTAAAATAAAACAGGGAGGTTTTAATTATGCAGGAGATTAGTAATTTAGCTTTATTTGTTATTCTTTTATTTGTTTTTGTGCCCATCCTTATTTCGATGAATCAGAAGCTTGGAATGGGGAAGGACATTTTATTTTCATCCATCCGGGGATTTGTCCAATTATTATTATTAGGACTATTTATTTCAGTATTATTTTCACTAGAAAATATTTTAGTTGTGTTTAGTTATATTTTTCTTATGATCATCATCGCAGCGATAAATGCATCGAAACGGGGAATAAATCGTAAAAAGTCATTTTTCATTCTTCTAGTGGGGCTTACCATTACCGTGATTATGTGTATTAGCGTTTGGCTTGCTTTCGGTATTGTCCCTTTAGAGGCGCAATATTTAATTCCTGTTTGTGGGATGTTTATCGGAAATGGGATGATTGCAGGAGCTGTCGTGTTAGAAGCGATGAAAAATGATCTTGAACTGGAAGAAGAGTTTCTTAAAAAGAAAGCGATCAAAATTGCAATGATCCCAACGGTCGATATGCTGAAAACAGTCGGGCTCATTCAAATTCCAGGTACGATGACAGGAATGATTTTAGCTGGAGCCGATCCATTTGGTTCAGTTAAATATCAAATTTTTATCATTTTCACATTATTAGTTGTTTCTTCTTTAACTGCGATTATCGTCTGTTTATTGAATTATAAATATGTCATTTTGGAAAATTTACATAGTGGAACTCAACTGGAAGGTAAGTAAATAAATCTAGCTAAAGCATGTGGGTAAGCCATCCCACATGCTTTTTTCAAAAGTATAAACACCTACTATTAGTACCAGATTCTAAAATATGGTTCCATTTTCGTGAAAGTTATTTTAAAATGAAAGTGAATGGAGCTGTAACTAAAATCTGGTGGTGAATCATGATGCTATATTATTTATTTAGCAATATTTTATTTGTAATGATTAAGCTTTTCAATCTATTAAAAGTGAAGGGGAAAGAAAATTTGCCAGCTGGGGAGCGATATGTTGTTACTTGCTCACATAAAGGCTGGGTTGATGTCATTATGCTGGCGATCGCAATGTATCCGATCCCGGTTCATTATATGGCGAAGAAGGAGTTATTTGAAGGAAAAATAAGAAAAATGTTCTTTCAGTCAATAAAAGCCTTTCCTGTCAATCGAGAAAATCCAGGTCCAAGCACGTTGAAAATTCCGCTAAAATTATTAAAGGAAAATAAATGTGTCGGTATTTTTCCGAGCGGTACAAGAACAAGTGAGGATATCCCATTGAAAAGGGGAGCGGTAACGATCGCTTTAAAGGCAAACGCACCATTAATCCCTGCTGTTTTCAACGGTCCAACTAATTTTTCACAGATTTTCAAAGGGAAAAAATCGGTTGTTGAATTCGGGAAGCCCATTGTTTTTTCCGAAAATGAGCAAGGAAAAAGAAGAGATGAAATTCTCGAGGAAGGCTTGCAATTATTAGAAGAGGAGATGAAAAATTTAGAAAGAAACTAGGCGGCTCCTACATTTGAGAAGTGGAAACAAATTTTTTATTGCGTTATACTAGTAGATGGTGAAAAGTGTTTCCTTTTTCAACTGGTAATAATATTTTTCGTAGAAAAAAGTTGATGAAACGATCCGTTTCGTATTACTATTTTCTATGAGAAAAAGATTTTTGATGTAGAAAGAGAGTGGTCATTATGGGCCGTAAATGGAACAATATTAAGGAAAAAAAAGCAGCAAAGGATGCAAATACGAGTAGAATTTATGCTAAATTTGGTCGCGAAATTTATGTCGTTGCAAGACAAGGTGAACCTGATCCCGACTTAAACCAAGCATTAAAGATGGTATTAGAACGGGCAAAAACATATAATGTGCCAAGAGCAATCATTGACCGTGCGATCGAAAAGGCGAAGGGCGGTTCTGACGAAAGCTATGATGAGCTTCGTTATGAAGGTTTTGGCCCGAATGGATCAATGGTTATTGTTGATGCATTAACGAATAATGTTAACCGCACAGCTTCAGAAGTACGTGCTGCCTTTGGTAAAAATGGCGGGAATATGGGGGTAAGCGGTTCTGTTGCCTATATGTTTGATGCTACAGCTGTTTTCGGAATAGAAGGGAAAACCGAAGATGAAATCCTAGAAATCCTAATGGAAGCAGATGTGGATGTTCGCGATATTTCTGAAGAAGAGGATCAGATTATTGTTTATGCGGAGCCAGACCAATTTCATGCGGTTCAAGAAGCATTTAAAAATGCAAGCATTACAGAATTTACTGTCGCTGAACTCACAATGCTCTCACAAACAGATGCTATTCTAACAGATGACACGAAAGCACAATTTGAAAAAATGATTGATGCATTAGAGGATTTAGAGGACGTTCAGCAAGTGTATCATAACGTGGATTCTGAAGAGTAAGAGGAACAAATCCTTTAATCTCGGCGCTTAGAAGTTGTCATATCTAGTCTGAGCATGCAAATATATTCGTAATTCACCCTATTTGTCAATCAGCGATGGTATACATTAAGTCGTTTGGTGATATTTATGGTGATGTACGTTTTTTCAGTCCAAGATTAGAAGCGCATCTTATTTAAACTCACTTTTTGTATGGGAAATGACTATACAAGGAGTGAGTTTTTTATGTTATTAGAGGATGTTTACAAAGAATTTCTTTTTGATCTGGAGATCAAGAATTACAGTATCCGCACTATAAAGGGATATAGAAATAATAACAGGGCATTTTTAAAGTTCTTATGCAATGAATTTGATGTTACCGGAGTAGAAGAAGTTAATACCTCCCACATCAAAGCATATCTTATGTATTTAAAGAAGAAAGGATTATCGGAATCCTATATCAACGGGATACAGAAAAATATTCGTTCGTTTTTTCGTTTTAATGTTGAGGAAGGCTATGTTGGTGAAAAGCGGAACCCAGTTTTGGGATTGAAATGGATGAAGCAACCAAAAGTTCTTATTCAAACATTCAATGATGATGAAGTGAAAAGGTTGATTAACGCCTTTAAGGGAGATTTTTATTTAGGTTTGCGCAATAAGCTAATTTTAATGTTTTTCGTGGACTTAGGAATCAGAAATTTGGAATTATGCAATATTAACTCTCTTGATGTAAGAGATAGCGTTATAAAGATTCATGGGAAAGGAAACAAAGAAAGGAATTTATACATTTCGCCGTTACTAAAAAAGTACAGATGAAATGCTGACAAGTATCGGGGTAGTACCAGCGAAGCTGACACCACTCGCAAAGTATATGTGATTAAATGGGGAAATTTATTGATAACCTCGCAAGTAGCAGTTCACCCAAGTGAGGGAAAAGTTTTTTCCTCTTTTTATGAACCAAAATACGAGAACTGGTGAATAAGAAGTGAAAGGAAAAACGAGGAGGTCTTTTAAGTGAAAGAAAGTCATCATTTTCCAATACCCAAGGAAGGAGGTCCAGTTGATTTTGAAACACTTGTTCAACCTCACTTAACTAGTGCATTTCGAGTCGCTTTTTTGATCGTCCATGATTACCATCTAGCTCAGGATGCCGTTCAAGAAGCACTATGGGAAGCGTATCAGTCACTTTATCGATATGATACACGAAAAGGGACATCGTTTCGAGCTTGGTTTATGAAAATTGTGACACATCGTGCACTTAATATGGTGCGTAGAAAGAAAAAAACGGAAGAATATATGGACTCTATTGACCCTGGGCAAAACCCATTGGAGAGTATTCTTCAAAAGGAGAAAGAGCAACAGATTTGGCAAGCGATTCAGTTGATGACGCCGAAGCATCGCTCTGCAGTTATTCTTTACTATTATGAAGAGTTTAGTATAGCTGAAATTGCAAAAATCCTTGGTGTGTTTGAGGGTACGGTAAAATCAAGGCTACATAAGGCCAGAAAGTTAATTGCTGAAAAAATACAAGTTAAGAAAGAAATACAGGTAATTACCGAGATGGGAGTGAACATGCATGACTAATATTGACAAACAGATTACACAAACTCTAAAAAAGGTAGCTGGAGAATTGGATCAGCCTAATTTTGTGATGCCTGACCAAGCGGTAGCCTATAAAAGAAAAAGGTCGCGTTTACTAGGCACCTTGGTACTTACAGTCTCCATTAGCTGCGCTATGCTTTTAACGATTTCTGTGAGTCCTACCTTTGCGGCCTATGTTAAATCGTTATTTGATGGTTCTGATAATGAACTGCAATATGCAGTACAGGAGGGTTTTTCACAGAAGGTAAATGCCTCTGTTACTGATCGGGGCTATACTCTTGAAATAGAGGAGATATTAGCTGATCCGATGAGAATTGTGGCCGTTTATTCGATCAAGGATCAGCAAAAGAACTTTATTCATCCGGATAAGCTTCAAATAAGTAACGTAGAGGTAACAGATTTGAAAGGGAATGTAATTAAAGAAACTAAAACGTATGGGGTGGAAATCCAGGAAAATTACGGATATATCACTCTAAAAAAACCCGGGGAAACAGAAGAACAGGAGCTTTTATTACAGTTCGAGGGGAATCAGATCGACTCTGTTAAAGGGAATTGGGCCTTAAAGATTCCTTTTGATTTAGAAAAAACAACTATGGCTTCAAGGGTGCTACCAATCGATAAGACGTATACCACACCACAGGGACTGCAAATCAATCTAAACAGCATTATGCATTCACCGACTGCTGCTGGTGTGGATTATGAAACAAAATGGACGGAAGAGGCAAAGAAAAGATTAGTACAGGAAAGCAAAGAAGTGAAAGGAAAACTAGATTCAGTTGATCCTTATGTTCGCTATGATGATTATAAACTGAATTTTCACGTTGAAAATGAAAAAGGAGAGAAAGTAAAAGATTTAACTAGGGCGCTTGATACTCCACGCAAGGCCGTGGGAGAATACGGTCATTCTAATCGGAAGTATGGATTTGCTCCACTGTCTCCTGATCATCAATATATGCTAGTACTGGATTCTTTAGAAAAAACAGAACCGTATGAGCTAGGCGTATCATTTGAGCCAAAACAGCTTGCCGAAAAACCTGTAAGAGTAGATAAGGATGGCAAAACGATTGAGATCATGTCAGTAACCTTTGACGAACCATTAAATGAAACATCTCCAAAGAATGAGAAGCACGCTACTATTTTACTAGAGGCTTATTTAAAGGATATATCATATATTAATCTATCAGATACGATTTTAGTGGATGATGACACAGATAAAATTATTAATCGTTTTGGTTGGACTATAAAGGATGAAAAGGGCAAAATATACGATGTAACAGGTGGAGATTTTAAAATGATAGGAAAGGATGAACAAGGCAGAAACCATATCCGAATAAAATTGCAGAGTTATGAAATGAAAGAACTCCCTCAAAAGCTCAGTCTTACTTCAGAATTGGCAAAAAAGAGCTATGACCTGGATTGGAAAGTACCATTGCCAATGCCAAAAGAAGACAAATAAGAAGAAAATAGAAGCGAGAAAAGTAATTAAGGAAAGGGGAATAAGGAATAATACTAAATATGTATATCTAAGAAATAGAACAGGAAACATCGCAGTCGGTACATATAAAATTAAGAGTTGTATGGTACCTTCGATAGAAAAGCGAAAGTGGAAAATCAGGGCCTTTTAATTGTTTAACAGTGTCTGGTAGCATCCGCGGGTACATCTGTACAAAATCTTGAGTTTTGTAATGTCTTTATCGAGTCTGTTCAACTAACGGGAAACGATAGCACCCATGACAATAGGCAGCCGAGATCATCGGCTGTCTATTCAGCTAACGGGCAGGATGGTTGAATGAGAGCAAAGAATAACTGATTAATATATTCTAAGGAGTTTATGGTATTTCGTGAATATAAGATTAGATTCCAAATATTATACGGAGTCGTTCTAAGGAGGAATACACTTGCTAGAACAATTTGTAGATGTGGAGAGGTACTTTCTAATCATCGTATACCAAATGATGTAGAACTTATAGTTTATACCAGTAAACAATGGGAGGAAGCTACACAAGTAACTTTCGTAGAAGATATTCCTGATCCTAACTTAGATGTTTGGCAATGTCCTAAATGTGATAGATTACTTTTTTTGAGTCAGGAGTTTTAATCAAAGTCTACGCTGTTGAATCATAAATCAAGAAACCACATATGGTTTGATATAAGAGGACAAGACATCCACCGAAATGGACTAGAACTTGTATTTATATCGGATTAAATATTTGGCTATTGTTATTCGACCCAATTGATAAAACTGGACGCAGATTAGGCCACGTTAGTGGTGGCTTTATTTGTTTTATCTTTAAGTTGTATGAATGTATGTTTTTATTTAAAAATCTTTTTCTTCACTGATTACACCACTCTTTTCTTTATAAAATGGTTGATACTTCCTTAGATTATAATACATCCCATCTTGTTTGTAAGAGTATATTTTTCCGAGTAAATGTAGTAACGTTCATTGACGGTATGACAGCAGACTGGGCGCGTATCCCTTGGGACGTGCTGAAGAAAATTTCCGTTCGTATCGTTAATGAGGTCGAGAACGTGAACCGTATCGTGTACGATGTAACGTCCAAGCCACCTGCAACGGTTCGAGTGGGAATGATAAGCCACAAATTTAGTGACTTACAACCGTAAAACCATTGATATATCAATATTTGTAAAGATTGTATAGTCAATAATAATTGTGATTAACCTGCAACTATTTATATGTCGATTTAAACTCTCTTTTACTTAGTTTCAAGAACTAATTAGAAGAGAGTTTTTTATTAGACATAATGGATTAGAAGTAGATCGGTAGATGTATTGACTTGAAAGAACCACATTTAATTAGGGTATAACGGATACCTCAAATGAAGGATTCATGGAGTGTAGCGAATGCTTAACTGCGTTAGTTGATTAACTATGATTGTTCTTCTTTAGCACCAAGCTGTTGTCCTCAATTCTGGCTTCATGGTAAGGTAAAACATGGAATAAGGCTTAATTTGTTTTGAAAGGGGGACGAAAAATAAAATGGTGAAAGTTTTTACTCGACTTGGTATTGATGTAAATGAAGGAAATGGTTTTACATATACAAAAGTGTATGATGTTCATCAACCAGAAGAATTATATTATTTGTTGATTGGTTTAGAACTACAAGATTTTAAAAGTTATTTAGATGATATGAAACTAAGTGTAGAGAAAATTAAGAACGACATGCTTGCTAGAGATATACACGCATTAAATTTTTTATTATCGGATAACTATGAGTATGCACAGCGTATTGATATGAGATATCCGTATTTACTAAAAAATTCTGTATTTATAAGTTTGTATAGTCTTTTAGAAGATGTGCTTTTCAAGTTCTTTGAAACTTGTAAGTCGCGATTGAAAATAGATGTGAAGTTATCAGAAGATAAAAAGATATCAATGCTAACTAAATATTTTATAGGTATTGAAGAAGCTTTGAATTATAAAATTCCTAATAACATTAAAAAGGAATCATCTAATTATCGAAAGGTAAGGAATTGTATTGCCCATAAAAGAGGATATGTTACTTGGGATGGAGTAACAGATGAACGTGTATTAAAAGCAATAAGTAATTTATTTGATAATGGCATAAGTTTATCTGAAAATAGAAGAGGAATTATTTTAGATGATAAAGCATGCTACATTTTTATAGATAAGATAGAAAATATATTTAAGCTATTAGCAGATGCCGTACCACAATTCGAAAAATTGATTGATGCACTGGAAGATCTAGAAGATGTTCAGCAAGTATACCATAATGTTGATCTAGGGGAATAAAAGAACAAAAGCGCAAGGCGCCTGGAGTTAGACAATTTTCTAACAAAAAAACGTATACTTTCTTATATTAAAAAAAAGCCTCTCTCATCCGCAAGAAAATGAGAGAGGCTTTTTACATTTTATGATTTGTCCACTAAAGCTTCACCCTTCAAATTAGCTGGCTTTTTCCAGAAGAAGGCGAGGATAACTCCAAGTACAAGAACAATTGTTGCAAAATAATAGGGGTAGTTCAGATTGTAATCAAATAAATACCCCCCTAAAATCGGACCGAAAATATTGCCAAGACTGGTAAAGGTTGAATTCATTCCACCAACAAAGCCTTGCTCACTTCCAGCGATTTTTGATAAGTAGGTTGTAATGGCTGGTCTTATTAAGTCAAAGCCAACAAATACGAAAAATGTTGTTAGCAGGATGGCGAAGTAATGGTTCACAACCGTCATCATAAATGTCAGAAAAACGGAAAAAACTAAGCTATAGCGAATTAGCCCAATTTCTCCTAGTTTGTTCGTTAAAGGCCCGAAGAGAAAGACTTGGGCAATTGCGCCAAAAATCGCTCCACCCGTAATGACGATCGCGATATCTTTCGGTGTAAAACCAAATTTATGATCGACGAATAAACTAAATAATGATTCGAATGCCGCTAGTCCAAATGAAGAGACGAAGATAAGCATAAAAGCGATGAAATACATCGGTTTGAGAATAGACAGAACGCCTGTCTTACTATTTTCACTCTCTTTTGTTTCTGCCGATCGTTCAGGCTCTGATAAAAGAGTAAATGATAACAGTGCGGCAACTAGCCCAAGAACCCCAGCTGCATAAAAGGGTACACGAGTACCGATTTCTGCTAAAAATCCTCCGAACCCTGGTCCAATAATAAACCCTGTGCTAATAGCAGCTGACATATATCCTAATGCTTTTGGCCTCTGTTGCATTGTCGTAATATCGGCTATAAATGCAGTAACAGCAGGCATAATAAATGCTCCACTTATCCCGCCAAGTATACGTGAAAAAAATAAAACTTCAACTGTTTTTCCGAGCCCAAATAGAAATTCGGATAGACCAAAAATGATCAAGCCGATAACGATCATACGCTTGCGACCATAAAGGTCTACCCATTTCCCTGTGATGGGGGACGCAATAAGTTGTGCTATAGCAAACGCCGCCACCATATAGCCGACAACTTTTCCACTAATTGAAAGTTCATTCATAATTGTCGGTAGAACAGGAATAACAAGACCAATCCCAAGAAAGGCAATAAATAAATTTACTAATAAAATACTTAAGGTTACATTGTGATTTTTTTTGCGCATAATATTATCTCCTCTATGACTAAGTATTATATTAAAATAAGTAACATAGAGTCAATCAAAATGACTAATACTCATTTTTGAATTTTAAAGTTGTGAGTGAGTCTAGGGATCCCCTAGAAAGTTTATATAGGAACGTAAATTAATTCGATACGGAATAACGCTACCACCTAATATCAATTAAAAGTTATAATGATTGTATTATTAGCAGCAAGGAGCTATAAACATATGCAACCATTTCTTAAATGGGCGGGGGGAAAGAGACAACTGCTTTCTCAAATCAAGCCATACATTCCTGAACTAGGAGAAAGTACATATTTTGAACCGTTTTTAGGAGCAGGGGCAATGCTATTTAGCATCCGGCCAAAACATGCGGTAGTGAATGATATTAATCCGGAATTATATAATGTTTATAAAGTAATTGCTGATAAACAGCTTTTTGAGGAGCTGCTTGATGATTTGCGAAATCATAAGAATGAAAGTGAATATTTCTATGAAATTCGTGCACTTGATAGGAAGGAAGACTATGAT
>JAEWDX010000286.1 GCA_023389895.1 Bacillota bacterium
AATATTTATATTTTATTATTATGTATCGTATTTTTAGTATCTATTATTGCATTTACTACAATAAGAATGATAAAAAATAGGGAATATAGCTCTAAAAAATCAAATATATGGCAATATATTTCTATAATCATTATTGTAGCAATAACATTATTTTATGGAGTAGAGATTTATAAAAGTGCTACAAATTATGGTGGCAAACTTGCGTGGACTATAGAAAGATTTAAAAATGAAAGATCAGTTAAATTTGAACATAATAATATAAATGAATTTGGAGTAGAAGGTATTTTTGAAGATATAAATAAGGAATATACTTTGCCAAAAAAATTATATATGGAAAGTAGTTTTGAACTTACATTTAATTCAGATGGAACGATCACATCATTTGATACATTTGTTTATGGGGAAAATGAGGATGGGAAAGAGGAAACTTACTTAATGACTTATGATAAAAATAAGTCACAAGATATTACTATATGGCTAAATGGATATGCAGGTGCCGATTATGATGAGGATAAACTCGTAGAACCTCTAATTAAAACGGTTAACGCTATTCCAGTTCAGCAAGACGTTAGTAAGTGGAATGAGAGTAAGTATGGATTAGTTTATTATGGAAAACGAAATTGGGGATATAACACTGAGGGAATTATTAATATTAATGAGGAAGGTAAGGAGCATCATCTTGAAGAAGCAGCTTCTGAAATAATTGGATATACGGTATCTATATTTGTCCCTGGAAAAGAGAAAGAGATCATACCTGCTAGATATAACTTAATAGGTGACCCAAGTTGGAGTAAATTAAATACTAAGACAAATCAGGATCGTTCTAAAGAAAAGCAGCAAGAGCTAACTAATAACAATGAACAGTTTTTCTTATCAAAAGAAGTTGGTTTTCAACTAAATTTTACAGATAAAGCATTAGGAAGCA
The DNA here is from genome assembly GCA_023389895.1 of Bacillota bacterium. Classification (GTDB taxonomy): domain Bacteria; phylum Bacillota; class Bacilli; order Bacillales; family Cytobacillaceae; genus Cytobacillus. Next base: position 926 of record JAEWDX010000286.1, read on the forward strand.
GTTTTTATACACTAAGTAAGACTGTTGATGGGGGTGAAACATGGGAGGTTATAAATGAAGATCCTTTCATCGGAGGAATTGGTAGTGTATCAGGAATAACTTTTATAAATGATAAACTTGGATTTATAGGAGCAATCCGTCCTTCTGGTACGGACGGAGAGCTTTATCGCACAGATGATGGGGGAATATCTTTTAAAAAGGTAAATTATACACCTCATGAAGTAAAATTAGATAGTGGACAGACTATAAGTCCTTTCGATTCTCCAGGTATGCCTTATGAGAAAGATGGAGTTTTTAATATGTTGGTCGGGCAAGGAGCAGATGGAGATTATAATGGTAATAGTAGTGCACTTTATCAATCAGAGGATAATGGAGAAACATGGGGATTTGTAAAAGAAGTTAAAAAGTAGTTCGTTTTAAATCAAGATCGCTTCAGATATGAATATCCTCTGTCTACACGATAATTAGATAGTATTTAATTTGGTAAGAGTAGCTTAAATATACTGAAGGGGAATAAAATCTGTTCTCCCCTTCAATTTCTATTTTGAGATGGAAACCTCTAACGGATTGAATTTAAGCGCTTACTAACATCTTATGATAATACGTAGCAGCCACATATTTGCCTTTCTTTCCACATTTTTTACAAACTAACGGTTGAATATTACTCGGGAAAGCTTGTGGAACTTTACTTCTATTCCTCGCAACCATTAAATGAACGGAACACTGATTTTTTAATAAAGAAATTCGGTATACGAATATCATTTTTATGATAACATTTAAAGAGATATTGAAGGAGGAATTGAGCGTAAGTGATAAATATAACTATTCCAAAGCCAAGTGTTACCATTACCAAGCAGAATAATCCTGAGTTAAGCAATATTTATGGGTTTACTGATTTTCATCTTATCCCTAGAGATAAGGGTGGTATCTTTATGTTCTATAACAATAATAAAGAGCTATTATTCGTTGGTAAAGCAAGGAAGCTAAGACCAAGAATTAAAAAGCATTTTGAGGATACTGTATCTCCAATCAAAACGCATAGAGATGAAGTCACTAAAATTGAAGTTTGTGTGATTGAAGACCCTGTGCATAGAGAAATTTACGAAACGTATATTATTAATGAACTCAAGTCGAAGTACAATATAGATAAGGTGTTTTTTAAGTAAAACTTCATCAAGAGAGGCAATAGGTGCAGTCAGATAAGACTATACCTATTGCCTTTTATAATTTGATAGGAAAAAGGATGAGAAAGATTGGGTAGTAAACAAAAAAGACAAACGAACTATTTATATACTTACAACTGTTATGAGGAGGAGCGGTCATTATGTGCTTTGGAAATGCGTTCATTGTTTGGGCGTGAGCCCCAAGCTAGCATGGTGGAAAGCCATGTAAAGATTGATCCAAGTCGAAGTCCGTTTATGAAGGAAAGAATTTCTGTCATTTATGAGGAGGAAAGCTTTCAAAATCTCCTCAAACAAGTAGCAACCTTACAAGTAACTGGAGAAACGTTTAAAGTGATTTATGTAAAAACGAGCGGTCCTTCAAAAACGGAACAAGAAGGATTTGAGAACCGACGTGCAATTGAGAAGGAAATTGGATTACATATCAATGGTGTAGCCGATATTCATCACCCACAGCGACTGTTTGGTGTCATGGTTGTAAACGGAAGGTGGGTACTAGGTGATTATGTTAAAAGTGAGTCTATTTGGTTTCGACATCAACAGAAGCCGCATAGTTACTCAACTGCTCTTAACACACGTGTGGCAAGAGCAGTTGTGAATATCGCCATTCCTAATCCAAATGGAATAAAGGCAATAGACCCTTGCTGTGGAATTGGGACCGTACTAGTAGAAGCCTTATCAATGGGGATTAATATAGTGGGAAGCGACAGGAACCCTCTTGTTCTTGGTGGTGCGCGAGAAAATATCGTCTATTTTGGGCTAACAGGAGAAGTGACATTAAAAGATATCCGTGACGTTACAAATGAATATGATGTAGCGATTATTGATTTGCCCTACAATTTATGTTCTGTCATTACTCCTGAAGAGCAGACCGAAATGCTCCAAAGTGCCCGTAGGTTTGCTAAAAAAGTCGTAGTAGTAACCGTTGAATCTATCGATGAAATCCTTGTTAATGCGGGATTTGTTATTACGGACCGAGCTGTTATTAAGAAAATGTCATTTACTCGTGAAGTGATTGTATGTATGTAAATTTCTATTTAGATGATTTTTTTTAATATTTGCTTTCAGCCTTAACCCTTGAAAAGGTAGGATTCAAAGCAATTGGTACGACCAGTTGGGGAATTGCCAACTCACTGGGATATGCAGATGGTGAATTAATTGATTTTGACAGACATTTAGGAATCATTAAAACGATTACAGAGAATGTGAAAGTACCAGTTTCCGCTGATATTGAGGCTGGGTATAGTGAAGACACTAACAAGATTATAGATAATGTTTTAAGGATGGCAGATGTCGGGGTAGCCGGTATCAATATTGAAGATTCATTGAAAAAATCAACTGGATTAAGAGAGATTTCACAGCACTGTAAACTTTATTTAAATCACAAGAAATATCAAAAGAATAAAATCGGTACAACATATAATTTTATTTGTCGATGAACCTTCTAACAATCCTTACTTATTTAGAACAGGCGCAGTATTTGCGCTGATAGCAGTGAATGCAATAAAAAAATAACAGATGTAGACCATTTAGAAAAATTTCTAAAAGACTCACTTGGATTGTGAAGACTTTACATGGTCCTTTCATCAATGTGAAGTTTTCATATTTGTTTTATTTGCACAAAAATAGTTAAAGAAGCACCGCTATCCCTTGGGGGTTTGTGTAAAATCTAATATAGATGTGTTACGGTGAATCATATTAAATTCACAAATTATTTTTGTTGGCGATTTTACAGACTCTAGGTATTGAATCCGTTCTTCATGGGATACATGATCATTTTTTAAAGCATGAGCAAATCCTGAAATGGATGTGAGTGGGGAATGGATTTCATGAGACACGTTTGAAATAAACTCTTGACACATTTGTTCCATTTCTCCAAGTTCTTTTGCCATATGGGTAATACTATCCCGATCCGGTATACGATTGCGACAGTGCTAACTTTTTACAATGGGATATATTATGGGCCTCCGTCCAGAGGGTGACTTGGGCAATGTCGCCCTTGCCGGAATTCTTGTCATCGTGTGTGCATGGGCAATCAGTTGGATCTTTGCTTTCTTTGGCGTGATCGCGCGGACTGCTTCAAGTGTACAGGGGATATCAATGCTTGTCTTGTTCCCGCTCACCTTTCTTTCCAATGCTTTTGTTCCGGTCGATACGATGCCGCATTGGCTCCAATGGTTTGTAAAGTTGAATCCACTCTCACATTTAGTCACTGCTGTCCGTGAGCTTGTAAACAACGGAAACATGGGCTGGGATTGTATTATTCCCCTTTTACATTAATTTAGGAAGGAAATATATTGATTTATCAAAAATTCAGAATACGGTTGATTTTTTTTATATAATATTGGTGAGGAGGTAATAAAAAATGAGGAAATTAGTTTGGTTGCTACCGTTAGTATTATTAGGTTTATTAGCGTGCAGTAATGAAGTCATTGAGGAAGAAAATGTATTAACTTTGCTTGAGAACTATAAAAAAGTACAATACACCATTAAAGATCCCGCTAATCCACCTGATGGGCGTGAAATAGCTAGTACTGTCGCAGATTATTTATCCGATGATGTTCTAAAAAAACACGAAGCGAACAGAGTTTTCTATTTAGCTTCGAATATTGCAAAGAAAACAAATAAAAGCATTGAGCTGGAAGATATTAAACTTAAGAAAGACAAAGAGAATGATAATGGGACAGTTAATTATAAATATACTTTGTTTTTAAAATTGGGTGATGGGGATAATTCAGAAATCATTGAAAAAAAAGGTGAATTGACTGTTTCGAATGAAAATGGTTTAAAGATAACTCGTGATTGGGAGGAAAAGATAAAAATGGGAAATCAAGTTTTTTAGCGAGCATAATTAAAGGCGATACAAGTTTGTATCGCCCTTTGACATGTTTCATGTGGTGTTTTCCATTTCGAGTCTCAATTCTTGCTCCTTTAAATTTAACCAACCAAGCTCTTAATTCGGCCTTCCTCTTTTTCATCCAATTTCCGATAACCAAGTGCAAGCAACATGGCTGGTATGGTGCAAATGATCATCCCGATAAAGGCATATCTTGGTTCAATTTCGTATAAATACCCGCCGAAAATCGTGAATACCGCTGTACTCCAGCTTAGTGCGAGGGCAGAGTATATCCCTTGAGCCTGTGGAATCTGTTCGTGTGGAATATTTTTGATTAAGTATTTCATAAAGGCATAATGCGCCATTGCAAATGAGCATGCATGTAATACTTGTGCGATGCAAAAAACAATGACAGTTGGAAAAGTAAATACGAGTATCCAACGAATGGTTGAACCAAGTGCCGCAAGTGTTAATAAGGAGCCTACTGAGAATTTTCGGAAGCTCCGATCGGCAACGGTGAAGAATAGAATTTCTGCGATTACGGCGATATTAAGAATGACGCCAATTAAATATTTCGGTGCGCTGATTTCTTGTAAATAAATATAGCCATAGCTGTAATAAGAGGCGTGTGCCGCTTGTAGTAAAATGACAATAATCAGGATAATACTAAAGTTTTTGATTTTAAATATTTCCAACATACTTCCTTTTTTTGTTTGATTTGCTTGTGGTTTTTTAGCTAAAACATCAGGTGCATTCAAAAAGCCAAGGAGCATCAATACGATTGTACCGAGTAGCATCGCCCATAAAATGACTTTGTCTCCCATTGCCCCTGTAAAAAAGGTTAAGATCATGCCAGCTACGACAAATCCGATTGAACCCCAGGAACGGCTCTTTCCATAATGCTTTAATTGCTTATTCTGTACAAGAACGCTCGCTGCACTATCTAATGCTGGCATCAATGTAGGGTAAAAGAAATGTAAAAATAATGTAACAAGAAGTAAGCTAGCAAAGGAATTGGCGGGAATATAAAACAAAGTGATGATCACCGTGCCAATGGACATTCCATTTAATAAGGTTTTACTGCTGAATTTCCCTGATAAAAAAGGAAAGGCAAATAATGTTGAAAGTCCACGGGCGGCTAACCCTAAACTCATAATTAAGCTTGCTTGTGAAACCGTAATGCCCTTCGTATGAATCATCCACCCAGTCCAATAAGGTAGAAAAACACCCCAAGTTATAAAGAAGCTGAAAAATTGTCTACTCATCCAGCGTTGTGTATTCAATGTCGATCCCCCCGATATTTGCATAATAACAAGAAGAAACATACAATAATATGAGATATCTCATATTTTAGGTGATGGACTATAGAAATATATAACATGCAGAAAAGGCAGCTCTATTTGGCCGGGCATTCCATTTCACATTTATTTTCTTTTCCGATTGAAGCGTTTATAGAAATACGTGAATATAAACGTGATGAATGGATTATTCGCGAGGGCATGCGGCCTGATTATTTATTTTATGTTATGGAAGGAAAAGCTAAAATATATGTAACGTATCAAAACGGGAAAGTTTCTTTAATAAATTTTATTAATGCATATGATTATATTGGGGAAATGGAATTATTAAATGAGGTGTACTATACAAAAGGAATACAGGCCTCGACAAAGACTGTCTGTTTTGCGATTCCGTTTCATTCATGTCGCACACAAATGCTTGAAGATACGACATTTCTCCGTGAACTAACGAAGTTTTTGAGTATGAAAGCTACAAAAATGGCTGAAAAGTATTCACAGAGCCTTGCCTTTCCGCTTGAGAACCGCTTAGCAGATTTTATTTTGCAAACTGCTGATGAAGATGTGTACAAGGAGAAACATGTAACAGTCTGCGATTTTCTTGGCGTATCCTATCGCCACTTATTGCATGTATTGGCGCAATTTTGTAAGAAAGGGTATTTGAAGAAGGAAGGACGTTACTATCGCATTCAGCAGCACGATAAATTAAATGAGCTTTCGGTGATTTTGAAGAATGAATAGTTGACCATTCCTGTAGTTTGCTGCTTCTTTAATTACAGAGTGTTAGCTTTATTTAAAGCTATGTTAAAGAATAATGTTGATTTTTATTTATAATAATAGGGAACTCCGTTTTTAGGGAGTTCCCTTGTTTAAATATGGCTCAACTGTTTGGAGTAGATTAATGTGAGTTTTTGTAATAAACTAAATGGTCGATCCACTCATCATATTCGTATATAAAACCTTTACGAATACATTCAAATTCCATACCTACACTTTCAGCTAATTTCATAGAAAGTGTATTATCAATGTTAATATGGGCTTCTATACGGTGGAAATTCAAATGTTTAAATGCTATATTAAGAGCTTCATTTACAGCTTCTTTGCCGTAACCTTTTCTCCAATACTGATTATGGATGGTATATCCTATCCTTCCCCATTGGAAATCATCTCTTGCTAAGGTTGAAAAATCAACCATACCTAGATGTGTACCATCTTCTTTTCTAAACACACCAAATATGTGAGCAGTGTCTGTAAGTGCTAACTCTTGATGCTTATCTACCAGATTATGAAACCACTCCAGTGTACATTCACTCATATCTATTTTTCCTTTATCGTGACGATTTTGAGATGGATAACGGTTTTCAAATTCATTTAACCAATTTTCATAGTCGTCTTTCTTTAATGGTCTTATTACTAATCTTTCTGTCTCTGAAATATACTCAAATTTTTCTTCTTTCAATTTTAATGTGACATCTCCTCTGCATTTTCATTTTCCTAAAGACGAAACCTGCTTTGTTAATATGATTTAGTTTATACGCCATAGGACATCACACCTTTCGTAATATATTATACTCTTTATTAAAAAACCGAAAATTCTAGCTGGATTCCATTAAAATGGAATTGTGTTAAAATTTAAAAAAAGGGGCGGAGATATTTGAAGAAAATCGTAATCGGAATCGGAATCATTTTGGCTTTAGTGGTTTGTGTTGTATTCATCTTTCAGCAGAATAAGAGTACGAATTTCGAAGACATTGTTTCATTAAAAACAGAGGAAATCGCTTGCATTGAAGTGGAGAAAAGAGTAGGTGACACTTTGGAAAGAAGAATAAATATAGACAAAAAAGAAGAAATACAAACATTCCTTAATGAATTTTCAGGTTTGAAATTAAAAAAAAGCAACGGTATTAGCGGTTACAATGACGTGTACTTTATTCAAATAAAACCAGATGATATTCATCTAGATTATCTAATAACGGTTCCTGATAATAATCGTATTTCAATTCATCACTACAGCCAAAATGCTACTCCGATGTTTTATGAAATTAAAAATAATGGTAAAGTTAATTTAGAAAAGTTCTTTCAATGAACAATAAAAAAGGTACTCGGATAATCCGAATACCTTTATCTTATTATTAAGGAACCATCCAGCCGCCGCTAGTACTAGACCCCTCGACCTGTTAGAAAGCCTTTGCATTCTGTACAGTTATAGTCATTTATTAAATGGTTTCCTTTTTTCGGTTCAATACAAAATCGAGAATGACAGCCATGATTGTCCCTAAAATCAGCCCGTTGCTTAATAATGATACGAATAAAGGGGGTAAACCAACAAAGGCGAGGAGGTTCTTCATATAAATTCTCTCCTTCATGTTGAAATAAACTTTGATGAATAAATATATTTTTGGAGTATACTTTCTCTTTCGTCAATATGAGTGGAGAAATTTTATTTATTCTGTGGAAAAAGGAGATCCTCATTGTCCAATCATTTGATGGAAATCAATCCATAATTAAATTATAAGTTCTCTTATCTTTTAATGAAAGAGAACAAAAAATTTTGTTATCCAAGCAATATATTGTGCTCCAGGAATAAATAATATTTGGGCTATTATCGTTCCGAGAAGTCTTGAGGCTATCATTAGGACAGATATTCCTTTGAGAGTGGCGTAACTGCCTTTTCCATTCACCACACCATCTGCAAGTACAGATATTTTTGGATCGATAAAAAGAGCTAGTAAAATAGTGGCGATACCGTTTATTAACCCAGATGCCATAATGGCAGAACCATGCCTGTCGGGAGCTAATAAAGACGCATAAAGAGCCGATAAAACACCAATCGTATAAATGGATGTAACAATCATATTAAAGAAAAATAATCGTAAAGGAATATCTTTTAATTTAATTTCCTTCAAATAGGAAATTTTAGGAATATGAATATGTTTTATGCCTCTTTTTATGTACTCAACCGAAAACCCTTTTTTAATGAGTGCAGCAACAGAACCATGTTCTTCTGCCAACTGTATGATGGCTCTAGAAAATAATGCTGTAAATGTTGGTAATAAAATAATCCCTACTATTGTACCTACTGTGGATGCTCCGATTAAAACTCGATATTGTTGCTCTACGAATAAAAGTGTATTTTCTTCAGGTGCAGTATCGATTAAGCTCCCTGTAAATGGTTGTTGCATCATATTAGCCATTCTCGAAACAATAACCATCATATTAAATAATGATAATGCGGAGGCAATCAGCTTTACTCTTGCTCCAGATAATCTAACCGCATAGGCAAGCGTTTCAATACTATGAATGATTAAAATAAAAAATGCTATAAATAAAACTTTTCCAGTGATGAACTCCAATAAGAACACTTCTCTCTGAGTTTTCTTATAACTATCCTAAAAAGAAGAAATTGTTGATATTAATCAGACGGGGAGATGGTGACTCTCACAGCATATAGCAATTATTAATAAAGTAAAATCAGTGGGATAGCTAAAAATTATAAGTGCTTGAAAACCTCGTATTTAGTGATATCATGCAGTGAAAAGGATGAATAGTCAATCTATTACCTGACTTTCTTCACAATAAGGAAACTCCACTGTCATTCTCCGAAAAATGTTGAAGCTATCTAGCGCTTTCAACATTTCCAGGGTGATGACAGTGGAGTATTTTTTATAATTCTATTTTTTGCTCGCCACGTTTTTCAAGATTTTTAGCAGTCTGGCTTTGTTCAACATTCTTTTGGTCTTTAAACGTGCCCATGAGAAAATCAAAGGCAGGGTTCGTCACACCATACCAGTAATTTTCATTTTTAAAATGATGCCATAAATGAACCTTTTTCATCCAGCGCCCCCAAGGTGATATTGGTTGAAAAGGGCGATGGGCAATATAATGCTTCCACTCATAAAATAATAAAAAGATCATGATCCCTGCAATAAATGCATTTGTAATGACAAGGCTAGATGAAAGGAAATAAACAATTGCACCTGTTAATATGATGTTTGGCACACTATACCATAAGGGTAAAAATAATAGATGTAATTCATTCGGGGTTGCATGGTGGTCATAATGTAGGCGCTTTAGCATTTTTAATAAAAATGCATTTTTTGGTGGTTTCATATGAAAAATAAATCTGTGTGTCGCATATTCACTTATGGTATACGCAACCATTCCTAGAATAAACGCGATCCAAGTTCCCAATGAAACTAGATGCGGAATCATAAAGCCAAGGCTAATAAGGAATAGACAGCTCATGATTAATATATCAGGATAAGAAAAATATTCTTTCATATATTTTAATCTCATCGATTGCGCCTCCAGTATTTTTTAATTTTTTCTATTTTTCCAGAGAGTTATGCTTTGTTCCATTGTTGCTTTAGATAATCTTTCTGCTTCTTGTGCATCTCCTTTTAACGCGATAGACAAAAGATCTTGGTAATAGCTTAATGAAAGATGTCGATATTCTTTTGCAGAAAAATATTTTTTTGCCATTTTTACATAAATGGAATTGAAGCTGTTTAAGATGAGTAGAAAAATCGGATTGGGAGCAAGGCGGGCAAAACTTTGCTGCAAACCCCAATCAAATGTCGCAAAGCTATCTGCATGATCTTCCAGCTGCTCAAGATTAGCGAGAAGAGCAACCGCCTTAGGTTGATTAAATGTAATCGCATCACGAATATAGGTTGGCGCTAGTGAACTTCTTAGTTCCAATAAATACAGGATAAATTCATCTGTAACAGTATGATAATTCTCAATAATATTGACAAGCGTTGTTAGATTTCCACTTCTCCAATAATCATTAACAATCGCAGGCATTCCTTTTCTCCTTGAAATCCATCCACTCCTCTCTAAACGTTGAAGTGCCTCCCGAATTGTTGGGCGACCGACACTAAATTCTTTCGCAAGCTCTCTTTCTGGTGGCAATGCACCTCCTATAGAATAAACACCAGTCAATATAGCTGTAATTACTTCCTTTTCAATTTTATCTGAGGAGCGTTCTTTTTCTCTCAACCCATCGTCTCCTTCATTATTCCTTTTGGTAATGCAAGTTAATAACAGTGGTAATACCATAAATTATATATTAAATTAGAATTTTCTGTCAATTAGATTGTGTTAAAATTTTAAAAAAGGGGACGGTATTAGCGGTTACAATGACATGTACACTATTCTAATTATGTCAGATGACGTTCATCTAGATTATGTAATATTGGTTCCTGATAATAATCGTATTTCAATTCATCACGATAGCCAAAACGCTACTCCGGTGGTCTATGATATTATGAACGAGGATAAAGTTGATTTCAGCTAACCAAGGGGGTTAGCTCGCATTCCGATTCAGTTTGTAAAATCGTCTTAATAATCGCTAAAAGTAGGAGGGGGGATATCGTGCCTTTTTGTATGTTTAATGGTTCCTTTAACTAGCTTTTCCCTTTTTGCCAGCATTAAATAGTTGGCTATTATCAGATAGTAGTAGATATTTTGATCCATACATTACTATAATAGAATAGGATATGTTATTTAGTGAGTCAGAAAAAATTTGTGTTTCTAGGGGCGTCTTGCTATTTTGCTTTTTAAGCAGGAAGGCCTACTCTTTTTTTGTAAGTTAGGATGAGGAAGGTAATCATGAGTCACAAACAGGAGAAAACAGACGTTATCTTAATTGGTGCCGGAGTCATGAGTGCGACTTTAGGGTCATTAATGAAGGAGCTAGCACCTGAATGGGAAATCAAAGTATTTGAGAAACTAGCAAACGCTGGAGAAGAGAGCTCTAACGAATGGAATAATGCAGGTACGGGTCATTCTGCACTGTGTGAGCTTAATTATACATCTGAAAAGGCTGACGGTTCGATCGATATTCGTAAAGCGATCAAAATTAATGAACAGTTTCAGGTTTCAAGACAATTTTGGGCTTATCTTGTAAATAATAATTTGCTTCATAATCCGCAAAGCTTTATTAGGCCAATCCCGCATATGAGTTTAGTGCAAGGAGAAAAAAATGTAAGTTTCTTGAGAAAAAGATTTGAAGCGCTTTCAAAAAATCCACTGTTTCAAGGGATGGAGTTTTCCGATGAACTGGAAAAATTGAAGGAATGGATTCCGCTTATCATGGATGGCCGTACATCGAATGAACCAATTGCGGCAACAAAAATCGACTCTGGCACGGATATCAAC
>JAEWDX010000291.1 GCA_023389895.1 Bacillota bacterium
TGCTTCACCAAACACATAGAATTGAATGAATTGGATTAGTTGGAACGCCGTATGCGGTGAAAGTCGCACGTACGGTGTGGACAGGGGGAAAAGGGAGCGATAACCTCAAACCCTTACCTATCTGTATTAATAACGATCTTGAACAATCGGATGCTTTAGTTGAAGTGACTTAGAAATTTTATTGTAAAAAAACTTTGATGTTGTTGTAGTAAATTAGGTCATATGTTGTACAAAAGGATAGATGTATACAGGCTTACTCTCCTGTTCATCTATCCTTTCTTTTTACTTATAAAATGTGTGACATTATATTTGGTTATTTAATTATAAGTGATTTTAAACATTTTCTTGACTTTTAATAAAAATACATTTGTTGATTTTTTTATACCTCCCTACACTTAATAAGTACCTAGCGCATTTCTAATTGTCATATAATGTTCACTATATTATAATAAAAGGGAACAGTTATAATGTTCAGAAAATATAAAGGAGGGAATGAATTGTTACAAAGTAAACCATGGCTTGAAAAATACCCAGATGAAATCCCCTCAACTTTGAATTATGAAAGTCATCCAGTGCAAGATTATTTAAAAAAAGTCGCGGAAGAAAATCCCCAAAAGATTGCCATTCATTTTATGGGTAAAGAGTTTACGTACAAGGAGATTTATGAATCTGCCCTAAAGCTTGCAGCCTACTTACAAGAAATTGGAATAGAGAAAAATGATCGAGTTGCGATCATGCTTCCGAATACACCGCAGTCCGTTATTAGTTATTACGGGATTTTATTTGCAGGCGGCATCGTCGTACAAACAAATCCATTGTATATGGAACGGGAACTAGAATACCAGATGAAGGACTCTGGTGCGAAAGTGATTATCGCGATGGATATTCTTTTTCCTCGTGTTACAAAGGTAATAGCACAGACAGATTTACAGCATATAATTGTAACCGCTATCAAGGATTTTCTCCCATTTCCGAAGAACTTAATTTATCCATTTGTCCAGAAAAAACAGTACGGTATTGTAGTAAATGTGAAACATGAAGGCAATCAACATCTTTTAACGGAAATATTGAAACAGCCAGTGCGTAAGTTAAAGGAATATGACTTTGATTTTGAAGAAGATTTGGCGCTGCTACAATATACTGGTGGAACGACCGGTTTTCCAAAAGGAGTTATGTTAACCCATTACAATCTTGTAGCGAATGCAACGATGTGTGGGGCATGGCTGTATAAAACGAAGCCAGGTCAAGATATTGTGCTCGGCATTTTGCCCTTTTTCCATGTATACGGAATGACAACCGTATTAATTTTATCTGTTATGCAAGCGAATAAAATGGTATTACTACCGAAATTCGATGCCGAAACAACGCTTAAAACAATTCAAAAACAGCGACCAACATTATTTCCTGGGGCACCAACTATTTATATCGGTTTATTAAACCACCCTGACTTGAAAAAATATGACTTATCTTCTATCCAAGCATGTATTAGTGGTTCGGCTGCTCTTCCTGTCGAAGTCCAACAAAGGTTCGAGGAAGTAACCGGTGGAAAATTAGTTGAAGGCTATGGTTTAACTGAATCATCTCCAGTAACACATGCAAACTTTGTGTGGGATCGCCCTCGCGTGAAGGGAAGTATAGGGGTTCCGTGGCCAGATACAAATGCAGCTGTTTTTTCAATGGAAACGGGCGAGCCCCTACCATCAGGAGAAATTGGCGAAATCGCTGTGAAAGGGCCGCAGGTTATGAAAGGATATTGGAATCGCCCTGATGATACGGTTGAAACGATTAAGGACGGCTGGCTTCTGACTGGTGATATTGGCTATATGGATGAAGATGGCTACTTCTATGTTGTTGATCGGAAGAAGGATATGATCATTGCTGGTGGGTTTAATATTTACCCGCGTGAAATTGAAGAAGTGCTCTATGAGCATCCAGCTATTCAAGAGGTAGTTGCTGCTGGAATCCCAGATCCGTATCGCGGTGAGACAGTGAAAGCATATATTGTGTTAAAAGAGGGAGCAGCTGTTACGGATAAGGAGCTAAACGAATTTGCAAGAAAGCATCTTGCAGCGTATAAAGCACCTCGTCTATACGAGATTAGAGAAGAACTTCCAAAAACAGCTGTTGGAAAAATATTGCGTAGAGCTCTTGTTGACGAAGAGAGAGAGAAAATGAATGAGGATCAAGAAAAACGGGCTTAATTAATAGACCGATTTCACTCGGCTCTTTATTTTTGAAAAATGCAGCTTGTCCTTACTTAATAAAAAATGGCATAATAATAATAAATTCATAAAATTTATGCGGAACTTTCTTGACAGAAAGGAATTGTAACACTATTATAAAAATATGAATGATTATTCATTCATTATTTGGGGTGGAAATGAATACTAATCTGTTCATTTTCATTTTTTCTATGTAAAATTTGTTGAAATAAAGGATGAATAAGTTTTTGGATATGCATGAGGAGAGGGAAAAGGTATGAAGAAAAACAGACCTAAATATCATCAAATCATTGATGCTGCAGTGATTGCTATTGCTGAAAATGGCTACCATCAAGCTCAAGTATCAAAGATTGCTAAGCAAGCTGGCGTTGCTGACGGTACAATTTATTTATATTTCAAGAATAAAGAAGATATACTTATCTCTCTCTTTCAAGAAAAAATGGGGAACTTTGTTAGTGAAATTGAAAAAAAAATTGCAGGAAAAGATACTGCAGCCGAGAAGTTATTAATGATGATAGAAACACATTTTACAATGCTTTCGGAGGATCGGTATTTAGCGACCGTTACACAGTTGGAACTTCGGCAATCGAATAAGGATCTTCGTCATAAAATTAACGATGTTCTCAAAGGTTATCTTTCTGTTATTGATAAGATTTTAATAGAAGGAATGGAAACGGGTGAATTTTGCCCAACCTTAGATCTTCGATTAGCGCGACAAATGATTTTTGGTACGATGGATGAATCAGTCACAACTTGGGTAATGAATGAGCAGAAATATGATTTAACTGCCTTAGCTAGTCCGGTTCACCAATTGCTTTTAAAAGGGTGTTCTTCTCATAAGTAAGGACAAATTCTAAAAGGGGGATGAAGTTTGGAACTTTTAAAATGGTCTTTAAGTGAAATGGTAGCAACAATTACGATCGATAGGCCTCCTGCCAATGCATTATCCTCGGCAGTCATAAAAGAGTTATCTGCTATTTTAGACGAAATTGAAGCAAATGATGAAGTTAGAGTTATTTTAATTCATGGCAATGGTCGTTTCTTTTCGGCAGGTGCTGATATTAAAGAATTTACGACAATTGACACGGGAAGTGAATTCTCTAATCTTGCAACAGACGGTCAAGATTTATTCGAAAGAATGGAAACATTCTCTAAACCTATTATTGCTGCTATCCATGGTGCAGCACTAGGTGGTGGGCTAGAGCTTGCAATGGGTTGTCATTTTAGATTAGTGGCAGACAATACAAAGCTTGGGTTACCAGAATTACAATTGGGATTGATTCCTGGTTTTGCGGGGACACAGCGACTTCCGAGATATGTTGGCAAAGCAAGGGCTGCGGAGATGCTCTTTACAAGTGAGCCCATAACTGGATTGGAGGCAGTTCAATATGGATTAGCGAATCATGCTTATCCAGAGACAGAGCTTATGGATAATGCTTATACAATCGCTAAGAAAATTGCGAAAAAGAGCCCTGTCTCACTTAAAGCAGCTATCAATTTATTAAACTACACAAAAACTGAAAATTATTATGCGGGTGTTAAAAAAGAGGCCGAGCTTTTCGGTGAAGTATTTGTGTCAGAAGATGGGAAAGAAGGCATTGCTGCATTTATTGAAAAAAGAGAACCAAAGTTTACCGGTCGTTAAGTAAATTAGGCGCTTCAGCCATTAACTATCTAGCTTCAGCGCCTAGCCCCTCGAGGTCATAAGCCAATCTGTCATGAAGGTTAAAGAGCAACCTTCCTGCCAGCTCGTCTTATGCTTGTCGGGGCTGAGCGAGGCGCTTCAGCCTTTAATATTAGGAGGGAAATCATGAACATTTACGTTTTAATGAAAAGAACCTTTGATACAGAAGAGAAGATTACTATTTCTGGTGGGAAAATTAATGAAGACGGTGCTGAATTTATCATAAATCCATATGATGAGTATGCGATTGAAGAAGCCATTCAAGTGAGAGATGCTCATGGTGGAGAAATAACTGTTGTCTCTGTTGGAAATGAAGAAACTGAAAAGCAGCTTCGTACAGCACTTGCAATGGGTGCTGATAAGGCAGTTCTCATTAATACTGAAGACGATCTAGAAGAAAGCGATCAATTTACAACAGCAAAAATTCTGTCAGAGTATTTAAAGGATAAAGATGCTGACCTGATTATCGGTGGAAATGTAGCAATTGATGGTGGCTCTGGTCAAGTAGGGCCTCGCGTTGCAGAATTATTAAATATTCCGTATGTAACAACGATTACAAAGCTTGATATCGATGGAAATAAAGCGACAGTTATTCGTGATGTTGAAGGGGATTCTGAAGTCATTGAAACAACCTTTCCATTATTAGTGACAGCACAGCAGGGACTAAATGAACCTCGTTATCCATCCTTACCAGGGATTATGAAAGCAAAGAAAAAACCACTTGAGGAATTGGAGCTAGATGATCTAGATCTAGAAGAAGACGATGTAGAAACTAAAACAAAAACGATTGAGATTTATCTTCCTGCCAAAAAAGAAGCAGGAAAAGTGCTTGAAGGAGAGCTAGCAGATCAAGTAAAGGAATTAGTAAATCTTCTTCATACAGAGGCAAAAGTAATCTAACGTGATAAATAATGGGATAAGATCTTATTTAATTAAAAATTTCGAAAAAGGTAGAGAGCGTTGGCGGATTCTACCCTTTAGAAAAGCGCGGGAGGTAAATCAATAATGACGAAAAAAATCTTAGTTTTAGGTGAAAATCGTGACGGATTATTGCGCAATGTTTCCTTTGAGTCAATTGCAGCGGCAAAGACAGCTTCAGCTGGTGGAGAGGTTGTTGGCGTTTTAATCGGTGATTCAGTACAATCCTTAGGTGTTCAATTGATCCAATACGGTGCAGATCGTGTTGTTACGGTGGAAGATGAGAAATTAAAGCAATATACAACTGATGGGTATTCACAAGCTCTAATGGCAGTAATTCAAGCTGAAAATCCTGATGGGCTTATATTCGGACATACTGCTCTAGGAAAGGATCTTGCTCCTAAAGTTGCAGCGAAATTAGATTCTGGGTTAATTTCAGATGTAACAGGTCTTGAAGAAGCTGGTGGTAATCTTGTGTTTACGAGACCTATTTATTCTGGTAAAGCATTTGAGAAGAAAATTGTTACTGACGGATTAATCATAGCAACCATTCGTCCGAATAATATCAGCCCATTAGAAAAAGATGAGTCAAAAACGGGAGATGTTACTTCATTAACTGCAGATATTAAGGATCTTCGTACAATTATTAAAGAGGTTGTTCGGAAAGCGAGTGAAGGTGTCGATCTTTCTGAGGCGAAGGTTGTTATAGCTGGTGGTCGTGGTGTAAAAAGCGTAGAAGGCTTTGAATCACTAAAAGAGCTTGCAAAGGTTTTAAACGGTGCAGTCGGAGCTTCACGTGGCGCGTGTGATGCCGATTATTGTGATTATTCATTACAAATTGGTCAAACAGGTAAAGTAGTAACACCAGACCTTTATATTGCATGCGGTATTTCTGGTGCGATTCAGCATCTTGCAGGGATGTCGAATTCAAAAGTAATCGTCGCAATCAATAAAGATCCAGAGGCAAATATATTTAATGTGGCTGACTATGGAATTGTTGGGGATCTATTCGAGGTTGTCCCATTGCTAACTGAAGAATTCAAAAAATTATTAGTTAATGCATAATAATGCTTATGGCAGCTTGAAAAAGCTGCCTGTTTTTTTATGAAGGAAAATATAAGTTTTTTTGAAGTTAGAGAACTGTCCAGTTCCAGCGCCTAGCGCCTAGTGAACTTCCCTCCCTCTCCCTACGATAAGTCAACATCGACTCGTTCACACTCGTCGTGTTTCCTTTATCTCAGTCGAGGTCAGTCCAGCCCATACGCCGCTGATCAAGGCGCTTCCACTTTTCTTATGAATAGTGAATAATATAATGGGGAAAATTACGAATGAAACAAATTAATAGCAACTATACATAATCGGTGGTATACTGTCGTTATAATTCAAGTTAAAGTTTAGGAGGCATTATATTATGGCAATAACACATGCTACAGATCAAACATTTACTGCTGAAACTGGTTCAGGAGTTGTTCTAGTAGATTTTTGGGCTACATGGTGTGGTCCTTGTAAAATGATTGCTCCAGTATTAGAGGATTTAGATACTGAAATCGGTGATAAAGTCAAAATTGTAAAAATCGATGTTGACGAAAACCAAGAAACTGCTGGTAAATACGGTGTTATGAGCATTCCGACATTACTCGTTCTTAAAGATGGCGAGGTTGTAGATAAAACAGTTGGTTTCCAGCCGAAAGAAGCTCTTAAAGAATTAGTAACAAAACACGTATAATTTTTTTATAATTTTAAAATCCTCGGCTTTATTTAAGCCGAGGATTTTTGTATGATCAATAGAAGAGCGTAGGTGGCTTGACGAAAGATGTGGAGGTGATTTATCAGTGAATGAAACGATTAAAAATAAGCTATTACTTTTGCCTGACCAGCCAGGATGCTACTTAATGAAGGATCGTCAAGGAACGATCATATATGTAGGAAAGGCAAAGATTTTAAAAAATCGTGTTAGATCCTATTTCACTGGCTCGCATGATGGAAAAACATTAAGGCTTGTCAATGAAATTGAGGATTTTGAATATATTGTCACATCTTCGAACATGGAGGCTTTAATTCTCGAACTGAATTTGATTAAAAAGCATGATCCGAAATATAATGTCATGCTTAAAGATGATAAAAGTTATCCATTTATAAAAATTACCGCAGAGAGGCATCCGCGTCTTATTACAACTAGAAAAGTTAAAAAAGATAAAGGGAAATATTTTGGACCGTATCCAAATGTCCAAGCCGCAAATGAAACGAAGAAACTACTTGATAGAATGTATCCATTAAGAAAATGTTCAAATTTACCGGTTCGTGCATGTCTTTATTATCATTTAGAACAATGTCTTGGACCTTGTATAAAAGAGGTAAGTGAAGAGGATTACAAAAAATATATCGAAGAAATTACCCAATTTCTCAATGGGGGCTATAAAGTAGTAAAAAAAGAATTGGTAGAAAAAATGACAACTGCAGCAGAAGAATTAAATTTCGAAAGAGCGAAAGAATACCGTGATAAAATTGCTCATATTGAAACAACAATGGAAAAACAGAAAATCACGACAACTGATTTTACAGATCGTGATGTATTTGGTTATGCATTTGATAAGGGGTGGATGTGTGTTCAAGTCTTTTTTATTAGACAAGGTAAATTAATTGAACGCGATGTATCTG
>JAEWDX010000318.1 GCA_023389895.1 Bacillota bacterium
AAATTAAAGGATTCTCCTCTCCATTCAGTCCCGTGATCATTATTAGCAACTGCGACCATTAGATGGCTTGTTTGACCATATGGATCCCATGATGCTTTGATGTTAAACCAAGCATAAAGAGAGGGCAGAATAATAAGACCTAGAATAACGATGAGTGTGACCCAATTTGTAATAATATTCTTTATATCTGTTCGATAAATCCTTAGAATTTGCTTCATTTTAGAATCTCCCCATTATGACTTCATTTATTGTTAGCTCTCCTTGTTAATATTCCCAACCTTACAAACTCAACTCATTAATCGATTCCACCAAATTGTAAATATTTCATAATTTTGTTAATTTCTTTTTTCATTTTTGTGACAAGTATCACAAAATCTGTTTTTTTAGTTTATTCATGGTATATTTTACTTGTATTCATTATTAATAAAGTAGAAAGGTTGGGATGGAAATGTTCGTAAAATGGCTACGAGAAAATCAAATTGCTTCAGTACTATTAACAATCATTAGAATCTATCTTGGATATTCATGGCTTACGGCAGGATTTGGTAAAATTACGAAGGACTTTGATGCTTCTGGATTTCTAGCTGGAGCTGTCAAAAATGCTAGTGGTGATCATCCAGCGGTTCAGGCATGGTGGGCTAGCTTTTTAGAAGGAGTCGCTGTTCCAAATGCTGGGCTATTTTCATTTCTAGTTGCATGGGGAGAATTATTAGTCGGTCTTGGCTTAATTCTTGGCTGCTTAACAACTGTTGCTGCTTTCTTTGGGATTATTATGAACTTTGCTTTTTTATTCTCAGGAACTGTTAGTACGAATGCACAAATGGTATTATTAACTATCTTTATTTTAGTTGCCGGCCATAATGCAGGAAAAATTGGCCTTGATCGCTATGTAATTCCATTCATTCGTAAATCTTTTAATAAAAATTCAGTTCATGTCTAGTGCTTTACCTTTACCCTCAATACTCAATAAAAAATGCTATTCCGCTTTTAGGGAATAGCATTTTTTATTTCACTTCTTCGGCAAGCGTTCAAATTTTTAAAAACAGCAAGCGAAAGTTTCTCTACAGTTCATCAAATCCATTATCAACTTGATTCACCTTTGTGTATTGACGTGATTTTTGTTCGAAGAAGTCAGATTTTCCATGGTCGACTTCTTGATAAGCAACGATCCAACGAAGTGGATTGCTGCGATATCCTTCAAAAGGTCTTTCAAAGCCTAATTGATTGCATCTTACATTCGCATAAAATTTAATATACGCTTCAACATCTGCTAAAAGAATACCATCGATTTTATCACCGATAATAACCTGCGCCCATTCAATCTCCAGGTCTGCCGCCTTTCTAAAAGTGGTTGTCATAAAATGACTTAATTCCTCATTATTCAATTCAGGATTTTCAACTAAAATTTCCTTAAAAATTTTCACAAATAAATCAACATGAATTTGTTCATCACGGTTAATGTAATTGATCATCGTTGACGTTGAAACCATTTTTTGATTTCTTGCTAAATGATAAAAGAAAGCGAAGCCAGAATAAAAGAATAGCCCCTCTAAAACAACATCGTAAACGATCGACTTCAATAAATTTTTAGCGGTTGGATTTTCCGCAAATTCCCGATATCCATTCGTAACAAATTCATTTCTTTTAATTAACGTTGGCTCAGTTCTCCAATATTCAAACACTTCATCCTGTTTTTGTTTGGAAACTAAGCTTGAAAGGACATAGGAATACGAGTGATTATGAATCACTTCTTGCTGCGCAAGGATGATCATTAAGGCTGAAAGGCTTGAATCAGTCAAGTAATCTGCCACCTTACCAGCATAGTCAGTTTGAATACTATCAAGTAAGGCGAGAAGACCGATAATTTTCAGGAAAGCATCTTGTTCATCTACTGATAAATTCGGAAACTGTTTCATATCCTGCGACATATTAATTTCGAACGGTGTCCAAAAATTAGCGAGCATTTTTTTGTATTTTGGATATGCCCAAGAAAACCGCACATCATCCCAGTTCAATATATTCGAGCACTCCCCATTCAAGATTGCTGTTGAGCGATTAGGGGCTGTTTTATTAATAATCGGGCGTTTTTCTACTATCTCCATGAAAAATCCTCCTAGCAAAATGATTTTTATGTTAATTAAGGAACAGTTAAAAATAACTTCGTTTTAGCTTGGCAATTTTAACTTGAACAAGACTCACAATCTTCAATTTCTGATGAAGTTGACCGCAAATAATAGGTCGTTTTGACTTTATTCTCCCAAGCGGAAAAATGGAGATTCAATAAATCTTTCGCCTTAATATTATTTTGAATATATAAATTAAAGGAAATCGCTTGATCAATATGTTTTTGTCTCATCGCATTTTGCTTAATGCTCCATTCTTGATTAATATGGTAGGCAGATTTATAATACCAATTCGTTTCTGAATTTAGATCAGGGGCAGTAACAGGTATGCGATAATCCTTTTTCTCTTCTGAATAATGCTTATTAAAAATCGGATCAATGCTTGGCGTACTTCCAGCAATCAAAGCAGTCGACGCATTTGGAGCAACAGCCAATAAATAGCCATTACGAATTCCCTTCTCTTTTACTTGTGTAGATAAACTTTGCCAATTATATTCAGACTGGTTATCTAAATAGCCGCGTTTCTTGAAATAGGCACCAGTTTCCCAATCAGATCCTGTAAATACTGGGTATTTCCCTTTCTCTTCTGCTAATTCCATTGAGCTTTTGATCGTTAAATAAGCAATTTTTTCATATAAATGATCAGCCAGTTCAACAGCCTCCATTGTTTCCCAGCCAATCTTGTTCACAGCAAGTAAATGATGCCAGCCAAATGTACCGAGACCAATTGCTCGATATTTTTGATTTGTCAGTTGCCCTTGTAAAACTGGTATAGCATTAATATCGATGACATTATCCAGCATCCTTACTTGAATCGAAATTAATCTTTCGAAAACTTGGTCTTTGTATGCTGCCGCAAGATTAATCGAGGATAGATTACAAACAACAAAATCACCTGGGATTTTTTCGATGATGATTCTACCGTCTTTCGTATATTCTTCCACTCTTTTCGTTACACTCTGATTTTGGACAATTTCTGTACATAAATTTGTACAGTAGATCATTCCAGTATGGGAATTTGCATTTTTCCGATTCACTTCATCACGATAAAACATGAAAGGAGACCCTGTTTCAAGCTGACTTCTCATGAGCGATTTCATTATTTCTATTGCAGGTACTTCTTCTCTTGATAGAGCATTATTATCAATGCATTCCTTATATTTTTCTCTAAAGGAACCTTCATGTTCACCTTCATCATAAAAATCCTCTAAGGAAAAGCCCATTACTCTTCTTACCTCATGCGGGTCGAATAAATACCATTTTCCCCTGCTCTCTACCTTTTCCATAAATAAATCGGGAATGCACACACCTGTAAATAGATCGTGCGTTCGATGACGTTCATCACCATTATTTAATTTCGCATCAAGGAAAGAGAAAATATCTTTATGCCATACATCTAAGTAAACGCTTATCGCTCCTTGTCTTTGTCCAAGCTGATCAACACTGACAGCTGTATTATTAAGCTGCTTCATCCACGGAATCACGCCCGAGGAAGCACCTTTAAACCCTTTAATATCGCTCCCTCTACTGCGAATTTTCCCAAGGTAAACACCAATTCCACCCCCATTTTTCGATAGTGCCGCAATATCGGTGTTGCTGTCATAAATCGAATCTAAACTATCATCCACTGTTTCAATAAAGCAGCTTGAGAGCTGACCCCAATTCTTTCCTGCATTTGCGAGTGTTGGTGTTGCAACCGTCATATATAAATTACTCATTGCCCAATAGGCTTCCTTTACAAACTCTAAACGTCTTACAGGTATTTCATTTTTCATTAATACCATTGCGATTACCATGAAGCGCTCTTGTGGCAATTCATAAATATTTCGCTGCTTATCTTTTGCTAAATATCTGTCTGCTAACATTTTAATTCCTAGATATGTAAATAATTCATCTCTTTCAGCACGAATAAACATCCCTAGCTCGTCAATTTCAGTTTGAGAATACTTTGTCATTAAGTCTTGATGGTAAATTTGTCGCTCTGTTAATTGCTTAATAAGTTTGTAGAAGCTTCCATATTGATTTTCAGTAGAATAACCTCGATTATTACTGGCCTCTTCATAAAGCTTGTTCAAGTATAATCGGGCAGCCACAAATGTCCAGTCCGGCTCCTCTATACTAATATATGATAGACTTTCAAGGATAAGCTGTTCGGATAGGGTTTCTTGATTTTGAAATTTCATTTGTCCAGCTCTTTCTTGTAAGACTGTTACATCCAAATGTGAAAATGATTTCTTAAGAGTTTGAAAATCTACTAATTTGTCAATTAATTGCTGCTCCATTAAAACTCCCCCTTGTAAAAAATAAAAAATCCGCTCAGAAAATTGAGCGGATCAAACGATCGGATAAAACAAAGAGAAGAAATGCTCCCACTGCCATTACACGATCGTCTCATCATCCCAATCCCCGAGGATCTGAAACATTTCAATCAAAAATGGCAGGTCTCCTGACTTATGCATCATCCTACTTAAAGCCCTTCCCATACAAATACCGTGAAGCCATTTGTATAGTGGCATGCTTTGTTCGTCCACATTTACAGTTGCGGGGACAGCTCCGGATTCGAACCGGATTCCCTATTAAGTCCTGAAAAAGGACACCAAGATTAATCTCTATATATAGTAGTTAATGTCGTTTTCGAACACTACATGT
This sequence comes from Bacillota bacterium, assembly GCA_023389895.1. Lineage (GTDB taxonomy): Bacteria > Bacillota > Bacilli > Bacillales > Cytobacillaceae > Cytobacillus. Next base: position 4,773 of record JAEWDX010000318.1, read on the forward strand.
CGTAAACAATCTTATCATATTAGAAAATAGATTACAATTTATTTTAATTGATAGAATCAAATAAAAATAAAAAAGAGAGGAAATTTATCCTCTCCATGTATATTAACTTTTCGAATAAATACTATTATTATTTACGACTTGAAGTTCTCTTGTTGTTGCTTTCATTTCACTTTTACAAATTGGGCATAACGGCTTTTCACCACTTTTGAAGTTATCTCTAACCCAGCAATTACATGTTTCTGATGTACATTCCCAAATTTTCACTTCTTCTGTTTTAATTTCTTCTGTATTTTTTCTTCCAAACCCCATAGCCATAAAAAGGCACCTCCAAAAGAGTAGACCCTTATTTTTCAAAAAAAATAAAAGCCACTTGTTAAATAAAGGGACTAAAATTAACCGACTCTAAATAACAAGTGACATATGGGCAACTTAGTTTACAACTTAATAATTAGTATAACATAAATTTCCTATACCGTCAAAAGACGATCGAAAAAGGCCTCACAATACAGCTAATAGAAACAAATATTGAAATTTTTTGCCTAATGAAGAAATAATGCTATTATCATATACAGAAAGGTGTATAATATTTCGGTAAGGATCTACTGAAAACATGAGAGGACGATATAAATGAAAATAATCAGTTATACGATTGAGAAATTAGAGGATCCTACTGGGATCTTATCAGGTGATCGGTATGAATTCTTTCTAGAGCTTGAGGTCGATGAAGAGGATGAGTTATATTCAGAAAATGGTACTCAGCTTCGCGTACTATTTTACAAAAATGACGAGGATATACGAATTCTAAACTATCATTTCCTCATCGGTGAAAATATATTGGAATTTGCTTTAGACAATGAAGAAGAAAAGATGGTTACACAGTTTTGTTATCAGCATTGTTTAGAATCAGAGCATTAAATTAAAAAAGGGCAGGTTTCCCCTGCACCTCTATATTTCGATTGTTTTGCCTTCTTCGATAATATGAAACATTAAATGAGCTAGATGATGAATCGGACTATACTCTTCTTCTTCTGAATCTTCTTCGATATTTTCATCTTGGAACTCAAGATCATTCAAATGAAGGGCGGCAAACTGATAAAAATCCTTTAATTCAAATGAGTAGCATGCACTAGGATCCTCGCTATCGTCCTCATATTGAAGAACCATATACGATTCCTTCCCCTCACTATCCACTGCATCAAAATAGACAAAAAAGCCAATATTTGTATCTAATTCGAATAAATGCCTCGTTCCGCCTTCAGTTGCACGCTCGAAATCCTCTTCAGTTAATTTTTGAACCTTCATTTCATCTATTTGGTCTTCCTTATGAAACTGAACTGTAAATTCTTTCATTCTTTTCTCCCCCTCACATTTGAAAAGGCGCAAGCCGCCTACAGCTAGACCATTATCTAACTTCAAAATTTACTTTCTTATCTTAAAACAAAAGAGCCTTTTTTGGCTCTTTTATTTTACTTATGCTTTTGTAACATTAACAGCTTGAGGTCCACGCTGTCCCTCTTCTATGTCAAAGTTAACTTCTTGGCCTTCTTCAAGGGTTTTAAAGCCCTCTGTTTGAATAGCTGAAAAGTGAACAAAAACATCCTCTCCACCTTCAACTTCGATAAAACCAAAGCCTTTTTCTGCATTAAACCAATTTACTTTACCTGTTGCCATTTTAAATCCTCCTAAATATCAAAAACTCACAAGATTTTTTACCCTGCATTTATTAATATGGGTAATTTTTTTGGATTTTATCCAAAATTAACATAAAAATTACATTTTTATATCCTTTTATTTATTACGCGTTCTATTTCTTCTTCTGTCCCTGCTATCTCTTCCAGCTTGACTATTCACTCTTCCACGATCATTAAACCTTTTTCTGTCCCCGCTTCGGTCATTTCTTTGCTTTTTAACTCGAATTGGCTCAACAGCGGTTAATTTCACTGGAGTCACATCTGGGTCCTTCGTTAATAATTTAAGAGCAGCAGCTAATAAAGTAACTGAATCGGTATCTTCAAGCAGCGATTCGGCCACTCTCTTATAATCTTCATATTCACTTTTTTCGATGACAGACATTAAACGATTAATCGTTGCTTGCTGATTTCCAACAAGAACATCTTTAAAGGATGGAACAGGTTTTTTAATCATTTTACTTTTTGTTACACTTTCAATAATTTTCAAATGATCAATTTCACGCGGAGAAACAAATGTTACAGCTAAACCTTTGTTTCCGGCACGACCTGTTCTGCCGATACGGTGAACATAGCTCTCAGGATCCTGTGGGATATCAAAGTTGTACACATGAGTCACTCCACTAATATCAAGGCCCCTAGCTGCTACATCTGTTGCAACCATTATATCAATTGTTTGTTCTTTAAAACGACGAATAACTTGATCACGCTTAGCCTGTGGAATATCACCATGAATTCCTTCTGCTGAATAGCCACGTTTAATTAAGCCTTCAACTACTTCATCAACCCGTTTTTTTGTCCGTCCAAAAACAATGGCTAATTCCGGAGACTGAATGTCTAACAAACTACATAATACGTCAAATTTCTGTTTTTCATGAACTTCCATATAATAC
>JAEWDX010000383.1 GCA_023389895.1 Bacillota bacterium
CTAATGAGGTGTATGCAAATGGTTCGTTTTACAAAGGATTTCTCGAAGGTTATTTAACAATGGATGCCCTTGCTTCACTCGTGTTTGGAAGTATTGTTGTTACCTCCATAAAAGGATTTGGGGTAACAAACAAAAACACCGTTACAAAGCTTTGTATCACCGCTGGACTGATTGCAGCGGCAGCCCTTGCGCTTGTTTATATTTCCCTTGCTTGGATTGGTGGTACGAGCACAGATATTATTGGAGTACAGAGTAACGGAGCAGCCATTCTATCAGCAGCCGCGACTCATTTATTCGGATCTTTAGGGGCAGTCATTCTTGCATTAGCGATCTTATTTGCTTGTTTGACAACGGCGATTGGATTAATTACGTCTTGTTCGCAATATTTCTCTACACTTATTCCTTCTATTTCTTATAAGAAATTAGCGATCATTTTCTCCGTATTTAGTGCAGTGATTGCAAATGTTGGTTTATCACAGCTGATTAGTTTTTCAGTTCCAGTATTAGTCTTTATCTATCCATTAGCCATTATGTTAATGATTTTATCATTTACACATAAACTGTTTCATGGCTACACGTCAGTGTATGTTTGTGCCATCATTCCAACTGGAATAATTGGCATCATTGATGGCTTAAATGCAGCCGGTGCAAACCTATCTGCCATTACTCCTACACTTAGCCGATTATTTCCCTTCTTTGATCAAGGGATTGGTTGGCTTGTTCCAGGAATAATTGGAGCTATCATTGGATATATCCTCGCTATCCTAATTGGTGAATCGAAAAAGGTTTTAACGACTAATTAAGAGAAGCGGAAGTGGTGTCTCAGACGTCTTGTAGCCAGACTGAAGAGACATCACTTTTTTAATATTAAAACTTATACTTATAGATCAAAAAAAAGAGCGCCAAATTATCTGGCTCACTCCTCTTCTTGCAATTCATTAATTAGATTTTCGATTTTCTTGATTGCACCCGGTTCAATTTCTTCAATTGCTGTTGCTGCATGTTCTAAAGCTGCCTTATAGTCAAAACCTCTAAATGCGGATTCAGCTTCTAATAATCCAACCTCAATAGAAGGATACCTGCTTCGATAACGATTACCGTACTGGATTACTCTTTCTACAAGCATAATCGTTTCAATCATTTCATTAGCAATTTGAATGATTTTATCTACTGTCAGCTCAGCTACTTCTAAATACTGCCGAACCGTTTGGATATTTAATGGCTTTTCCTCCAGCTTCAAAATAACATTGCTGACACTTTCTTTCGCATCCTCTAGTAAATAAAGATAATCTTGAGGCAGTCCAGGAACATTACTTTTGGAAACTAGTTTAATTGTATCAACGATTTTCTTCTTTAATTCTCCAATCTTTTCATGAGCAAATATTTCATCTTTTCTTAATGCTTGAAGCTTTTCGGAAAACGCTTTATGCTCTAGTGTAATTTTCTCTAATTGAACCTTTATTTCATCTAACTCTTCTTTGATTAGTGAATAAGCAGTCTCCCCGACAACAATTTTATGTTCGAGAATATCAAATTGATTTACAAGCTGCGTCAGTTTCTTTTCTAGCTGTGCTTGAGTTTGAGCATCCTTCTCTGAAAGATGATAGCTTTCACTTACAAGTTCTAATTCATCCTTTAACTGCTTATTTGCTTCTCTATTAGCCATTAAAAGCGTCTCGACGGCTTCGTCCACTTTATTTATATAGTGTCTTGAATGAACCTCATTTTCGAATAAATCATATAGCAGATCAATGCTTTCGTGGATGTCATTGATACCCTTTTCAACATCGCTAATATCCGCATTTTTTATCTTATCAAGATAAATTGCAATATCCTTTTCAATTTTTTCTTTTTCTTTCTCTAATTGAATATGATCGAGAATAAATCCTTGTTCGATCATCTCTTTAAATCCTTCAGTTAATTCCTTTAATTGAGAAGGGATTTTCGATTGACATTCAACAAGCAAAGTGGGGATCAACTCCATCTTTAAATGAATATCATCTAAATTTGCTTGAATCGTAAAAACAACTTCCCTTGCTTCTAAATAATTCCCGTTACTCGTACTTTCCATAAATTCATCAAACTTCGCAAACGCTTCATCAAGTTGTTGTTCAATTTGCTCGGCAGCTTTTCCATATGTATGATGATGAGCAAGTAATGTTTTCTTACTTTCCCGGTAAACATCCTTTAAATCCTCAATTTCTTTTCGGTTTTTTTCCTCACTTCCGACGAGCTCATTCAATTCTGTTAGCATTATCTTAATATCCGCTTCGATATCGGATAGATACTTATCTATCTCTTGCTGAACACTGCTCGCTTTGCGAAAGCGATATTTATCAATATATTCTTCTGTATCAAATAAATATTCCTCAACATTCGGCAGCCTAACTGCGACAATTTCATCCCAATCATTCCGCCATCTTTCAAATAATTCCTCTGTTTGACCTGTCATATTTAATTGCTTCACTTTAGACATTTCATCGAGAACAGGGCGATTTGTTATATCCATCTTCCATTCTTCTAGCCGATCCACTTCTTTATAATGTTTTTTCTTTAAAAAGAATCCTGTTAAAAATAAAACGATTAAAATAATGGCACCGCCAATTGCAAATTTCATTTTAAAAAAAGCCCCCTGTTCTATTCCGAGCCAGTATGTTTATTCTATACTATCAAATTTGCCTTGGCGAATTTGCGCCCAGATTTTTATCGAACTTGTTCGATAAACTTCCTTTAAAAAATCTGAGGCATCCGCCGGAGGCTTTAACTTTTTTCAGCAAAATCTAAACTCATATTAAATTGGATTTTACTTACATTTATCTCGCTACTTAATAAAGTGAGGACTTCCTCTGAATAAAGTTAAATTTCATATTCAGTTCAATGTTTTTATGATACCATGTAAACGACATTTATTGACTATTTATTTCACTTTTTTATCTAATTTATTGTGAAAAATTATTATTTTTCCGGTTATTTTCATACTTTTTCCCCAATTCCTATAACTCTTCTAAATGAAACTTATCAATTTGGAAAAGCGGAGAAAGGGATATAATTAAAATAATCTTCTTCGCTAACAATTTATACTTTCTTAGACGCGCGAGGAAGGAGGTTGATTCAAATGAAAAAGGATGGACATATTCACACGCCATTTTGTCCCCACGGAACAAATGACTCCCTCGCTGGTTATGTTGAAAGAGCGATCGAATTAGGCTATGAAGAAGTTACTTTTGCAGAGCATGCTCCACTGCCAGGCGGATTTACTGATCCCACTCCTAATAAAGACAGTGCGATGAAGCTGGAAGAGATGGAAGCCTATCTTCAGGAAATAGAAAAATTAAAAGCAAACTATCGTCAGCAGTTAAAAATTAATACTGGTTTAGAAATTGATTTTATCGAAGGATATGAAGAGGAAATAGAATCTTTCCTTTCACAGTATGGTCCTTATTTAGATGATGCCATTTTATCTGTTCATTTCTTGAAATATAAAGAAAAATATGATTGTTTAGATTATAGTCCGAAAACTTTCGCAGAAATGATTGAAAGATACGGTACAATCGGTGATGTTTACCGGCTTTATTATAAAACCTTACTTCAATCAATTGAAAGTGAGCTTGGTCCTTTTAAGCCAAAAAGAGTTGGCCATATTACATTAGTGAAAAAATTTCAGAAAAAATTCCCAATCACAGAGGATTTTTCAAATGAAATTGAAACGCTTCTTAAAGCAATAAAAAGAAAAGGTTATGAGCTCGATTACAATGGTGCTGGGTATTATAAGCCTCTTTGCGGAGAATCCTATCCTCCTATTTCAGTAGCAAAAGAAGCTTTAAAAATTGGAATCCCGATCATATATGGGTCTGATGCCCACCAAATTAACGAGCTTGAACAAGGTCGCAACAAAATGTTTATTTAAAAATTCAGATGAAAGTTTGGTGACTCTACATGTTCCATGTCGGATTATATAACGGATCTCGCAAGAAAAATTACCAATTAGTAAAAAAACAGCTAGCAGCATTACTAGATGGCGAACAAAACCTCATCGCTAACTTAAGCAATGCTTCTGCTTTATTAAATTTATTTCTCGAGCGAATTAATTGGGTTGGTTTTTATTTAGTAGAAAATGATGAGCTTGTGCTTGGTCCATTTCAAGGATTGCCAGCCTGTGTAAGAATTCCAAGCGGAAAGGGTGTATGTGGCGCAGCTGCCACTCAAATGAAAACAATTCGTGTGGACGATGTTCACCAATTCCCAGGTCATATTGCTTGTGACGCTGCTTCTCAATCAGAGATAGTCATCCCATTGATTAAGAATGATCGCCTTATTGGGGTATTAGATATTGATTCACCAGAAAAAAATCGATTTGACCAATTGGATGAGACAGAATTAATCGATTTTGCAGCCATCCTTGTTTCTTATCTTTAAATTATTTCTAGGGCTTGAATCATTAAGAGCGGCTCCCGATGATTCAAGCCCGACTGATCCCTTACTTATACTTTAACATGAAACAAAAAGGACCTACCGTGGGAATGCAACGACAAAGTCCAAATTATTTCTTATTCGTTAAATCATCTTGAATAACTACTTTATTTTTCCCCGTATGCTTCGCAACATATAAAGCCTTATCTGCCCGTTTAAATAATGTGCCATATGTATCCTTCTTACTTTGATTCCAATGTGAGACACCACAGGAAATGGTCACTCTTGGATTTGTATAATCAAACACTTTCTTTACAAGCCGTTTCGCAATCATGACACCTGACGAAAGAGAAATGCCTGGTAAATAAATCGCCAACTCTTCCCCTCCCCATCTAGCACCAATATCTGTACCTCGAATATTTTCACTAATTAAGTTCGCTACTTGAATAATTACATCGTCACCAACTTGATGACCGAATGTGTCATTGATTGATTTAAAATTATCGATATCAATCATAATAAATGTTCCTTCCTGATCTTCGTTCATCGATTGATAAATTTTCTCATCAAGATAATTACGTGAAAATAATTTTGTTAAATGATCTGTCACAACCATTTTTTCTAGTTCTTCTCTTAGCATGGCGTTCGTAAAGGAGAGAGTTGAGTGATGGACAAGTGATTGTAACAATTTAAAAGCTTCAAAAGAAAAATGATAAGGGTTTTGATGCATAACTAATGCAAATCCTTTTTGAATTCCTGACTGCGTCATCGGTACAGCCATAATTGATTTATAATCAATCCCATTATCACCAAGTTTTAAATGACAATCTCCGATGAAAAGTGCATCATTTTCTTCCTCTAGCTTCTCCATAATATACTGAATGTATTTTTTGGCATTTTTCGTATTGAAAAATTCAGTACTCCCTTTTAAAATCTTTGTTTCTTCATTGATATACAGAATAAATCCGACAAATTCTGCATCAAAGGAATTAATAATCTTCTCAGTAATAAAGGTGATTGTTTCGGTTAATCTTAAATTTGAATTTAATCGATGAGATGTTTCATTAATTAATTTCAAATCATTAATTAACCGTTTTGATTGTTGATAAAGCTGAGCATTCTCAAGTGCACTTCCCGCAGTATTCGCAAGCAGAGAGATAAATTCTACTTCGTTTTTCGGAAACACTAGTGTGTTTGGGGCAATAACTTGCAAAACACCATATACACCTTGCTTCCCTTTTAAAGGGGCATACATGATCGATCTTTTTCCATGTAATGAATCTTCAAATTGGAAGCTTCCTGTTACATATGCTTGCATTGCAGCAATATTTTCACTGTCATATTCTAAATCCTTTATCTGTAAGTCCTCTAACTGGTTATTATCATGTGACAGTAAAAGATAGTATGTAAATGCTGGATAGACCTCTTGAAGGGTACTAATAATTTCACCTAGCACATCATCCATATTCATTGTTTGATGGAATTTCTCTGTCACTCGAAAAAGCTGTTTATACTTTTTTTCTTCTGAAAGAATTTCGATTAGACTTCTTGATTTCTCTAAAAAACGAGCAGTTTCCTCGCAAATTTCTTTTAAAATTTTTTCGGAGAGCTCCTTCAGAGTACAATTCTCCCCTTTAAGCGCAAGATAGCCAATTAGTTGCTCATTTGTCGAAAGAACGAGAACCATATCGTATGCTTCAAATCCCGGTAGTTGCTTAAGAGAAATTTCACTTGTTTGCGAAATCTCACTTATTTCTTCCCAAGTAAGCGATGAGGGTTCAACTAATTTACAGGACCCTATATCTGTAGAAGCTACAATTGCCATTTGCTGTTTCCAATCATTATAGCCTAGAAGGGTTGCCACTTCAGCATTTGTTACGTCTTTAATGATTTCAAGCATCTTATTTATTAAATTTTCATAGCTGACAACGCCATTTTCGGGACCGAAAATATCAAAAAAACAGCTTTTCAATCTTAAAATTATCTGCTGTCCAAGTAGTGTCATTTCACTCATCACCTATAACTATTACTGTTTATAACTTATCTATTTAGCGTCATTTGCAGCGATTTTCACGCCTTTATCAGTAAGAATTAGCCATAATTGCCCGCCCTCTGATAAAGCATGTAGTTCTAACGGTGCTTCTTCCTCATCCATCATGATAGATTGAATGTCATTCACCATTATTTTTGCTTCTTCTTTATTGTATGTAAATGCCATCTTATATGGGCTTTCATCCATCATCTTTATGTTTCGTTTCTCTTCTTGCAAGCTAGTATTAAAATAATGCCATTCTTCATCTATTAAAGCCCAGAAACCATTCTCATTTTGATCAGCGGAAAGTTTCTCAATTCTAGAATTAAATTTCTTTGCATTCAATGTTTTAAATTTATATTGATCCTTTTTATCTATTTCATACACGCCTAATATAGTCTGATTATTTTTGCGTTCACAAAGAATGGCGACAGGCTGATCAGTTTCCGCTATACTCGCATGGAGAACAAGCGCTTGGAGCGACTGAGATGTTTGACCAGCCCCCATCTTATCCTGCCGATAAGCTAGGGCAAATAGAACGATGAGTATAAAAAAAACGATGAAAAAAAATCTAATAAACTTTTCTTTTTTTGTTTCAACCACTTTTATCACTCTTATTCACTTTCTTTTAATAATTATATCATAATTCAATAGCACATTAGTATAAAATGCTTATTTTTCTAGGGTTTTAAGTGAAAAAGTCCCTTGACTTTAATCAGTTAAAAGTAATATAATATTCTTTGTGTAAAATATTGCAGCCTATGTGAACTCTTTCGTGTTCTCATTTTATTCCTCAATAGGGTTTGAATTCAGTTATCGCTAGCCTTTTGCTAATCTAAAAGAGCTGGAACTCACTGTTTTTCTATTGATTGGGTATCATGTAACTCCCTGCTGCTGGAGCGAAGGTACAAAGAAAATAAAATGGTCATAAAAGCTGTACACATCTGTTTTTATTTTACCTAAATAAAAACATAAAGGAGGAGTCTTAAATGGCTCGTTATACTGGTCCAAGCTGGAAACTATCTCGTCGTCTAGGAATTTCCCTAAGCGGTTCAGGTAAAGAATTAGATAAGCGTCCTTACGCTCCTGGACAACATGGTCCTAACCAACGCAAAAAATTATCTGAATATGGGTTGCAATTGCAAGAAAAGCAAAAGCTTCGTCATATGTACGGAGTAACTGAACGTCAATTCCGTAATTTATTCGATAAAGCTGGTAAAATGACTGGTAAACATGGTGAAAACTTCATGGTTCTTTTAGAATCACGTCTTGATAACGTTGTTTATCGTTTAGGTTTAGCTCGTACTCGTCGTCAGGCACGCCAAATTGTTAACCATGGCCATATTCTAGTTGATGGAAAACGTGTTGATATTCCATCTTACCGTTTACAACCTGGTCAAACAATTAGCCTTCGCGAAAAATCTCGCAACCTTGACATCGTAAAAGAAGCGATCGAAGTGACTAATTTCATTCCTGATTTCGTAACTTTCGATGCTGATAAATTAGAAGGAGCTTTCACTCGCTTCCCAGAGCGCTCTGAACTTCCAGCTGAAATTAACGAATCTCTAATCGTTGAGTTCTACTCACGTTAAGCTAAACGTGTTGTAAACAGCAAGATTCAAAACCCTAGAAAGCGTATTATATCAACGCTTCTGGGGTTTTTTTTGTTGGAACTGAATTTACAGCATTGGGGCACTCATAGCTGCTAAAAAAATCCATAAGAAGACAAAGGGGATTATACAAGCGATAACTAATAATGAGATTAGCAGTTTGTTTCTATTTTTTTTGGCCATTCCCTTCACCTCATCCTATTCATTCCGTTTTTCAAGCACGTTCTCCTTCAGATAATAAAACTTCGCTAATAACACTCACCTTTTAGCAATCTTTGATGCACCAACACCAGAAGTCATTTTAGGCTCTGACATCTTAAAATTTACTCCTTCCAATATTATGGCGCATACGTATTGCCTCGATGAGAATCAATGGAAAAAAGCAATAGCTCCTGTGAAACCAACAACATATATCGGCCCGTATAAGAATTGCAATCGAGAAGAAAATCACAGGACCCCTAACTATAATAGCCCTCATCAAGAGCATATAAGGCAATACTACCCAATTCCTTACACCCAAAGAAATTGGTTATATTAAATCGATAAAAGAGGCATAGACTAACGAATAACCCGTTAATTCCATGCCTCAATCAATCTTTAAGTTTACAGCTCTTTTAACTGCGTTCGTAAATTTGCTAATTCTCTTTCTAGCTGAGCGAGCTGTTTTTCTAATGGTGAAATATTCCCATTAACCGAATCAAGCTTTTCTAAATCATTTTGCAAGCGGATATAGTCGAGCTTCAGCTCTTGGATTTTATTTTCAATTTCAGCTTTGTTCATTTGGCAAATCCCTTCTTCAGGCCGCTTATTTATAATGGATTAAGAAATACTTCTTTTTCCCACGGCGAATGATCGTAAATTGCTCTTCGATTCTATCTTCTACACTCAGAACATAATTTATATCGGTCATGCGCTCACCATTAATCGATACAGCTCCGCTCCCAACATCTTCACGAGCTTGACGCTTTGACGGTGCAATTTCCGCTGCCACAAGTAAATCGACTATGCTGATTTCCTCATTAGCCACATGCTCATATGATGGAACGTCTTTAAAGCCTTGCTTAATTTCAGCCGCTGTCAATTCTTTCACATCACCGCTAAATAGCGCAGCAGTTATTTTGATCGCTTGATTTAATGCCTCTTCACCATGAAGCAAGCGCGTCATTTCCTCTGCTAATGCTTTCTGTGCCTTGCGAAGATGTGGCTCCTCCGCGACAGACTGCTCAAGGGCTTCAATTTCTTCACGTGAAAGGAAAGTAAATAATTTTAAATATTTTACAACATCAGCATCCGCTGTATTAATCCAAAATTGATAAAACTCATAAGGCGATGTCTTTTCAGGATCAAGCCAAACTGCCCCACTTTCAGTCTTGCCAAATTTTGTCCCGTCAGCTTTTGTGACAAGCGGAATCGTTAATCCGTAAGCTTTTGAGCCTTCTCCTACCATTTTGCGAATAAGCTCTAAACCAGTTGTAATATTTCCCCACTGATCACTTCCACCAATTTGTAATTTACAATCGTAATTTTCATATAAATGTTTAAAGTCCATTCCTTGTAAAATCGTATACGCAAATTCTGTGAAGGAAATGCCTGTTTCTAAACGTGATGCAATCGTATCTTTTGCAAGCATATAGTTAATGCCGATATATTTACCATAATCTCGTAAAAACGTGATGATGTTTAATGGTGCTGTCCAGTCATAGTTGTTCACCATTGTCGCACCATTTTCACCTTCAAATTTAAAAATCCGCTTTAATTGCTTTGTTAAGCATTGAACATTATGCTCAACCACTTCAATCGTTTGCAGCTTTCTCTCTTCCGTCGCCTTTGGGTCACCAATTAAGCCTGTCGCACCACCAACGAGAACAATCGGACGATGACCATGATTTTGAAATCTCCTTAAAGTAAGAAACGGAATTAAATGGCCAATATGCATACTATCTCCTGACGGATCCATCCCACAATATAAAGAAATCTTTTCTTTCGCTAATAAATCCTCTAATCCTTCTTCATCTGTCTGTTGGTAAATAATCCCTCGCCATTTCAAATCCTCTAATAAATTCATCTTCTATTCCTCCTATTTTGAAAATCGCAAACACACTTGACTTGAAAGTTTCTTTTGCAACATTAAAAAGCGCCCCTGCAAAATTGCAGGGACGCATAATTGATTCGCGCGGTACCACCCAAATTGAGGATAAAATAATCCTCCACTCATTAAAGATAACGGATAACCGTTCACTGCTATAACTGCAATAGACAGGTTGACAGTGAAAGCTCAAGGAGGTAATTCATCGTTTTATTTGTACTGGCTCACAGCAACCGCCAGCTTTCTGAAACAGTGATAAAAAGACTACTTATTCCCATCAAAGCTAATATTTAAATTTAAGGATAGACTATTTTTATCATACTGAATTTGAAATGTCAAACAGATATAGAATCGTATATAACCCTTTTATCGTCTAATTATAAGAAGAAAAATTCGCAAAGATACCGAATTCTAAAAGTTTACATCGAAACGCCCACTGATAGATGTTTTGTTTTATGCTATAATGTTACTGTTTTAGGGGGAATGATATGAATGGAAGAAAACCAAAATTTTATGAATAAATTGAAATCGTTTTTTCGTTTTTTCGTCAATAAAAAAACAAAGAAGAGTGCAAGTATTACTTATCAGGTTACTTGGAATTTAATTCTTCTATTTATCATTTTAATCGTACTTGGTGGTTCATTTGCTGGCGGGATGGGAGCAGGATATTTCGCTGCTCTTGTGAAGGATGAACCAATCCGCCCATATGAAAATATGAAAAAGGATATTTATAACTATGAAGAAACATCGGAATTATATTTTGCTGATCATGTCTATCTTGGAAAATTACGAACAGATCTTGAGCGTGAGGAAGTAAAGCTAGAAGATGTTTCCCAGTATTTAATCGATGCGGTTGTTGCAACCGAAGATGAATACTTCTATCAGCATGGTGGGGTCGTTCCAAAGGCGATTATGCGTGCGGTATTTCAAGAAGTAACAAATTCATCTGTTCAATCTGGGGGCAGCACTCTTACCCAACAATTAATTAAAAACCAGCTGCTTACAAATGAGGTTAGCTTTGAACGTAAAGCAAAGGAAATATTACTTGCTCTCCGCTTAGAAAAATTCTTCGATAAGAAGGAAATTCTTGAGGCCTATCTAAATGTATCTACTTTCGGAAGAAATTCCTCAGGAAGAAACATCGCTGGCGTTCAATCGGCAGCAAAAGGACTTTTTGGCGTGAGTGCAAAAGATTTAAATCTACCTCAGGCTGCATTTATTGCTGGCTTGCCGCAAAGTCCATTTGGTTATACTCCTTATACACAGAAAGGTGAATTGAAAACACCTGAAGGAATGGAAAATGGCTTAATGCGAATGAAAACCGTTTTAAAAAGAATGCACGATGGTGAAAAAATCAACAAGACGCAATATGAAGAAGCTTTGGCTTATGATATTACAAAAGATTTTATCCCTCGTACCGAAAGTACACTTGAAAAATATCCATACTTAACGATTGAAATTGAAAAACGTGCGAAGGAAATTTTGGAAAAGATTTTAGCGGAAAAAGATGGATACGATGAGAAAGATTTAAAAGAAAATGCCGAGCTACAAAAGGAATACGCAATTCTTGCCGATCGTACTTTACGCCAGAACGGTTATGAAATTCATACAACGATTCGCAAAGATATGTATGATGCAATGCAAATTGCTAAAGATAATTTCGCCTATTATGGCAGTGATAAAGTCGAAACTGTGAAGGATTCTGAAACAGGGGAAATAAGTGAAGTGGTTGAACCTGTTCAAGTAGGTGCCATCTTAATTGAAAACAGCACAGGAAAAATACTCTCCTTTGTTGGCGGCCGTGATTTTCAACTCGAACAAACAAACCATGCAACAAGAACAGAGCGCTCAAACGGCTCTACAATGAAGCCGCTAGCTGTTTATGCACCAGCGATGGAATTAGGGAAAATAGCGCCTGGCTCCGTTATTCCTGATGTTGAGGTTTATCTTAATCCAAGCCGACCTAATGTCCCTTACCCAACAAACTATGATAAAAAATATAGTGGCTTAGTATCGGCAAGATATGCATTAGCGATGTCATATAATGTCCCAGCAATGCTAACATATCGAACAATCCTCGATCAACGACCGGCGCAATATTTAGAGAAAATGGGCATTACCTCTCTCGTTGAAACTGATTATACAACGAATTCTTTATCCCTTGGTGGGATAACAAAGGGTGTGACGGTAGAAGAAAATGTCAATGCCTACGGAACATTTGCAAATGGTGGAAATTTCGTTGATGCTTATATGATCGAAAAAATTATCGATAAATCTGGAAATATTGTTTACGAGCATGAAGGAAAGCCTGTCGAGGTTTTCAGTCCGCAAACAGCCTTCCTTACAATCGATATGATGCGCGATGTCATCAAATACGGAACAGCTAGTTCAATGAAGAACTATTTAAAATTCAATTCAGATTGGGCTGGAAAAACAGGTACGAGTCAAAACTTAGAAAATAATTGGTTCGTTGCTGTTAACCCTAATATTAGCTTCGGTGTTTGGAATGGCTATGATACACCAAAACCACTAGAGCAGACCTATAAACGTTTGCATCATGGTACACGAGGTATTTATTTATGGTCAACATTATTAAACGCTGTTTATGATATTGATCCTGAATTAATTGGCGCACCGAATAAACAATTCGAAATGCCTGGAGGAATTGTAAAAAGATCGTATTGTGCAGCATCTGGATTACTCTCAACAGAAGCATGCTCAAAAGCTGGTCTTGTCGAATCAGATTGGTTCAATGCTAAGTTTCTCCCCCAAAATGCTGATAATAGCTTTGCCAATGGAAAGTATGTCACGATCGGGGATAAACGTTATTCAGCATTAGCAAGTACACCTGACGAATTTACAAGCTCTGGTGTTATGATTAGTCCGAAATACTTTGAACAGTTCTTCGGGATAAAAATCAAAAATGTAGCACAGCTGATTCCAAATCGAGCTAGATGGTCGAGCCTGTTAGCCGCTGAATCAACTTTAGAGGAAAACGGAAAAATACCAAATGCTCCAATCATCGGTGAGGCCAATTCAATCCTCACTTGGGGAATTCATCCTGAAAGCGACGTTATTGGCTATCGCATCTATCAAAAAACAGCAAGTGGAGCAACAAAAATTGGGATTGTTTCGGCTGGTAGTACTTTATCGTACAGGGCTGGAAATGGAGAATATTATATTACAGCTGTAGACATTGCTGGGAAGGAATCACCACCATCCAACAGCATTGCAGTTGGAAAATCTGTAGAAACACCACCGGATAAAACAGAGCCTGCTAATCCACCTGAGGAAAAACCGAAGGACCCACCTAGTGATGATGGCACAAATCCAGGTAGTGGTAGTGGTAACGGAAATGAAGACGATTCAGAAAATGGAAATGATCATGGTGTAGAAACGACGCCTTCCACTAATGGAGATTAAATAAACATCCTATTAAGAAATAAAAAAGCATGAGTGTTTTGGAAATCCTTCCAAGCACTCATGCTTCTTTATTTTTGAAGACAACAAAAAATAATCTGTGAATAGCTTAAAATTAGTTGTCTAAATCGAGTTCCAACCTCTTTTAGTCTTCCATTGTCGATAAATCACCAGTAGGTAAGTCTAATTCCCATGCTTTTAAAACACGGCGCATAATTTTTCCGCTTCTCGTTTTTGGAAGCTTATCACGGAATTCAATTTCCCGAGGTGCAGCATGAGCTGAAAGTCCTTTTTTCACAAATTGGCGAATCTCCTCCACGAGTTCATCTGTTGCTTCATAGCCGTCAAGTAAGGCAACGAAGGCTTTAATAATTTCGCCACGAACAGGATCTGGCTTGCCGATTACTCCAGCTTCAGCAACTGCTGGATGCTCTAACAGCTTGCTCTCAACCTCAAATGGACCAACCCGCTCACCTGCTGTCATAATAACATCATCCACACGACCTTGGAACCAGAAATAACCATCCTCATCCATATAAGCAGAATCTCCTGAAACATACCAGTCTCCAGGCATAAAATAAGAATCATATTTTTCTTTATTATTCCAAATAGAATGCATCATGGCTGGCCAGCCTTTTTTAATCGCTAAATTCCCCATTCTATAAGGAGGAAGCTCATTCCCCTGATCATCAACAATCGCGCCTTGCACACCAGGAATCGACTTGCCC
>JAEWDX010000019.1 GCA_023389895.1 Bacillota bacterium
AAAAGCTACCATGAGCTAGAAGAAAAAGGAATCATTCAAATTATTCCTAAATCTGGGGCGGTGAT
Organism: Bacillota bacterium; assembly: GCA_023389895.1. Taxonomy (GTDB): domain Bacteria; phylum Bacillota; class Bacilli; order Bacillales; family Cytobacillaceae; genus Cytobacillus. Next base: position 66 of record JAEWDX010000019.1, read on the forward strand.
TAATGCACCTTCCGAAATGAATGAGTTTTCAACTCGACTCTCAGACGAATTTAAACAAGTAATTGCTGAAGCGATTGTATCAGGAATGAAGGAAGAGCAAATTTATCATCTCGTGTCTGAGCTTTTTCAAGATTTGAAGGGAAGATAGTAAGCCCTCAAAAGATGTTCCGATTTCATCCTAAGTAATGAAAAAAGGAGAGAGAAAGAGATGGATTTTTTTCTTTTTTTAACAATTATCGTATTTTTAATCTTGATTGAAATGGCGATTCCATTTCTCGTTAAACGAACGACTGTATTTGGCGTTTTCATCCCAGATGAATATGTGTCTGATCAAACGCTCACATCGTATAAAAAAAGATATACATTATCTATCTTCATCAGTGGTATAGCTGCGGTTTGCCTCTTTTTATTATGGCCGATGAATGGAAACTCTAAAGAAGAGCTGCGTGTTTTAGTCGGAACAGCTATTCAGTTGAGCCTTTTATTTATTAGCACAGCTATTTATTTTTATTTTCATGCGAAAACTTTACAAAGAAAGAGATTAATGAAATGGGGGGAGAGTCTTAAACAAGTAAAAATGACCGATTTAACTGTTCGTTCATTGGATGCGATGCTGCCGCCTTATATCTTTTTATTGCCCAGTATAATAACGATAGGTGTAATCGGCTATACAGCTTTAAATTACAGTTTGCTTCCTGAGCAAATCCCAACTCATTGGGGAATAAACGGAAAACCAGATGCATTTACAGCCAAAAATCAATTTTCTGCTCATTCGTTGTTAATTACTTTATTAATGATGCAATTCATGTTTTTCGGAATAAATGAAGCGACAAGACGTTCTGGTATAAAATTAAGTGCAACAAGACTAGAAGCTTCTCGAACTCGTCAGCTGACATTAAGAAAATATTCAAGCTGGTTTATGCTGATTATCAATGTCTTAATTACAATGCTATTTGTGTTTTTCCAATTACAAATGATTCATCCGACCATTGTGAATAGTGCAGCTCTCATGGCGATTCCGCTACTGTTTTTGCTAATCGTATTAGTCGGGACGGCTCTTTTTGCCTATCAAGTAGGACGGGCAGGGGAAAAAGTAGAATCTGAAGGAAAGAACGGTATCTCAGATGTAGATGATGATCAATATTGGAAGGGTGGACTCTTCTATTTTAATAAAAATGATCCATCATTCTTTGTTGAGAAGCGATTCGGTGTTGGTTGGACGATTAATTTTGCAAATCCAATCGGTCTTTTTATCATCTTCGTACCGCTTATAATTATATTAATCATTTCATTTTTGATGTAGATGAAAGGTGTGAATTCATTGAAAAGCATTGAAGGAAACTGGGAAGGATCAATTAAGATTCCGAATCAGCCACTACCCATTCTGATTCAATTTTCAAGAGATGAAGGGACAATAAGCATTCCCGTGCAAGGATTAAATCACTATCCATTATCAAGTGTAAAATTTTCTGAGCCAAGTTTGTTTTTCGATATGCAAATTCAAGGGCAGCATATCACATTTGATGGCAAGGTCGAAAATGAAATCATTTCAGGCATATTTACACAGCAAGGTCAGTCAATTCCTTTCGAATTAATGAAAGCAAAAGAGAAGATGGTTGAAGAGGTAGTAGAAGCTGGAGAAGCAGTGCATGTAGAACTTCATGATGGAACGATGCATGGAGTTGTGCAAATGCCACAAGGTGAAGGCCCTTTCCCTGTCATGATTATTATTGCTGGATCTGGACCGACCGACAAAGATGGAAATTCGCCATTACTCCCTGGAAAAAATAATAGCTTAAAGCTGGTGGCAGAGGATTTAGCTGTTCATGGTGTTGCCAGCATACGTTATGATAAAAGGGGCATCGGTATTAATGCCAGCCTAGGTGGAAAAGAAGAAGAATTAAGCTTCGAGGACTATATTAGTGATGCTGCTTCATGGGTGCAATTTGCTAAGGAGGATCAGCGCTTTTCTAAGGTTGGGATTATTGGGCATAGTGAAGGATCTTTAATTGGCATGGTTGCCGCAGATAAAGGTAAGGCTGATGCATTTACTTCAATTGCCGGGGCAGGAAGACCAATAAATGAAGTACTGCTTGAGCAACTGGAAGTTCAGCTTCCTGCAAATTTATTGGAAGAATCAAAAGCTACTCTAGAAAAACTAAAGCAAGGTGACCAGGTGGAGAAAGTTAGTGCTGAACTGCAAGGCTTATTCCGTCCGTCTGTCCAGCCTTATATGATTTCTTGGCTAAAATACAATCCGCAGAAGCAAATACAAGCATTGAATTGCCCAGTATTAATTATCAATGGAAATCGGGACATTCAAGTGCCTGTTAAAGATGCTGAGGCTTTATATGCGGTAAAAAAGGATGCAAATTTTTTCGTTGTTGAAGGGATGAATCATATTTTGAAGGAAGCACCTGAGGACCGTGAACAGAATTTCGCAACCTATTCCAATCCTGATTTGCCTTTAGCGAAAGGATTGATTGAGAATATTGTTTTATTTCTGGAAGAAAATAAAATAAAGCAATAAGAAAATTCACCAATCTATGGGCTATGTAAAACATTCATTTTATCTAATTGTGAAATTAAAACAAGGAGTCATTCTCAAACGTTAGAGAATGGCTCCTTGTTTTTTTGAAAAAAAGTCCGTTCACGACTTGTTTACAAACTTTCCTTTAATAAAATACTTTGTAGTTTTCCTCCATCTTCGTAGCTACAGCTTCTGTTAACTCTATCGTAATCTCAGGAAGAGATGTAGTTAGTATGGAATTCGCTATTTTTGCCATTATTCCCTCTGCCTGAATCTCCAGAAAGCCAGTCATTCGACTTTTCGAATTTGTGATAGCTTCAGCAAGGAAATAACCATGACCCGCAAATTTTTCATTTAATCCCGTTAATTGAAATGTCACCTTCGTTGGTTCGATCCAATTTGTAATCGTAACCTTTAAATCAATTCTCTTTTTTATCAGCCCAACATCCGTTTTAAAGCTCCATGTTGATTCGTGCTCATTTATAACATGATGCTCAATATATCCCGGTACGAGAGGGGCCCAATTATCAATTTTACTAACGAATTTCCAGACATGATCAATCGGTACATTTACTTCAAGCTGATGACGATACGATGGCATTTTTTTTACCGCTCCTTTAAGTGAAATTGCAAAATGCATACTTACTATATGTATGCGATGAATGGATGCGGTATCACAAATGAAAGGAAAGAATTATAATGTATTCTTCTCATAGATTTTTAAATTTGTATAAATGGATTTTATAGCCTGTGCTTGGATATTATTAGCTTCTGCATAGTCTATAAGATAGCCATAGAAATGCTCTGCTTCGATCGGCATTTGTTTCTCCATATCTCTTAGGAGCGATGCTTTCATTTTATAACCAAGATGATCAATTCGCTCAAGTTGAATAGCGACAATATTTTCTAAAATCGGTGCCTTCATGGCGCGCATAATTTCGCTCACCTCATGAAGAACAGACTCGATCATTTGTCGTCCGTATATTTGCTCGCGAATGGGTCCGATTGATGAGCGGAAAAGAGATGTAATACCAGCAACTGTCGAAATAAATAAGTATTTATGCCACATATCCTGTTCTATTTTTTCAGATAGGATGAAATTGGTGTTCGCACTGGAAAAAGCTTGTTGCAGCTTCAGGATTCGTTCGGTTGTCTCTCCATTTCTTTCGCCATAAACAAAATCTTGTAGTACGCTAGTTTGCAAAACTTTTCCGGAAGCATCAAGTGTTGATTCGATTGTGCACATCCCACCAATTACATGATCTTCTCCAAATGCATCAGTAAGGGCAGCAATATGCTTGATGCCATTTAGAAGTGGAAGGATCATCGTTTGCTCACTAACATATGGACGAATGCTTTCAATCGCTCCATCGATATGATAAGCCTTTGTCGAAAGGATAATGACATCAAATGGTTCAGCCTTTTCGCCGGTTAAAAGGGTTTTTACTTTCAAATTCATATTTCCGTTAACACTTTCAACGACCAAGCCATTGCGGTCTAACTGCGCTTTTCTGTTTTCCCGAACAAGAAAAGTGACATCCTCGCCCTTTTCTGTAAGTCTCCCACCGTAATAGCCCCCGATTGCTCCTGCTCCGACAACTAGTATTTTCATCCACAATTCCCCCTTGTACATATATGCTACTCTAATTATACTGAAATGAAGGGTGAATTTCCTTATTATTCTAAATTTTTATTTTATAAAGGACGTTCCCATGAAAAGATGTTAGTTATCATTCGTTGGTGGTGGGATAAGTCCTGGATTATAATACTGTGGCACTTTACCAGGGTGGAATAAATCACCAACTTTAACGGCGTAGGAAACTTCAATCGGCTCTTCCTTTAGTGGGATAATGACATTCATATGAACTTTAACGTTGATATAGGCTTCGATATAAGTATTATTTATGCCAGATGGAATAATTTTCGTTTCGACATTTGAGGTGACATCGCCGAGAATTTGCAGACGCACAGGAATGTCTGGGCCGAGATTTGAAAGTAATGTCATTCCAGTAGCCATACCGAGAGGAACATGATAAACGATGCCGTTTGAATTTTTTGTATTCTCTTTATTGATATTAATATCATTTTTGAAATTATCAAGCCGCTCTAATTCCCCAGCCTCAACTAAATCTAAATATTTTTGTACCCTTTTTGAAGCATCAGCCGTAACTTTATGATAAACCTTAGGATTAAAGCTGAAGGCGGTTTCTCCATTATTTTCATGCTTGACAATAAGTTCATTAATATCGATATTTTCTGAGATATTCTTGTCGATTGCATCATTTATCGCCTGGGCTGCAAATTGACGTGCTCTCGTCTCAGCAATGCTCATTAAAGTTGGTTCAAGGCTTCGATTAATGATGATTAAACTGAATACAGTTAAAATATTAAAAATGATAAATGAAATTAATAATACATATCTAAAAGGGAGAGGTCCTTTCGTTAGCCATTTTTTTTGTTTTGCTTTTTTTATTTTCATTTTTTTATACTTGAACACTAAAAACCCTCCGCTTCTCTCGTAGGTGAAAGCTTTTGATAAATACGTGGCGTTCAGACTGGACAAAATGATTGTGATTCCTTCAATTGCAAGTAATCTTTGTACAAATATATGTCTAGCCTTAAGAAAATAAAACGCCAGTTTGTTTCATTTCGCGGAGTGTTTAGTAAATAAGCAAAGCGAAGTGTTAAGCAGACAATGTTGTACCATTATAATCCGCTAAGCTTTTTAATGTATGGCACAGATAATAACTCCTTTAAATAATCATTTAGAAAAATACCGTCAGGATCTAGTGTCTTGCGAATCTCTAAAAAGTCGACTAATTTGGGGTAAAGTGAGAGCAGAGCAGCGGAATCACGTTGATGCATTTTCCCCCAATGGGGCTTCCCTTCATATTTTTTCATAATCTTTTCCATATCATGAAAATACTTTTCATAGGGCATGCCTTTATACATATGGAAAGAGATAACAGCAGAATCACGATTGTAAGCGGGACTAAGCCAAATATCATCAGCCTTGACGGTTCGACATTCAAGTGGAAAATGGACGTTATATTGATTTTCCTCCATACAGGTACGGATTTCTTGGAGGGCCGCTTTCATATGCTGAATAGGGAGAAAATATTCCATTTCACGAAAGATAACCTTTCTTGGTGTTGCGAAAAGTTTATAGCTTTCGGCGGAAATGGATGTGCTACCAACCGCTTTAGCGGAAAGCTTGCTTATGAATTTACTCATTTTCGGAAGCCATTTACATATTTCTGAGAGAATAAAAAATAAATAGTTTTCTAAGAAGAGATTATTCAAGTGATGAAGTGTTAAGCTTTGAGGTTGGCGATCTGAGATATTCATTGTTTTTATTTGGACAAGATCGGAATAAGGGAAAAGGAAAAATTCAAAGTGTCGATTCATTTCAATGTATCGCTCAAGCGTTTGTTCAAGCTGGGCATAAGGAATTTTCTCACTAATATATTCGTAAACTGGGCTTTTGATGATTTTAATCTTTACTTTCACGATAATGCCAAGACTCCCTAAAGATACAAGGCATGCCTTGAAATAAGCAGGGTTTTCTTTTTCAGATAAGAGGAGCGTTTCCCCAGCAGCTGTGACAATTGTTAGTTCAAGCACCTGTGTTGAGACAATACCGAAATCCTTTCCTGTGCCGTGAGTTCCAGTCGATAATGCCCCAGCAATGCTTTGGACATTAATGTCACCGAGGTTTTCCTGAGCATAGCCTAATTTTCCAAGCTCAGTACCAATTTGAAATAGCCTTGTTCCTGCAAGAACTGTTGCTGTCCCATTTCCTTCATCTATTTCTTCTATTCCACTTAATAAATCAAGGGAAATAAGCCAATCATCTGATTGGACTAGCTTTGTAAATGAATGACCAGCTCCGACAATTCTTATTGATTTCTTTTCCTTTGCTGCGTCTTTTACAATCAGGCAAACTTCTTCGATTGAAGCGGGATAGAGAATCTTTTCGGGATGACTGATTACGGTTTGTGACCAGTTTTTCCATGTTCGCCCTTGAAGAGTTTTTATCATAAAAAACTCACTCCTTCTCCACGATAAGTTTTGTATGCACCAATCTTTTTTTGATTGTCGATTAAACTGATCTCATTAAACCGTTCGCAAATTTCACCGGCCTTTGCCGCTCGAAAGACAATCCTATCTCCGATTTCCAGCTTTTCCTTTTTGAAATAAACCGGTGTTTGCACTTCGCCAGCTCCTTCTAATGCCAAAAGCCTTCCACCTGAAGGGGAAACTGGCTGGGGCGCCCTATCCTTTCCCATTGCACCTGAAGCAATATAGCCTCCGCCAAGACATGTATAAATATGTGAGGCAGGTTTTCGAACGACAGGCAATGAAAAAAACAATGCAGGCTTATAATGAAAGTCCTGATAGGAATCAAATAATAATGGTGCATAAAATCCTGACCCGACCGTTACTTCAGTCACACAATCTTCCTTTGTTGTTGTATGTAAGCTTCCTGTTCCACCGCCATTAACGATGGAGAGTGAAAAACCCGCTTTTTCAAGTGCATGAACGATGGTTTGTCTTCGCATTTGAATTTCGGGAATCGATCTCTTTTTTAAATAGGAAATGAAAATATTTTTTAAAAAGTGGTTTGGCATATAGTCAGCTACGCCAGCAATTTGTGCCTCATATCCCATCATTCCAAGAAGATGAAGAGCTGGTGCTTGCGCAATTCTTTTGGCAAGCAGTATGACTTCTTCCTCATTTTTCAAGGGAGATCGTTGTACACCGAAGTGAAGACCAGGAAATTCCGTGCTCATATCAACATCAATGCATAAGTAGAACTTTCCCGACGTTTCTTTGGCGATTTTTACTAGCTGGTCTATCTGCTGGACAGAATCAATCATGATGATAATTTTCTTCTCTGTGAGGTTTATTTTAAAAATTTCAGCAAGAGCCTTTTCATCTGTACAAGGATAGCCAAGTAAAATATCATCGAATCCTTTTTCAGCAAGAAAAATGGCTTCATGTGGACTGAAGCACATTAATCCTTGAAAAATGGGATTCGATTGAAAAATTCTTTTTAGAATAGGGACAGAACGAATCGATTTAGTTGCGATCCGGATTTTTTTTCCGTTTGCTTTATGGGCAATATGCTCACAGTTTTCATCGAAGGCTTCAACGTCCAGCAATAACGCAGGAGACGATATGTCCTTTAATAGTTTTTTCGAAAACAAAAGTAGCACCTCCCTTAATTGAATCCTTTTAAGATGTAAGTAATTTCCTTCATTATAAATGATTTTTTGGGAAAATGTCATAAGTTATTTTAATATTCAGTATTTTGTTGCTGCTATTTCAAGTTTTAATAATTCTGAAGTATGATAGAAATATACTAGTTATTTTTATGAAAGAATGACATTAGCTGATTGGTTCACTTTATAAAAAAACGAGGAGTGATGAGAATGAAAGCAATCATTCATGTAGGAGAGGCAGGTTTCAACGGCTTATCATCTGGAAAAATGGAAAAAATTGAACCAAAAGCTGGGGAGATTAGAATCAAATTGCAGACAGCTGGACTGAATCATAGGGATTTATTTGTTCTGGAGCGCCATTTTCCCTCAGCACCGCCGTTAATTATTGGCTCGGACGGGGCGGGAATTGTTGATGCAATCGGTGAAGGTGTATCTTCTGTGCAAATAGGAGATGAGGTGATCATTAATCCTGGTCTCGGTTGGAGGGAGAATAGTGATGCCCCTCCTGAAGGATTTGAGATAGTTGGTTTACCTTTTCATGGAACATTCGCTGAATATATTATCATCCCTGCAGAAAATGCTGCTAGAAAGCCAAGCTATTTATCATGGGAAGAAGCGGGAGTTCTGTCATTATCAGCTTTAACTGCATATAGAGCATTATTCACGAGAGGAAAAGTAAAGCACGGTATGAAGGTGTTTATTCCTGGTATTGGGAGTGGGGTTGCAACATTCCTTCTTCAATTTGCCAAGGCAGCAGGTGCTGAAGTTTATGTGAGTTCTCGTTCACAGGAAAAATGTAATAAGGCGATTGAACTTGGTGCGGATAAAGCGATTAACAGCAATGAAGACTGGAATATAGCACTTAATGGTGTGAAAATGGATCTCGTTATTGAATCTGTTGGTGCTGCCACGTTTCATAAATCACTTGAACTGTTAAGACCAGGTGGAACAATTGTTACATTTGGTGCCTCGGCAGGTGATGAGATTCAAATGAATTTGCGAATCTTTTTCTATGGTCAATATAATCTCCTCGGTACGACTATGGGCAGTGCTGAAGAATATGCTGAAATGCTCCAGTTTATCGAGGAACATCAAATAAAACCAATTATTGACCGTATGTTTCAACTAAATGAATTTGAAAAAGCATTTACCCGAATGGAAGACGCAGAACAATTTGGCAAAATTGGCTTCATCATTCGTTAATTCGACTGAATGAAGTATTCCTTTCAAGCTGTATGTTTTTCAAAAGTAGAATATAATATAATAGGAGATATAAGTACATCGATTGAAAGGACAGACGTAGGATGATTGTAAAAAATGAGGAAGAATTAGCAGGTCTAAAAGAAATCGGAAGAATTGTTGCGCTTATTCGTGATGAATTAATCGAACGGACAAAGCCTGGCATTACGACAAAGGAATTGGACGATTATGCTGGTGAGCTTTTTGCGAAGCACGGAGCAATTTCGGGACCAAAAGGAGAATACGACTTTCCAGGTTACACATGTATAAGTGTAAATGAAGAGGTTGCCCATGGCATACCGGGAAAACGTGTGATTAAAGAAGGCGATCTTGTAAATATTGATGTTTCTGGCTCGAAGGATGGCTATTTCGCGGATACAGGACTTTCTATTGTTGTTGGCGAAAGAGATGAAAAGCTTCAGCAGCTTTGTGACACTGCGATAAAAGCTTTTGAAGAAGGCTTGAAAAAAATTAAAGCCGGCGCAAAGCTTAGCTTGATCGGAAAAGTCGTGAATAGAACGGCGAATAAACATGGCTACACAGTCATAAAGAATCTTACTGGACATGGCGTTGGACGTGCCCTTCATGAGAAGCCTGACCATATATTAAATTACTTCGATCCATGGGATTCTCAATTACTAAAGGAGGGAATGGTTCTCGCGTTCGAACCGTTTATTTCTACTAGTGCAGAAGAAGTAATTGAATTAAGTGATGGCTGGACATTTGTTACTCCTGACAAAAGCTATGTTGCTCAATGTGAGCATACGTTAATTGTGACGAAAGATGAGCCGATTATTGTAACACGATAAGTTAAATGGACGAAAATGAACTCATCATCTAGGGGAAATTCTTCTTTAGATGATGAGTTATTTTTTTTCTATAGAATCAATTAGATTAGATGCTATAATGGTGCAAATGGAGGTGTGAAAATGAATAGTCAAATAGGTGAGCAAATATTATCGACCTTGGCGCAAATGAATGCTAAACTCGATCGCCAGGATGAGACGCTGAAAAATCATGGAGAACGTCTTTCAAAAATAGAAGAAATCCAGCTAATGCAAGCTGAAACCTTGAAATCGAATACAGAAAGATTAGCAAATTTGGAAGAAATCCAGCTAATGCAAGCCGAAACATTGAAATCGAATACGGAAAGACTAGCGAATTTAGAGGAAATCCAACATTTGCAGACTGAAACTTTAAAGGGGCAGACAAGCTTAATTAATTCGTTGAAGAATGGACAAGAATCGTTAAAGGCAGAATTAAGTCAATTGAGGCTACAAAATGCGCATGAATTTGGCGAAATGAAGGAACGATTAAAGGGAATAGAGGATAGCTTTGACCTTCTGAAGGAAGAAGTATGGATGAGTAAAAAAGACATTAAACGAATTCAAAAAACGATGGGAATGTGCTAAGGGGACGCTACTCATCATAAAGCCCACGTTATATTTTTCCACAATACACGAACTTTGAATTTGCCCACATAGATTAATAATTCTCAATATATTATTGAAGGGTTGCCCCATAATGGAGACAACCCTATTTCATCTTCTTTAAGGATTACATTAAAAACTTCACACAAACGGGTTCTGGTACACGAATATCAGATTGTAATAATGTAAGCTTTCCTGTTTGTTCATTCCGAGCAAACAAGACGAGATTGCCAGAGTTTTGATTGGCAGCGATGAGATATTTTCCAGTTGGATCTAAGGAAAAATCTCTTGGCCAATCTCCCATTGTTGAAACATGCTCAATGAAATGAAGCATACCCGTTTCTTCGTTTATTGCGAAAATGGCAATACTATTATGTCCACGATTTCCAGCATATACGAAGCGACCATCTGAAGAAAGATGGATGGCACTGCCGTGGCTGTTCTCGGTAAAAGTAGCAGGAATCGTCGAGATGGTTTGAATTTGTTTAAAGCTCCCGTTTTCTTCGTTATAAATTAAGACAATGATTTCTGAACTAAATTCAGTCATAACGTAGGCTAGTTTTCCATTTGGATGAAATTCAAGATGACGTGGTCCGCAACCCGGTGCTACGGAAAGCATATTTTTCTCAATGAATTTGCCATCGATTAATTCATAGGTGATAATTTTATCAATTCCAAGATCAACAGCGATCACATATTTCCCATCAGGGGTCACTTCTGCATAATGAACATGAGGCTTTTCTTGTCGAGAGTCAGGACCTTTGCCCGTGTGTTCAATAAATGAACGAGGTGAAAGAACGGCGCCTGTCTCTTGATTTAAAGAATGTGCTTCGACTGTTCCTTTATGATAATTAGCAGAAAAGACTACACTAGAAGCATTCCCAATACTTACATGGCAGGGTGGTACCCCTTCAGAAACTACGTTATTTATGTAAGTTAGTTCCTTTTTATTGCGATCAATCTGAAAAGCAGCGAGCCCACCAGATGGCCCCTCCTTCATAATAGAATATAAATAATTCCCTTCATTGTTAATCGCTAAATAAGTAGGGTTATCAAGTTTAGCAGCAAGGGAAATATCGGTGATTTCTTCTTTCTCAATATTTAAAGTAAATGTATAAATTCCTTCACTTTCTGCCTTTGTATAAGTGCCGATAAATCCGACTAATTTATTGTTGTTCATCATGGTCTACTCCTTCCATATGATTATGTTTACTTAACTCTATCATAGAATTTTACCGTAGCAAAAACTTTCGTTCCCTTTAAAAAGGGATATTCGGCATTGTCTTTAATCTGGAAATGTTATAATAAAGATGGAACGATTTAACACTTATAATTGTTTGAGAGGAGAAAATAATTGAAAAAATATGTCTCCATACTACTAAGCTTAATGATATTAGCTGGCTGCCAATTTATTTCGCATGGAAAATTAGATAAGTCAAAGTTAAGTAAAGTGAAAATGAATGATGTGTCAGAAGAGCAACAGGCCAAAATCCCACTTACATATGAAGCCCCCTCTTTAGAAGTTGGACTTAAAGCATTGCCGTTTGCAATGAAATTACCAGAAAAGCTTCCTTTTGCTGCCAAACCATTTCAACCACCGATAATTGAGGATTTCAATCATAATGGGCAACAATTGCTCGTTAGAATTAGAACCTCTTCAGAGGATGAAAAAGATCAGATTATTTTACATGTGCAGTCGGACTTTCCAGTTAATGAAATGACCATACCAAACATGGAAGAAGTAGAATTGGATAAAAAAATGATTGGCTATTACAATGGAAAAGCGCTTAATTTTATCGTTGAAAATGTCGCTTATTCAATTATTTATCTGAATCCAGGTCTTTCACCGGAACAGCATAAAAAGGAAATTATGGAAATGGCTAATCAAATGCTGAATCAATAAGAAACGCTTGGAAATAAGTGCTTCCTCATTTCGTATTGTCTTTTTCCTTATCAACTTTATAAATACGGAATCCAGGTTCTGCATCCTTTTCAACATTAACTTGGCATCCAGTTATAAGAAGCAAAACAAAAATTCCTACAGTAATAGCTCGTATTTTTTTCTTCATAGATACGAGAACTCCTTTCGCTTTTAATGTATCTGTGTATTAGTTATATAATACACTAGAACAAAATAACGGTCAAAATGATTCAGAAAATTTTATTAGAAAAATGAAGTTTCACTTTAGTTAATCAGGAGGAATTATGGATTTAATTGAGAAAATAAGAAAAAGAATTCCATTGCTACAGGACTGTGTAAAAATTGAAGTGATTACTAAAGGTTTTTCCAGTGATGTGAAGTATATAGTTCATAACAGTAATGAGGAAAAATATTTATTAAGAACAGCAAATATGACTCAATTTTCAAGAAAAAAGGAAGAGTATGCTATTTTAGCAGAATTATATAAGGAAAAAGTTAATTCTCCAAAACCGATAGAGATTGGAAGGTTAACTGATTTGGAAATATGTTATTATTTGCTTTCTTATATTGAGGGAGAAGACGCAAGAGATTTATTGCCTTTACACAATCATGAAGTGCAATTTGAAATTGGCCGGAAAGCAGGCGAAGATTTACGAAAAATCAATTGTATACATGCACCATCTACAATTGCCCCTTGGTATGAACGGAAAGTGAATAAGTATAGGGATTATTTAGAGACTTATAAAATCTGTGGAATTGAAATAAAAGGGGATCAAAAAGTAGTCGAGTTCATTGAAAGGAATATAAATGCATTAAAAAATCGACCAAATCGATTCCTACATGATGATTTTCATGTTGGAAATTTAATTGTTCATGATGCCAAGTACGCAGGTGTAATTGATTTTAATCGTTTTGACTGGGGAGATCCTTATCTGGAATTTCTTAAAATAGGCTTGTTTAGCAGAGAGATAAGTGTCCCTTTTTCGAATGGACAAATTCATGGCTATTTTAAAAATAATATTCCAGATAACTTTTGGCAGCTTTATTCTCTTTACTTGGCAATGGAATTATTTTCAGCAGTCGTCTGGACTCAGAAAGTGGTTCCTGAGAAATTAGTTGAGATGCTTGAACGTATTGAAATGATTTTAGAGGATCATAAAGGCTTTAAACTTTATACTCCAACATGGTATAACGATTAACTAAATTAAGCGGATTTCCTCGCCATTTCTGTCTTTGGTTGGCGGTTTAATATAGCTAATAGGATAAGACCACTTATGATAAGAAGCATGCTCGTAGAAATAAACACGGCAGAAAATCCAAAGTATCCGGAGATAATTCCACCCATGGCAGGGCCGATAATATTTCCGAAGAATCGTAAGCTTGTATTATAGCCAAGCACCTCACCTTGCATTGCAAGTGGGGCCTCTTGGCGGATGTAAGCGATGCGGACAGGGACAATGCCACCGATTGAAATACCGAGTATAAATCGAATAAAGACGAGCTGCCACATATTAGTGACAAATCCACCTGGTAAGTAAAAAATTCCCGCAATAAACAGCAAGATAATCAGAATTTTTATATAGCCATAGTGGTCAGCGATTTTCCCCCATTGCCTTGCCATCATTAAATTTCCTAGACCAGCTGCGGAAAAGGCAATTCCTGCAAAGAAGGCAAGGTTTTCTGGCCCATGCAATTCACTAACATATAGTGATAATATAGGTTGAATACTAAAATGTGCAATTTGAATAAGTGCAGATATTAACAGCACAGTTAACAGAACTGGATGGCGAATAATATGCTGGAGTACTTCTTTGCTTGAATAAGCCGTCTTCTTGCTTCCCTTTGCCGTAATAATATACTCCTTCGTAAACAAGACGAGGAAAGCTGAAAGAAAGATTGTGATCGACGTCCATTTAAATGTTTCTGCAAAGCCGAATGTATCAGCAAGAATCCCACCGAGCAACGGTCCCATTAACGAGCCGGTAATGCCACCAGTTTGTAATGTCCCCATGACCTTCCCCGCAATTTCTTTCGGTGTTTGTGTTGAAATGAATGCTTGTGACATTCCGATAAATCCAGTAAAAACGCCCATCGCTAGCCGCAGGAAAAAAAGCTCCCATACAGTTGTAACAAAACCCATTAAAAATACTGAGATCCCCATTCCAATCCCAGAAACGATGAGGATTTTTTTTCGCCCATATAAATCCCCAATTCTTCCCCAAATCGGTGAAAAAATAAAAGCAGCCACAAATGTGATTGCAAAGGTCCAGCCAGACCAATACTGAACATATGTTGTCGAAAAATTCCCGAATGTTTCAATATATAGTGATATAAATGGAAGAACCATCGTCATGCTGCCAGAAATAAAAAAATTAGCAAACCACATGATGGATAAATTACGTTTAGCGTTGCGAGTCATTAAATATACAGCTTCTTTCTAACTAATTATTTCGTATCCCTAAATATATTATAGCAAAATTTTCGAAAATATAAAATAATATGCATACTAGCGATATAGTCTGCTTTTTATTGTTTTTAGTACAACTCGAAAGTATTAAAGTATTGAGGAAGAATACACATTCAATTTTATGAAAATATGATTTTGAGCAAGTCTTTAAAAATATTAGAAAAATCCACACAAAAAAACTATTGTATTATAACAGTTTTTGTTTTATACTTTTCTAATATAGTTAGAGATTTAAATGTTGATAATACTGAAATATTTTGTATTATAACAGATGTAAAAAAATGTGATGAAAGGAAAAGTTAAAATCTGATTGTTTTATTGCTCTATCTATTCTATAATTCTTAATAGGTAAAAGATTCAGAATATAATAAAAAAGGAGGGGTTTTTTTGGAGGCTTTTGTTGGCGCACTAAATGATATTTTATGGAGTACACCAGCGATATATGCATGTTTAGGCATCGGTTTGTTTTTCTCGGTCATCTTGAGATTTTTGCAGGTAAGACATATTAAAGAAATGATTACGCTTATGTTCAAAGGAAAAAGTTCTGAAGCGGGTGTTTCATCTTTCCAAGCATTATCAATTGCTCTTTCTGGCCGCGTAGGAACCGGTAATATCGCAGGTACTGCTACTGCAATTGCAATGGGAGGACCTGGAGCTATTTTCTGGATGTGGGCAATTGCCTTCATCGGTGCAGGCTCAGCTTTCGTTGAATCAACATTAGCGCAAATTTATAAAGTGAAAAAAGATGGTCAATACCGTGGTGGCCCAGCATACTATATTGAAAAAGGAATCGGAGTTAAATGGTTTGCTGTACTTTTTGCGCTATCCGCGTTACTTGCAATGGCCATTTTGATGCCAGGTGTTCAATCTAATTCAATTGCTACAGGTCTTGAGAATGCATTCGGCATAGACAAAAGGGTTTCTGGATTCATTATTATTTTCCTTTTAGGTTTAATCATTTTTGGTGGAGTAAAACGTATTGCATCTGTTGCACAAGTTGCGGTGCCGTTTATGGCTCTTGGCTATATGCTCGTTGCTCTTATTATCGTTGGGATAAATATTAGCGAAGTTCCTGCTGTATTTGCGTTAATTTTCAAAAGTGCATTTGGTGGTGAAGCCGCATTTGGTGGAATATTAGGAAGTGCGATTGCTTGGGGAGTTAAACGTGGTATCTACTCGAATGAAGCTGGACAAGGTACTGGTGCACATGCTGCTGGTGCTGCGGAAGTTTCTCACCCTGCAAAACAAGGATTAGTTCAAGCATTTTCAGTTTATATTGATACATTATTAGTATGTTCTGCAACTGCATTTATGATTCTATTTACTGGAATGTATAATACAGTTGATGAGAAAAGTGGTGGAGCCGTAATTTATGAAGGATTGCCAGGAGTTGAAGCAGGTCCAGGATATACGCAAGCTGCGGTCGAATCCGTATTGCCTGGTTTTGGGTCTGGATTTGTAGCCATTTCCTTATTCTTCTTTGCCTTCACAACGATTATGGCCTACTACTATATTGCTGAAACAAACGTCGCTTATTTATTTAAAAATGGTAAGATCGCAATGTTTATTTTGAAGCTAGTTATTCTTGCGTCGACATTTTACGGAGCAGTCAAAACAGCAAAACTTGCTTGGGCACTCGGGGATGTTGGCCTTGGATTAATGGTGTGGCTAAACTTAATAGCGATCGTCATTCTCACAAAACCAGCTGTACTCGCCTTGAAGGATTATGAGGCACAAAAGAAACAAGGACTTGATCCGACGTTTAATTCAACGAAGCTGGGAATTAAAAATGCCGAATATTGGGAGAATGGCTATCAGCTTGAAGATGAAAAAGAAAAAGTGTCTTAACTAAAATAGAGGGATGCTCAGCCGCTGCTGAACATCCTTTTTCGTTTTTTTATCAACTGGTTTTTCAATTAATTTGAAAAGTTGATTCGTTTCAGCTTTGTGATTATCAATCGAAAAGAAATAATAATTATTTTCTTCATCATATATCATGATATAAGGCTCTTCATCCTCGGGAAAAAATACGATGACTTCATCGACGGTAGAATCGATCCACTTATTTTTCACATGGATTATCGGGTTTAAAGGGATTTTGACCATCATTCCTTTTTTCGGAATCGGATTAACCTTTTTGTATAAATCTTGAATGGAATGAAGGATTGTCGTTGCTTTTTTATGAAAGAGCGGATTTACGGGAATGCTTTTAAGGACTGCTCCTTTTTCAACATCAAAAACCTCAATCTGATTTGGTGTTTGCGCAATAAGGTGTGTGGAACTGAAAAAAAATAAAACGAAAAAGATAAGTGTAATTCTTTGCATTAAATGGCACCACCTTAATGATAATATAACCAAGTTAATCCTCGAATATGAGAAGTGATGTTTGGCAAAGACTAGACATTCAGCCAATCATGGGATAGGATCAAAAGCGAACTTCATTAGAAATGACATTCTGAATGGAGATACACATAGTATTTTTCATTCAAAGATAGAGATAGAGGGAGTTACACATGACAGATTCTTTAATAAATAAATTAAATCCATTTTTACAACAGGCGTGGGAGAAGTCTGAATTTCAGGAGCCGACAACTGTTCAAGCGAAGGCTATCCCAGCTGCATTAGCAGGAAAGGACGTAATCGCAGAGTCACCAACAGGAACGGGAAAGACATTAGCATATTTATTGCCTGTCCTTCAAAAGGTTGAGGTTGATTTAAAAGCAGTACAAGCAGTTATTATCGCACCATCTCAAGAATTGGTTATGCAGATTTTAGATGAGATTCAGAAATGGGCCGAGGGGAGCGGGATTCGTGCGGCGTCCTTTATCGGAGGGGCAAATGTCAAAAGACAGCTCGAAAAGTTAAAAAAGCATCCCCATATTGCGATTGGAACACCTGGGAGAATTCTTGAGCTAACAAAGCAGAAAAAATTGAAAATGCATGAGGTTAGAACAGTCGTTTTAGATGAAGTTGATCAACTGTTTATCCCAGAACATTTGGATACGCTTAAAAGCATTGTGAAATCAACATTGAGTGAGCGACAAATGCTGATGGTTTCGGCAACCTTGCCACCGGTAGTGGAAAAGCTTGCAAAGGAATTGTCTAATAACCTTGAGGTCATTAAGGTTGAAGAGGATGAAACAATTAATGCAAGTACCGTTGATCATATTTATTTTATTGTAGAGCAGAGAGAAAAAATGAAAATGCTCGAAAAAATTGCACGACTAGAATTAAAAACACTTGTTTTTGTGAAGGACATCGGCAATCTTACAGTTATGTCGGAAAAACTGCAGTTTAAAAATATTCATACGAGCTCTTTGCATAGCGAGTTAAAGAAAACAGAAAGACAAAATGCGCTCAAGGATTTTCGTAAAGGCAAGACGAATCTGTTACTTGCAACAGATGTAGCGGCTAGAGGACTTGACATAAAGGATGTAGCATCTGTTGTCCATTTTGATTTCCCGAAAGATCTGAAACAATATGTTCATCGCTCAGGGAGAACGGGGAGATTTGGAGCGAGTGGAACCGTCATTTCCCTTGTGACCGAGAGAGAGGAAAGAGAATTAAAGAAATTTACGAAGGAATTAGGGATTCTAGCTGTAAAAAAAATCATGCGTGGCGGAAAAATTATTGATCCGCAGTAATTCATATGGAAAAATAGAAGGGCAATCCGAAAAATGGTATTTTTGCCTGAAAACTAAAAAACGAAACCCAAGAATATTGTTGTGAAATCAACATTCATGGGTTTTTATTTTGCGATATTTACATTAAAACGGACATTTATCCCTTATTAACGGGCTATATCACTTTATGAACAGCCCTGTGCTTATCAGATCATCAGCGCTTCTCAGACTTAATCGATTTCAATTTTTCTTAACGGAATTTTAGTCGGACCGTTAAGAATTTCACCGTCGTAAGAATAACGTGAACCATGGCATGGACAATCCCACGTTCTTTCGGCATCATTCCATTCTGTTTCACAGCCGAGATGTGTGCAAGTTGTATCGACAAGATGGAGTTTTCCTTCTGAATCTTTATAGGCACCAGCTCTTTTTCCATTTACCATCACAACGGCACCCTCATCGTTTTCAAGATCAGTGGGTTCTTTTGGGGTAAGTTCAAGCTTCCCTCTAATTAAATGTCCTGCAACATCTGTGTTGATGGAAATGATTTCCTTAAGACTAGGGTCTACCTGAAATCTTGATGGAGCAAACAATTCACGATACGGATTTTCTTTTTCGATAATAATGTCCTTCAATAATAGGGCTGCAGCTGTTCCATTTGTCATTCCCCATTTTCTAAATCCTGTTGCGATAAGAATATCTTGTCTCTTTGCAGTAATTTGACCGATATATGGAAGCTTATCAAGCGTAACTAAATCCTGTGCTGACCAACGATAGAGGGTCTCGGTTGTTTGAAAAGTTTTCTGAGCAAAATCCTCTAAAGCATCATAATGCTGCATCATATTAATTCCTTGACCCGTTTTATGACCTTCACCACCAACGAGAACGAGGTTTTCACCGTTGTAAGGTGTGGATCTAAGTGAACGTGTTGGCATATCGGCACTATAATACATTCCACCAGGATACTCCATATTTGTTTTTATTCCAAGAACATAAGAACGGCTAGCATGCATTCTAGCAAAATAAAACCCCATCATATCGACAAAAGGATAATGAGATGCAACGATAGCATGCTTGCACTTCACTCGATGACCGTCTCTCGTAATAATGACTGGATGATCGCCCTCTCCGATATCTACTGCGGTCGTATGCTCGTAAACAATTCCTCCTGCCTCAATAAAGGATTGCAAAAGGCGCTGTAAATATTTCAATGGATGAAACTGTGCTTGGTCCTTCATGACGATGGCAGATTTTATTTGAAAATTAAAAGGAAGATGATCCTCCATTCTGCTGCCAATCTTTAGCTTTGCGTATGCATCCATTTCATCCTCGATTTTTGCGGCATATTGATCTGAAGTTGCATAAATATAGGCATCTTCTTCGCGGAAATCGCAGTCAATCTTATTCTCTTTGACCATTTTGCGAATAAAAGCTAAGGCATTATTTTGTGCTTCATAATATAGCCTCGCTTGTTCAATTCCAAAATGATTAATGAATTCATCGTAAATTAATCCGTGCTGGGCAGTGATTTTGGCAGTTGTGTGACCAGTTGTTCCAGATAAAATATGTCCCGCTTCTAAAATCGCTACTTTATAACCTTCTTTTACTAGCAAAAGTCCAGCAGTAATTCCAGTAATTCCACCTCCAACAATTGCGATATCTACTGACGTATGCCCAGACAGCTTCTCAAATGAAGGGAGGGAAATTTGTCTCCAATAGGATTCAGGGTATTGAGGCATTTTCAAATTATGTGTCATCATCTTCCTCCAAAAGTATATGATAGTACATAATTTTTCCAAATATACTAAATCATATACAAGAAATAACTGAAACCGAAAGAAAAGAAGGATAATCATCATCAAAAGATGAATTTTTTATATAATTGATTATGAAAGTCTAGAGTTGAATAATTTTGTTGCTATTTCATGATGGGGAGGATGAGTAGGATGAATGTAAAAACAGCTGATTTATCTGATGCCTATGGGAAGGAAGTAGAAGTTTGTCAACAAGAATTTAAATCATTCGGAAAGAAAAAACAGTTTTTTGGAGAAATATCGACGGTTAAAGTATTTGAGGATAATGTATTAGTAAATCAAGCATTGGAAACGCTCCCGGAAGGAAATGTCCTTATTGTTGACGGAGGTGGTTCAAGAAACTGTGCTTTATTAGGCGATCGACTTGGGGGGATCGCTGTCACTAGGAAGCTTGCGGGGATAATTATTAATGGATGTGTTCGAGATACATCTGATCTCGCGAACCTTGATATTGGCATTTTTGCACTTGGCCGCAATCCATTGCGAAGTGAGAAAACGGGAAAAGGTGAACGCGATGTTTCTGTAGCATTCGGAGGAATTACTTGGAGCCCTGGGGATTATGTATATGCTGATGAAGATGGTGTGATCGTAAGCTCCAAAAAGCTAGACTGAATCATTGCTAAGGCATCTTTATCAAGCTTAAGTACTTTAATGAATGCCGCAAGATGAGCCTCTTTAGGAATGAAAGTATTCTTTCAAAAAGGCTCATTTTGCGTTGTTTTCTTTTGAAGCACCGTTTACATTTCTTAGTCTACTCTTTCCTCGTAATTTGATATGTTCTCTTGTAGCAGCTTGGCAGCTTCTGGAACAGAACGAGGCTCATAGTCAATTTCATCCGATGAAAAAATTTGAATTAACATTGTCTCACCATACGTCCCTGCTCGAATTAGTAAAGGCAAAGTATAATTATTGCGAAAACTGAAATCCGGTCCATTCCAGCTGACGGCCGCATCTCTTCCGGTCGGTACATAAGGAACACTTTTTGAATGGGAATAGCGTTTAAGAATTTTTAACCCGGCTCTATCGGTTGCATTAAAAAGGGTAGACGAAACTTGGCAAATGCCACCCCCAATATCTTCCGACAATTCCCCTCTTATAATGACAGGAGCTCGCTTATATCCTCTATCCTTCGTTCTCCTCCCAACAATTTGATTAAAAGAAAATGTTTCACCTGGAAAAATAACATAGTTATCAATGGCTTTAGAGGCTAATGAAATATTATGTGTGCGTGCTTTATTTCTTGAATTGAAAAAAGTCGTATACTGACCAATTCTCTTCACTCGAATTTGTGCTAATAAATCAGCGTCTACTTTTGGAAATGTTTGCAGCATTGGCAGTTCAACCGTTGCAGAGTTTGCGCTATAAAAATATGTATAGAATAGATTCGTGAAAGCCATTCGATGCAATCTTCTACCTAATTCGCCATCTCTAACCCTGCCTGCATAGTCAATATAAGCATTTTTGGGGCCAATATGAGTTAAGTCATCTAGTTCATTAAGAAGCTGGTGATATTTATTGAGATCAATCAATGGAGTTCCAGGTATTGGTAATGTATAGGCCGTACGCTCAATTGTCGCAATTTCTTCACCTTGACTTTTCACGGTTAAATGGTCTGATAGAGTTGGTTGAATCAGTAATAATATTCCGTAAATCCACGAAAAGCTCATGTTTATCTGCCTCCCTTTTTTAGTATGATCTTCATTTGAAATTTCATCCCACTCTTAACTGCCCGTAAAGGTCCGATAAGTGCGACTAACCATCAGTGGGGGATGAGGCAAACTAAGAACGCGACGTCCTCCTAAAACATTCGTTTTAGTCGTGC
>JAEWDX010000020.1 GCA_023389895.1 Bacillota bacterium
TTCCTACCCCAATCGCTCCAATTGAAATAATCGTAAATTCAAAAAAGACGAGCTTTGCGATCTGTTTATTTTCAAGTCCAATTAGCTTCAAAAGTCCAAATTCCTTTTTCCTCGACTTCATAAAAGCAGAATTGGAATACATGACAAAGAAAATAGTGAAGAACACGATGACAATCTCACACGCAATTAACAGTACAGTAATAATCCCGTGAATCTCCTGCCCTTCCACACTTGGGTGATAAATAAAGGCAGCAAATAAATAGAAAATAAAAACTGTAAATGTGCTGCTCAAAAAATAAGAGCTATACTTTTGGAAATTCCCTCTTATATTACTTAGAATGAGCTGACGAAATGTCATCAAAGGAACCTCCCAGCATCGAAAGAACGTCAAGGATTTTTTGGAAAAAGGCTTGCCGCTGTTCTCCACGATAAATTTCTGAATATGGCTTCCCATCTCGAATAAACACAATCCGGTTGCAATAGCTTGCTGCAAATGGATCATGAGTGACCATTAAAATTGAGCGCCCTTGCTCTTTGTTTAATTTCTCCAACGCCTCCATTAAAGATTTCGCTGCCTTTGAATCGAGGTTCCCTGTCGGTTCATCTGCAAGAATCAATTCTGGATTATGAATAAGTGCCCTTGCAGCGGCAGTTCTTTGCTGCTGCCCACCTGAAATTTCATATGTCCGTTTCGACAAAATCTCGCTAATGCCAAGTATTTCAGCAATTTCATGTAGTCTTCTTTCCATTTCACTTTTCGGTACACTTTCAAGAACGAGTGGCAAAAGAATATTTTCCTTTACCGATAACGTATCAAGTAAATTAAAATCTTGAAATATAAATCCTAGCCGCTTTCGCCGAAACAGAGCTAGCTCCTTATCATTTAGCTGCTTCGTATTTACTCCATCAATTTCTACTGTTCCTGCTGAAGGTCTATCGATCATTGCTAATATATTCAAAAGCGTTGATTTTCCACTTCCAGACGGTCCCATAATCCCAATGAACTCACCTTTTTCCACTTGAAGATTGAATTGGTCAAGCGCTTGATGAGAAAAACTTCCTTTTTTAGACATATAAATTTTCGTAATATTTGTCGCTTGTAAAAGCAATTTCATCACCCTTATCACTTTATCTGTTCGGCATATTTGTTGCCCGCCGAAGGCTTAACTATAATTTAAGGGAAAAACATTGTCTTCACTATCGATAAACATAACAAAAAGGGAGAAGAAGGTGACAATTTTGTCATTTTCGAACAAGGTTATAATAATCAGCTGATTGTGAGAAATGAAGCTCAACCCGCGTTCCTTCATTTTCTACTGAATGAATGATGATCGGATGATGTAGGCGATCACATATTCGTTTTGCTAAATAAAGACCCATTCCCGTCGACTCTTGCAGCTTTCGTCCATTCTCTCCAGTAAAAAAAGGATCAAATACTCTCGAAAGATCTTCTCGTTTAATTCCGATCCCCTCATCTACAATGATAAGCTTTATTTTATTATCTACATGCTTAATAACAATTGTAATATATTTCGATTCCTCTCCTTTATTCTCACACGAGTACTTTAACGCATTATGGATGATTTGCTCCAACACGAACGTCAGCCATTTTTTATCAGACTCGATTACGATATTCTTTTCAACTGCTTCAAGCTTCGGAAAAATATGATAGCGAATAAAGGTTTTCCGTTTTTCATGTAAAATGGAGCGAATAAACGGCAGTAATTCAATTTTTTCAACCGAAAAATCAAGCTCGAATTTCTGAAGTCTGATCGTTGAAAGCATCATTTGTAATCCATCATGCAATTTCATTGTTTCCTCTTCGATTTGTTCTATTAGTTCTTCCTTCGTCCATTCCTCTTCTTCCTGAAGCATAAGGCGAATGACAGACAACGGGGTTTTCATCTGATGTGTCCATCGATTCGTAAAATAAAAATTTTGTTTTTGCTGTTCCTCATACATAAACAATTTCTCAGCATAATCTTGATAAACAGCTTCACACAGTTGTTTGAAAACTTCCTGTTCTCTCGTTACAGCTGTTATTTTTAAAAAGGATTGTAAATCGGCTTCTTTTGAAGCATTGTTCAGGCCAGCGTAAAAAGGTTTCTGTCTTATGTAATCGATAAGTAAGTAGATTAGTAACAGGACACTGGATAGTAAACCAATATAGATAAGATTATCTATGGAAAGCATGACTCCCGTTTCAAGCATTCCGAGTTTGATAATGAGCAGAGCGAGAATGATCATCACAATGAACATAACGATATATGTGAGCCGATCAAATAAAAATTGCATAAAGCCCATCATGAACGCCTCCAGCTTTTTTTTAACATATAGCCTTGTCCACGCAGCGTTTGAATCGCATCGTGAATTCCTATTTCATCTAGCCTTTTGCGGGCCCTTCGAATATTAACATTTAGTGTATTATCATCAACAAGATCAATCTCATCCCAAATGGCTTCCAGCAGCTTATCTCGCGAAACAATTTTATCGCACTTTTTTGCTAAACAATCAATCAGGCGAAACTCCTTCGGACTGCACTCTGTTTTTTTTTCATTATATTCAATGATATTTTTATCTCGATATAAAAATAGACCATCGATTTCAAAGTGATTATATTCAATTGAAATCGCATAATCACCATATGTCCGCCGGATAACTCCCTTCACTTTAGCCAGGAGAACTTCCATATTGAATGGCTTTGTAATATAATCATCTCCGCCATTTTCAATCGCAAAGACTTGATCCATTTCACCTGACCTTGCAGATAAAAAGATAATCGGTACATTCGAAATTCCCCTAATTTGCCTACACCAGTAAAAGCCATCAAAGGACGGGAGATTAATATCTAAGATAACTAAGTCAGGCCGATATTGAATAAATTCTTCCTTAATAAGATCAAAATCTTCAGCATACTGTGCCTCATACCCGTACTTTTTGAAATACTGACAAATAATTGCAGCCATTTTTCTGTCATCTTCCACTACATAAATTTTATACATTTCTTTACTCCTTTCAGCCGGACTATTATTATTTTATCGTACTATGAAACGAAAATAGAAAAAACTCGCCAAATTGGCGAGCACAGACTGTAGACAAACTCGATGAAAATCGAGTATGCCTACAGTCTTTTTTGTTTTAAAATAGAAATAGAACAATTCTTGAGGTGATGAAGATGCTTTCGAAACATAATTCTATCCAACGTGATCAGG
>JAEWDX010000021.1 GCA_023389895.1 Bacillota bacterium
GAGTTAATTCGCTTGGAGGGTGAAGTAGCCCTACGTTGTATTAATCCGAAATGTCCTGCACAAATTCGTGAAGGATTGATTCATTTTGTTTCGCGAAATGCGATGAATATCGACGGTCTTGGGGAAAAGGTCATCAGTCAACTATTCAATGAGAATTTAATTAAAGATGTAGCTGATATTTATAAGCTAACCTATGACCAATTAATTCATTTAGAGCGCATGGGTGAAAAATCGGTCAATAATCTTCTCCAAGCCATTGATCATTCAAAGGTGAATTCTCTTGAAAAATTATTGTTCGGTTTAGGTATCCGCCATGTCGGAGAAAAAGCTGCTAAAACGCTAGCTCAGCAATTTGAAACGTTAACGAATCTTCAGGATGCAACACATGAAATGTTGACAGCTATTAATGAAATTGGTGAAAAAATGGCTGATTCCATTGTTACCTATTTTGCTCAAGAAGAAGCGAAAGAATTAATCGTTGAATTACAAGCTGCTGGTGTGAACATGGAATACAATGGGCCGAAGCTTGTAAAAATTGAGCAGACGGATTCTATCTTTGCTGGAAAAACAGTTGTATTAACCGGAAAGCTAGAAAAATTAACGAGAAATGAAGCAAAGGAAAAAATTGAAGCATTGGGTGGAAATGTTGCAGGCAGTGTAAGTAAAAAAACACATATTGTCGTTGCAGGTGCTGATGCTGGCTCTAAATTAACGAAGGCAGAGGAGCTAGGAATCGAGACATGGAATGAAGAACGCCTCATTGAAGAATTAAATTAAATGATGAGCGTAAATTTAATCAAAGCAAAAGGTGGAAAAAGCCGTGAAAAAAATATTTTTGCTCACTTTATCACTCCTCTTATTACTTTCAGGCTGTGCACCAAACTTTAAAAAACAAGATGAAGTTGTACAGGATAAGGAGGATTCGGGAGAGAAAGCGATCATCCCTAACTTTAAAATTTCTGATAAATATTATCAGACGATTTTACCTTTTAAGCCAGG
Organism: Bacillota bacterium; assembly: GCA_023389895.1. Lineage (GTDB taxonomy): Bacteria > Bacillota > Bacilli > Bacillales > Cytobacillaceae > Cytobacillus. The sequence goes on from JAEWDX010000021.1 coordinate 1,000, forward strand.
GGAAACAAGGGGATTAGTCGTTCGAAATATTGATACAAGACTTGATATTAATGAATTTGAAACGGGATTAATGCGCGTCGCACAAAATATGTTCAGCCCGGATAAATATTTATTTCAAGAAGGACAATTTCTAAAGCGGGATGTTGTGTCACTCTGGTTAAACCGAAAGTTTACAGAAGAGCAGTTAGAGGCGAAAAAATATACAGAGGATGAAAACATCGGCCTCAATCCACTTGATGAAACCGGTTTGAATGAAACGCCACAATACCTTGCTCACATTTTGGAACATAATTATTATGAGAAAAATGATGATGGCAAGGTTAAATTAGTCGGGGTTGTTATCGGTCTTGCTCTAAATTCTGTTTACTATTATAAAGATGATAAGGATATCATCCGTGAAACAAAAATTACTCATGCCGAATTAGAAAAAGAGGGAAAAAAGATTGCTGATGAAGTGCTGACTCGAGTACGAAATATCGACGAGTTAAAGGATATTCCAATATCGATCGCATTATTCGAACAACAAAGTAAGACATCCGTTGTGCCGGGAAACTTTTTTGCTTATGCGAATGCGGCAAAAGACAGCAATAAATTAGGAAATTGGGAGAAGGTTGATGAGAAATACTACCAATTCCCATCAGCAGCTGCAACGGAGGAGCATCGTGATGATTCGAACTCCTTTTTAAATTTTAAACAGGATGTAGAAACTTATTTCCCTAATTTCAATGGTTTAATTGGCCAAGCATTCTATGCAGGCGGACAGCTGCAAGATTTAAATATTAATATTCCAATCCAATTTTACGGAAAAGCGGAAGGTATTGGCTTTGTGCAATATGTAACAGGGCTTGTAATTCGACATTTTCCAGAATATATTTCGATTCAAGTAACGATTAATTCTGTTAATGGGCCAGAAGCGTTAATTGTTCGAAAGGCTGATCAGAAAGAGCCATTTGTCTATATTTATCAATAGTTTTCTCAAGTTAAGCTTGTTTGATGTGATTCAATGATTCGTGTTAAAATAGAAATGTATAGAAAATTTTTTTAATATAATAGCAAGCAGTATGCCTGTTGTTATATTAAATACATAGGAGGATGGAAAATGGTGCAACCATACAAGCATGAACCATTTACGGATTTTAAAGTTGAAGAAAATCGTGCGGCGTATTTAACGGGTTTAAAAATAGTTGAAAGCTATTTAGGACAAGACTATGATTTAGTCATTGGTGGAGAGCGTATTTCAACTGACGAAAAAATTGTATCCTATAATCCGGCTCGTAAAGACGAGGTTATTGGCCGTGTTTCCAAAGCAAATCGTGAGCTAGCTGAAAAAGCGATGCAAGCAGCTGTTGAAGCTTTTAAAACATGGAAAAAAGTAAAACCAGAAGTACGTGTAGATGTACTTTTCAAAGCAGCTGCGATTATCCGTCGCCGCAAGCATGAGTTCTCTGCTCTTTTAACAAAAGAAGCAGGAAAGCCTTGGAATGAAGCAGATGCGGATACAGCTGAAGCAATTGATTTCTTAGAGTATTATGCTCGTCAAATGCTACGAATTAAAGACGGCCAACGTGTGCATAGCCGTCCAAATGAATTTAACCGTTATGACTATATCCCACTAGGAGTAGGAATCATCATTTCTCCTTGGAACTTCCCACTTGCGATTATGGCTGGAACAACTGTTGCAGCAATCGTAACTGGAAATACAGTTCTATTAAAGCCAGCTTCTACAACTCCAGTTGTCGCTGCGAAATTCGTTGAAGTGATGGAAGAAGCAGGACTTCCTGCAGGTGTGCTTAACTTCGTTCCAGGAAGCGGAGCAGAAGTCGGCGACTATTTAGTCGATCATAAAGATACTCGTTTCATTAGCTTTACAGGTTCACGTGATGTTGGTTTGCGCATTTTCGACCGTGCTTCTAAAGTAAATGAAGGTCAAATTTGGATGAAGCGTTTAATCGCTGAAATGGGCGGAAAAGACACAATCGTTGTTGACAAAGAAGCAGATTTAGAATTAGCAGCAACTTCTATCGTTACATCTGCATTCGGCTTCTCAGGTCAAAAATGCTCTGCTTGTTCACGTGCTGTTATTGTTGAGGATGTATATGATCAAGTATTAAACCGTGTTGTTGAGTTAACAAATAACTTAACACAAGGGGATCCAACAGATCAAAACAATTACATGGCAACTGTAATTGATCAAAGCGCTTATAATAAAATTATGAGCTATATTGAAATTGGTAAACGAGAAGGAAAGCTAATGACTGGTGGAGAAGGCGATGATTCTAAGGGTTACTTCATTAAACCAACTGTATTTGCTGACCTAGCATCAGATGCTCGTTTAATGCAAGAAGAAATCTTTGGTCCAGTTGTTGCTTTATCGAAAGCGAAAGACTTCGATCATGCACTTGAAATTGCAAACAATACAGAATACGGCTTAACAGGTGCTGTTATTACAAACAACCGTATGAATATGGAAAAAGCGCGTGAAGATTTCCATGTTGGAAACTTATATTTCAACCGCGGCTGCACTGGAGCTATTGTTGGCTACCAACCATTTGGCGGCTTTAACATGTCCGGCACAGATTCTAAAGCAGGCGGCCCTGATTACTTATCGCTTCATATGCAAGCAAAAACAACATCTGAATTGTACTAATTTTCATAAGCAAAAGTGATTTCATATGAGAGTGATCTGCCAATCGGTAGATCACTCTTTTTTCATGAACTGCCTTTTTGTACAAGCATACAAAAGAGGACAGTCCCCTATCAAAAATTAACTATATTGCGGACGGAGTTTTGCCCGTTTATTAACATGCTGTTCTGCACTTAACGCAGCTACAGCCCCATCTGCCGCCGAAATAACAGCTTGTTTAATCGGAGTTCTTCTAGCATCTCCACCTGCAAAAACACCTTCAACATTAGTGCTGAGTAAATCATCAACGATTACATAGCCTTCTTCATCCCTTGCGACAGTGTCCTTCAAGAAGTCTGTACCTGGCATTAGACCAGCAAGATATAACTATAATAATATAACTAACAAATGAAAGTTAAACCTATTTAATAATAATTATAATTTAATAATAGGTTAGTCTGATTATTTATTTATTAATAATTTTAAAAATTTTCAATAAAAGTATTTCTTTTCACAAACTTGTGTTATATAATAATAAACAAGTTTATGTATTGTGTCATAACAGATTAGCTTTTTAGAGGAGTAAATCTGTTACTGCGGCAGCTAATGATTTCACTTCAAGTTATTTTTGAACAAAGGGAATTAATAATTGAAGGAGGAAATTTTTCATGTCAGAAACAAGAGTGCGGCAATTGCAGGAAAGCTGGGAAATGGATGAGAGATGGAAAGGGATTGAACGGCCATATTCAGCTGAAGAGGTCATTCAGCTAAGGGGATCCATTGACATTGAACATACATTGGCGCGAAGGGGAGCAGAAAAACTTTGGAAGCTGGTGAATGAAGAGGATTTCGTTAATGCATTAGGCGCTTTAACTGGAAATCAGGCGGTTCAACAAGTGAAAGCAGGCTTAAAGGCGATTTATTTAAGCGGGTGGCAAGTAGCGGCAGATGCCAACATATCTGGACATATGTACCCAGATCAAAGCTTGTATCCAGCGAACAGTGTACCACATGTTGTGAAAAGAATTAACCAAGCACTTCAGCGAGCTGACCAAATTCATTATATGGAAGGCGACACATCTATTGATTGGTTTGCTCCAATTGTCGCAGATGCGGAGGCTGGCTTCGGTGGTCAGCTAAATGTGTTTGAATTAATGAAAGGAATGATTGAATCTGGAGCAGCCGGTGTTCACTTTGAGGATCAGCTTTCTTCAGAAAAAAAATGTGGTCATTTAGGTGGAAAGGTTCTGCTTCCGACCCAAACAGCTGTAAAGAATTTGATTGCAGCAAGATTAGCTGCTGATGTCATGGGGGTGCCAACATTAATTGTGGCGAGAACAGATGCAAATGCGGCTGATTTGATCACAAGTGATGTTGATCCATCTGATGCATCATTTATTACAGGTGAGCGTACAACTGAAGGATTTTTCCATACAAAAGCTGGACTTGATCAAGCAATTGCAAGGGGATTGGCCTATGCTCCATATGCGGATCTTGTTTGGTGTGAAACAGCTGAGCCTAATATTGACGAAGCAAGACGGTTTGCAGAAGCGATTCATGAGAAATTCCCAGGCAAGCTATTAGCTTATAATTGTTCTCCATCATTCAACTGGAAGGCGAAGCTCGATGATGAAACAATTGCGAAGTTCCAGATTGAACTCGGAAAAATGGGCTATAAATTCCAATTCGTTACTCTTGCTGGATTCCACTCTTTAAATCATAGCATGTTCGAATTAGCACGAGGCTATAAAGATCGTGGCATGGCTGCCTATTCTGAACTGCAGGAGGCTGAATTCGCCAGTGAAAAATATGGCTATACAGCAACACGTCACCAAAGGGAGGTGGGAACAGGATATTTCGATAAAGTGTCTATGACGATAACAGGTGGAACTTCTTCGACAACAGCTTTAAAAGGCTCAACTGAAGAAGAACAGTTTACTGCTGTTAAATAAGAACTACTATCGTCTTCATTAATGTAGCTTGTACGTAGCCAGTGGATTGAAGGAGGATGTTCATGTCCAACTTCAAATGAATGAACCATTCTATCGTGATTTTCACCATTTTTTCTCCATATCTTGGCCTCTCTTCATTTGAAGGGAGGTTTTTTTGTACTAAAAATATTCAATCATGTTAAAGACGTGATGATTACAGATTTTCCGAACGAGAAAGTCCCAAAAAGTGTGATAAAGCCCCTTTAAGTGTGGGAGTCTCAATACTATAGAAAGGGATAACGTTTTCATTTTTCGCGTGGGTGCTAGAAGCTGAAAAGCCATGCACGCTATGATAAAATAGAACATACATAATGAATAGCAACAGTTTGGGAAAAGTTAAATAAGTAAGCACTATTTGAAAAGAACGAATTCTAATCTTGGTATTAGCGGACAAGGAGGAAGAATATTGTCTAAAGAGATAGAGGATTATCTCATGAAGGGGATTCATGGGAATAAGGAAACGAAACTTTCAGAACGTCGGAAATTTCTTGGGACATTGCGGGAACGAATTATCATTGTTCTAACACAATCACAAATAAGAGAGTCTGGTATTTATCCACAAGTGGAGACAGCATTTAAAAACAATCGCGATGCCCACTTATATTTGAATGGGAATATGAATTATAATGAGCTTTCAAAATATACGCAATTAGCGAATAAGTTCAAAATTGAATATACAATTGTCACAAATAAAGACTATAATTCAGATATCGGTCTTGCTTTTGCTCATAATTATGCGATTGATAGAGATGAGATTTATGTAAAAAATAAAGTTGAACAGAAGTCGGAGACAACAGAAACGAAGAAAACTAGTTTTTTTGATTTATTTTCAAAAATATTTAAGGGAAAGACGAGAGGAAGTCAAGAATGACTTCTTTTTCATTGTTGAGAGTGAGATAGCACCGAGGAGGCTCCCGGACCGCCCGCGATCGCTAAGCAACCTGGAACGGAAATCAACAGCCATGATTAAGAGCGCTTTATGATAAAATAGGCAGAAGTACAAGTTATATTATTTTCGATTGCTTTAGTGTGTGAAAGTTTGATACTATTTTAGTATTATGTGATGAAACGTACATATTTGGGAGGCGGCAATGAATGTCTAGAATTTCGAAAGAGCAAGTAAAGCATGTCGCGAATTTGGCGAGGCTAGCGATAACAGAGGAAGAGACTGAAAAATTCACAAAACAGCTTGATGCGATGATTTCTTTTGCTGAGCAATTAAATGAATTGAATACTGAAGGTGTGGAACCAACTTCTCACGTATTAGATATGAAAAATGTGATGAGAGAAGATAGACCACAAGAGGGATTACCTCAGTCAGAAGTACTTAAAAATGCACCAGAGCATGAAGATGGGCAAATTAAAGTACCTTCGATTATCGAGTAAAGGGGAAAATACAATGAGCTTATTTGATCATAAAATTGCAGATCTTCACGAACTTTTACATAAAAAGGAGATTAATGTAACGGATCTTGTTGATGAATCGTACAAGCGGATTAATGATGTTGAAGATAAAGTCCAAGCTTTTTTAACATTAGATGAAGAAAACGCTCGTAAAACAGCAAAAAAGATGGATGAAAGACTTGGAACGGGAGGGTCAAAGGGACTTCTCTTTGGCATGCCAATCGGAATTAAAGATAATATTGTGACGAAAGGCTTGCGCACAACATGTGCGAGTAAAATTTTGGATAACTTCGAGCCGATTTATGATGCAACTGTAATGGGGAAATTACATCATGTAGAAGCAATTACAATTGGTAAGTTAAATATGGATGAATTTGCGATGGGATCATCCAATGAAAATTCAGCCTATAAAGTAACGCGCAATCCATGGAATTTAGCGACAGTACCTGGTGGCTCATCAGGTGGATCTGCTGCATCCGTTGCTGCCGGGGAAGTACCTTTCTCATTGGGATCAGACACGGGCGGTTCGATTAGACAGCCAGCGGCATATTGTGGGGTTGTTGGTTTGAAGCCAACCTATGGTCGGGTTTCCCGCTTCGGGCTTGTCGCATTTGCATCATCTCTTGACCAAATTGGTCCAATTACACGGAATGTTGAGGATAATGCTTATTTATTGCAGGCAATTTCGGGATTAGATTCGATGGACTCGACGTCTGCTAATGTAGTCGTTCCAGATTTTGCACAATCTTTAACAGGTGATATTAAGGGCATGAGGATTGCTGTTCCAAAGGAATATTTAGGTGAAGGTGTCGGCGAGGCTGCCCGTCAATCTGTTTTAGATTCTTTGAAAGTATTGGAAACGTTAGGTGCAACATGGGAAGAAGTATCTCTTCCACATTCGAAATATGCTCTTGCAGCCTACTATTTATTATCATCTTCCGAGGCATCAGCAAACCTTGCGAGATTTGATGGCGTCCGTTATGGCTATCGTACAGAAAATCCTGAAAACTTGATGGAGTTGTATAAAAAGACGAGAGCTGAAGGCTTTGGAGATGAAGTAAAACGGCGGATTATGCTTGGCACATTTGCCTTAAGCTCTGGATACTATGATGCTTATTATAAAAAAGCACAAAAGGTTCGAACATTAATCAAAAATGACTTTGATGAAGTCCTTAAAAGCTATGATGTCATTATTGGACCAACAACACCAACACCAGCTTTTAAAATTGGAGAAAACATTGCTGATCCATTAACAATGTATGCGAATGACATTTTAACCATTCCTGTAAATCTTGCAGGAGTACCGGCGATTTCACTTCCGTGTGGATTCACAAATGGTTTACCGCTTGGCATGCAAATTATTGGTAAGCATTTCGATGAGGCGACCATTTATCGTGTTGCTCATGCGTTTGAGCAGGCAACTGATTATCATAAACAAAAACCGGAACTGTAAGGGGGGAGAAGACAATGGAATTTGAAACAGTTATTGGCCTAGAAGTACATGTTGAATTGAAAACAAACTCAAAGATTTTCTCAGCAAGTCCGAATCATTTCGGAGCTGAGCCGAATACAAATACAACCGTTATCGATCTTGGCTATCCTGGTGTATTACCAGTTTTGAATAAAAAAGTTGTTGAATACGGGATGAAGGCGGCGATGGCACTTAATTGTGAAATCGCACCAATTACAAAGTTCGATCGAAAAAACTATTTTTATCCAGATAATCCAAAGGCCTACCAAATTTCACAATTCGATAAGCCGATCGGTGAACACGGTTGGATTGAGATCGAAGTAGATGGCTATAAGAAGAAAATTGGGATTACACGCATTCATTTAGAAGAGGATGCAGGTAAGCTAACCCATGCGAATGGCTACTCGCTTTGTGACTATAATCGTCAAGGAACACCACTTATCGAAATTGTTTCTGAGCCAGATATTCGGACGCCGAATGAAGCGTATGCCTATCTTGAAAAATTAAAGTCAATTGTTCAATATACAGGCGTATCCGATTGTAAAATGGAAGAAGGCTCATTACGCTGTGATGCGAATATTTCAATTCGACCATTTGGGCAGGAAGAATTCGGTACGAAGACAGAATTAAAAAACTTAAACTCTTTTAACTTCGTTCGTAAAGGACTTGAATATGAGGAAAAAAGACAAAGAGAAGTTGTTCTTGCAGGTGGTGTCATTGGTCAGGAGACACTTCGTTATGATGAAACAACGAATACAACAATCATAATGCGGGTAAAGGAAGGCTCAGATGATTATCGCTACTTCCCTGAACCAGATTTATTAGATGTTCATATTGACGAAGACTGGAAAGCGCGTATTCGTGCGGAGATCCCTGAGCTTCCGGACGAACGGAAAAAACGCTATATCGAAGAGCTTGGCTTGCCAGCCTATGATGCGGCAATTTTAACGATGACGATAGAAATGGCGGATTTTTTTGAAGCAACTGTGGCAAGCGGTGCCGATGCAAAGCAGGCTTCAAACTGGATGATGGGTGAAGTTTCAGCATACTTAAAAGCTGAACAGAAAGAGCTCGCAGATACTGAATTAACGCCAACTGGTCTTTCAGGAATGATTAAGCTAATCGAGAATGGAACGATTTCCTCCAAGATTGCTAAGCAGGTTTTCAAGGAATTAATTGAAAATGGTGGAGAAGCAGAAAAAATCGTCAAGGAAAAAGGACTCGTGCAAATTTCCGACGAGGGTGCACTTCTGAAAATTATTACAGAGGTACTAGATAATCATCCGAAAATCATTGAGGATTACAAAAACGGCAAACAAAAAGCAGCAGGTTCGCTTGTTGGTCAAATCATGAAAGCAACAAAAGGACAAGCAAATCCTCCGTTAGTAAATAAATTATTATTAGAAGAGCTAAAGAAGAGATAAAGTAAAAGCTGGTGGAATATTCCATCAGCTTTTTATGTCTAGCTTCAGCACCTACCCCCTAGAGGTCACAAGCCAATCCTCCCAGAAAGGTAAAGAACCACCTTTCCGAGAGGCTCGATTTGTGCTTGTCGGGGGTGACCAAGGTGCTTACGCTTTTCTATTCGACATTTTTCTTATATATTTCCCAGGAAAAGATGTGGTTTTACAAAATAGGACAAGCATCTATTGAGTCAGTCAGGTAAATTTAGGGGCAAATATGAATGAAATAAAACTTTAAAAGAATAATAGTTGAAAAGATATCACATCGTTTATAATTTACATAAATAGTAATCTTCGGTATTTACAATAAAATAATAAGGTGATCATTAGTGAGTGTTTTAATAATCAGAGATTTAGAGAAGCAAGAAGAGCATACATTGGTGTTTTCAACTTTTAATTTAGAAATTTCAGTGCGTGAAGTAGTAGCAGTCCTTACGAATACAAATGTAAGAACTGCATTAATAAAAATGTTTATCGGTGAGATGCCCATTTCCAGTGGTGAGATAAGTGTAAATGAGAAAAGTCTTAAATTATCAAAACGGGATTATTTCACGCAGGTTGGCTTTCTTTTCCTCAATGAAGGACAATACGAAAGGCTGACTGTAAGGGAGAATTTCTCGTTTTTTAAGAAGCTATATAACTCGAAACTTTCTATTGACGAAGCGATGAGGATGGTCCAGCTCGAGATAAAGAAAAATGAGCGGGTAAGCAAATTGACATATTCGGAGAAAAGAAGGGTTCAAATGGGACGGATGCTATTTCAAAACCCATTATTATTTATTTTTGAAGAGCCTGATCAGAATGTTGATTTGGAAACGAAACGAGTATTGCTAAAGCTGATCAGAGAGCTTAAGGAGAAAGGGAAAAGTGTTTTAATCTTAACAGCCAATTTAGAAAGTGCCTTAGCAGCAACTGACCGAGTGTATCGTTTAGATGAAAAGGGGTTGTATACGCTAGATGTTCGAGCGGAGGATGAAGAATCTGTTCTGGAAGATACGGTGGCACAAGAAAAGGAAATGGTACTAGAAACCCCATTGAATGAAGAAATTGTCATTCAACCTGTTCGTTTCGAAAAAATCCCAACGAAGGTTAACGATAAAATCGTATTATTTGATCCGCCGGAAATTGATTATATTGAAAGCAATGAGGGACAATCAAGTATTTATATTAATGGTGAAATGTATCCTAGTGTGTTTACAATGAATGAATTAGAGAAACGGTTACATCCCTATGGATTTTTTAGATGTCATCGCTCTTATATTGTCAATCTACAGAAAGTCCGTGAGGTGGTAACATGGACGCGAAATAGTTTTACATTAGTGTTAGGTGATGCGAAAAAATCATCTATCCCTTTATCAAAGACAAAGATGACGGAATTAAAGGAAATGCTAGGACTAAAATAGTCTCCATTCCACTTAAAAATTGCACCATTCATCCTTCAAATAACTCTTTTCATAGAGAAATTAATGCGCTGATTCAAGATCTCTCATACGATTAGGTCAGAAAACAAAAAGTAAATTGAATCTACTTGGAGGATGAAAATGGAGAACATAATTGAGGTAACGGGATTAGCCAAAATGTTTGCAAATCAACCAGCATTAAAAGATGTTTCATTTAGTGTGAAAAAAGGGGAAACATTTGGTTTTTTAGGGCCAAGTGGTTCTGGAAAAACAACGACGATAAAAATTTTAACTGCGCAATTGGCTCAAACAGATGGAGAAGCACTTGTCTTTGGTGTTCCAGCTTCAGAGCTAAAGGATCCTAATAATCGAAAAAGAATCGGTGTGTTAACGGATAATAGCGGCTTATATGGGCGTTTGACCGTTTACGATAATTTAAAGCTTTATTGTGACCTTTATGAAGTAGCATATGCAAGAATAGATGCAGTTCTGGAAATCGTAAATTTAAAGGAAGCAAAAAAGAAGACTGTTTCCAAGCTTTCTAAAGGAATGCTACAGCGTGTTACACTGGCGAGAGCGTTCTTGCATAATCCTGATCTTTTATTTTTGGATGAGCCGACATCAGCGCTCGATCCAGTAAATACGAAGCATATTTATCGAGGACTAGAAAATATGAAAGAGCGTGGAACAACTATCTTCCTGACGACTCATGATATGAATGAAGCAGAAGAGCTTTGTGACCGTGTAGCTTTTTTAAATAATGGGGCTATTCAATTGCTTGATTCACCGAAAGCACTAAGACAAAAATTTGCGGATAATTCTTTAACAGTGGAGCTTACGGACGGGACGAAAGAAATTATTGATTGCGGTCCAAAAGGTGCACAAGAAATGTATAATTATATGTCTGAAAATAAAGTGGTTTCGATTTATTCAAATGAACCTACACTGGGAGATATATTTGTTGAAGTAACAGGGAGGAAATTATCATGAATTTATCCATTAAACGTTCAATCTCCATTTTGCAAAAGGATTATAAAGATGTTTCAAAAAACTTATATGTCTCATCATCCATTTTCATGCCGTTAATCTTGGCAGCTCTTTATGGCAGGATGGGAGTAGATTCAATTGATGCACACTATATGGTTATCAATATGGCCCTTTGTTTAGTAGCTGCATTTGTTCAATGTTCGCTTATTGCAGAGGAAAAAGAGAAAAATACATTAAGAGGACTCATGCTTTCACCGGCAAGCACATTAGATATATTAGTAGGTAAAAGCTTACTAAGCTTTATCAGCACAATCATCACTATTGTGATTGCGGCATTTCTTTTGGAATATAGACCTGAAAACCTATTCATTGTTTCAATCGCGATTATTTTATCAACTGTTTTTTATATCGGTCTCGGAACAGTGCTAGGTTTAGTGACGAAATCGGTTATGGAAGCGTCAGTTCTTGTGATGCCATTTTTGTTGTTATTCTCATTTGGAACGTTTCTAATTAATTTAGCCGATAAGTATCCCGTTTTAAAGGTGGCAGAATATTTGCCGAATGTACAAATCGTCGACTTGGCAAATAAGGTTCAACTTGGTAGTGGATTAACTGATGTGTGGATGAATTTATTGGTTATTTTTGCTTGGGTGGTTGCTGTTTTTGCACTTGTCGTCGTTGTTTATAGAAAACGGATGATGGATTAAATAGTTCTCTATCCTCTTAAACTTGTTTTTGGCTAATTGAGGCAGAGTTATGTCATAATAAAGTGGTTTGAAGATTCTAAAGACAAAGGGGTGTATGAATGAATTTAAATGAGTGGTTTGATAAAGGGGTAACAGTTGATGAATATATTTCAGCTATGAATGTGAATAAAGAAGGGATGAAGCGGATTCTTGAGCAATTCTCCCTCTCAGATGAAGAAGTAGAACAGTTAAAGATTTATAAAAATAAGGGCTTAAAGGCAATTGCTTTAACAGAGGATTGGTGCGGCGATGCGATGCTTAATAACCCAATTTTATTGAAAATTGCCGAGGAGATCGGAATGGAAGTCCGATTCTTGCTACGAGATCAAAATCTAGAGTTAATGGATCAATATTTAACAAATGGGACGTCACGAGCAATTCCAATTTATGTTTTTATAAATGATCATGAGGAAGAACATGCAGTTTGGGGTCCACGAGCGAAACACATTCAAGCAATTGTGGATAGCGAAAGAAGCAAGTTACCACATCAAGACGATCCGAATTTTAAAGAATTACAATCAGCGATGTACAAAAAACTTATGTCCTCCTACAGTGAAGATTCAACCCTTTGGCATGCGGTAGCTAAGAGTATGATTGAGAAGCTTATAGTAAAACCATTGTAAAAAAGGTGCTGCATCATAGTCGGAATTTAACTATTGATGCAACACCTTTTTGATACATCTCTTTATGTAGATAAGTTTGTACTTACTACTAGTATAAACGATTTTATTTCTCTGCTAAAGCTTTTGTCAATCCAGGTACGATTTGTTTTTTACGTGATACGACGCCTTTTAATAGAGCAGAATTATTTTCTAGTGTAACATTATAAGCTTCTTCAACAGCTTTCGTTTCATTTCCAATGGCGATTACGACAGAATCGCTATTTAAAATGTCTGTTAGTACAAACAAGAATAAATCTAATTCTTTCTTTTTAACAACTTCAGAAAGAACGGATTCTAGCTCAGCTTTGCGGCTAAGGACATCATTTAAGTCTACTGCATTTACTTGAGCAATTTCCGTTTTGTAGCTGCCCATTTGGAATTCTTTCGCATCAAGGGAAATTAACTCTTCAATCGTTTTATCGCTTAAATCAGCACCCGCCTTGAGCATAGCGAGTCCGTATTCCTCAAGGCTAACTCCAGCGATTTCTGCAAGCTCATGTGCAGCCTTCACATCTTCATCCGTACAAGTTGGTGATTTAAATAATAGTGAATCAGAAATGATCGCTGAAAGCATTAAGCCAGCAACCTCTTTCTTGATGTCAACACTATTTTCATGGTACATTTTTTTCAAGATAGTTGCTGTACAGCCGACAGGCTCAGCACGATAATAAAGCGGATCGCTCGTTTCAAAGTTCGCGATTCTATGGTGGTCAATAACTTCAAGAATTTTCACATCGCGAATATCATTAGCACTTTGCTGGAATTCATTATGGTCAACAAGAATCACTTCACTTACTTCGCTTGCAACAGCTTCGACGAAACGTGGAGCTTCAGCTTTAAAGTATTCTAAAGCATAGCTTGTCTCACCATTTACTTGTCCTAAACGAATGGGTTCGGCATCTACACCTAATTTTTTCTTTAATTCTGCATAGGCAATGGCAGAGCAGATAGAATCGGTATCAGGGTTTTTGTGTCCAAATATAAATACTTTTGACATAACTAGTCTCCTTATTCAATAAATAAATAAATAAATAAATAATCGTATGATCAAGCTATTGTTATTTTAACATATAAATACTTATGGGAAAAATCAGCTTTCACGCTCAGCGGAAAAAATCTGAGAGCAATCAAATCTTTTCCGTAAATTAAACATTGTATTGGCTTAGATTTAAGCTTTAAATTGCATTGTTTTTTGGTGGAATCCGGTCATCTTTAAGATTTTTATCATTAATTTTCGGTTCTTTCTTTTGAACAAAATTCCTTATATTCGAGCGATGGAGAAAAATTAATAATAATAGAAAAATAGAAAAGATAAGTTCATGAAATTGCCCTTGTATAAAGAAAGAAAAAATGAATAATGTAAGCCCGACAGAAAGAGAACCGTAAAAAACATATTTCGTTATATAAGTAACAAGGATAAAGGAAAAATAAGCAGCGAAAAACATCCAAATATTTGCAACAAGCAGTACCCCTGCTGTAGTCGCAATCGCTTTTCCGCCTCTGAATTTTGCGAAAATTGGGAAACAATGTCCGACTACAGCGACTAAGCCAGCAAGTAAAGGATCAACCTCAATATGAAGAAGTGCTGGAAGTGATGCCGCAAGTACTCCTTTTCCAACATCAACGAGTAAAACAAAAGTAGCAGCCTTTTTCCCTAGCACTCGTAACGTATTAGTCGCACCGGGATTATGACTGCCGAGCTCGCGTATATCGACGTTAAAGAAGAATTTTCCAACTAGAAGTGCGGTCGGAAAGGAGCCAATTAAATAGGCTAATAAATAGAGTAATATGGTCATTTAAACATCCTTTCTTTGAATGATAAAAAATGAACTATAATTCGGCTAGGAGTTAAAGCTAGTACACTCGGAGTGAATTTATCGCCATTTTATCATAAAAAAGAATCATGAGCATCTAGGTCAAACATGATATGATAAAAAAAGGAAAGGTATGACAATAAACCTTTCATTATTTGATGATTGTATTATAATGATGTTATATAACTAAGAAAATATAGGTGGTTCTAAATGACAGCTGCTATTATATTCGTAATTATTCTGACGGTTATTGCCATTGTGCTTACGCTTGTGTCACTTCGTAATGGAGATTCAAATTACAGCGGCTCTGCAAAGAGAAATACAATTAATCTTACAGTTATTTATACGATTGCTATCTTCCTATCATTAGTAGCTTTAGCCGCATATATTTGGATCGTTTAAAGAAAAATAAGATTAGTTAACTATTAGCGTCTGAAAGGTTGTTTTCCTTCAGGCGTTTTTTTTTTAGGTTTTACATGCTTTTATTATTTTTTAGAAAAAGATTTTTTTATGTGTAGGGGAAAGATAGTTAGCTTTCGTCTATTATGGTGGAAGCTTCTCAGGAAGGGGGAGAGAGAGATTAGCGACCAAGATCTTATCCAAAAAATAAAAAGTGGCAATGATCATGCATTTCGTATTCTCGTAGAAAAGTACCGCAATGATTTGTTTCGGACCATTTATGCTGTATTAAGAGAGCAGAAAGAAGCAGAAGATGCCACACAAGAAGTATTTATGAAGATTTACACCTCTCTCCCCCGATATGAGGACCAAGGCTTTAAAACATGGATCACAAGAATTGCGGTTAACCATGCGATTGATATGAAAAGAAAGCGAGATCGCAGGCAAGAAGATGTGCTAGATTTATTAGAATATGATACTCTCGGTTCAGAAAAAGAAAGTGTGGAAACTGAAGTGATTAAAAATGAGCGAACTGAGCTCGTTCGAAAAAAGCTTCATGAGCTTCCTGTAAATTATCGGAATATCATCTATGATTTTTATATTGAAGAAAAAAGCTATCAACAAATGGCAGAGGAACAAAATGTTCAAGTAAAGACGATTGAGATGAAGCTTTACCGCGCTAGGATTTGGATGAAAAAGCATTGGAAGGAGGAAGATTTTTCATGAAGCATTATTCTTACGAAGAGTGGATGAAATATGTGAAAAATGAGGTGGAACAAAGTACACGAGAGGAATTTGAAGCCCACCTATATAACTGTGACCAATGCTTAACTATTTATCTTCAAGCGGTAGCAGCGGAGGAAGAGTATTTGCCCATGATTGAAGATGAAGCAGAGTTTACAAATCTTGTCATGGAAAAAATTGCGGAAAGTAAGCTGACACCGATTCAAACTTTGAAAAAGAAAAGTGCAAATCGGAAGCCATTTTATCAAACAACTATTTTCCATTACTCGGTTGCAGCAGCGATGACATTGTTTTTAATGACGACAGGTGTTTTTCAGTCGATTACTAAATATACGGAAACCGTTCAAACACCAAGTTTCTATGTGAAAGAGAAATCTGTTACAGAAGGAATCGTTGACAAAACATTTGCTTGGATGGATTCATTAGAGAAGAAAAGCAAGGAGGTAGGAAAGAAATGAAAAATCCAATAATCGCGTTTCTACTGGGATTTTTTCCAGGAGGAGGCCTATTATATTTAGGGAAAATCTTGCGTGGACTTGGATATATGTTTGGAGAGTTTTTCCTAATTGCGCTCACTTTTATGTTATTAGCAAGTTATAATGCAGAATTTGCTATTATCATTATCTTTTTAGGGGTTATTTTGTATATTGTTAGCTTAGTTGATACTGGAATTACCGCATCGAGGCTGCTTCACAATAAACAGAGTGCACTTGGAGAAGGAACGAATGCGGAGCAGAGAAATGAGATGGAATATGAACGATTTCGCACGATTTTGCTCTCATTTATCCCAGGAGTAGGCCATTTTCAACTTGGATTAATGAATCGTGGAATTACGATTTTAACGACATTTATTGGTTTAGCGGTTATGGTTTTCTTTGTCGCCATTATTTCACATAGAAGTGAATTTTTAATATTTTGGGCTATTCTGCCTATTATTTGGGTGTATGGATTTTTCGATGCGACTCAGCAACTTAATCGGAAGCAGCGTGGAGAAGAGCTAGTTGATCGCTCCATCCTAGAAGATTTTGAGACACGCAGAGAAGATGGAAAGAAAAGTAAATCGATTGCAACATTTCTTTCGATTTTCCCTGGTGCTGGTCATTTATATCTTGGGATGCAGCGTCGAGGTATTCAATTAATGGCAGCATTCCTTTTCTCAATTTATATATTAGATGTTCTTAGATTAGGGATTTTCTTATTCTTAATCCCGATCATCTGGTTCTATAGTTTTTTCGATGGTCTGCAAAAAGCATCGAAATATGGGGCTGCTGAGCAAGATGATACACCGATAATTTCCTATTTAATCAACCATCAAAAATGGATTGGGATTGGTTTAGTCGTTCTAGGCTTCTATTATTTAACGACCAATATTCTTCTACCTGTTTTTTCACCAATGTTAGCCGATTTAATTAATATCGATATTCGCTATTGGTTCGAGCGCTATTTCCAAACAGCGGTTGTATGTATCCTGCTAATTGGTGGTGGATTGAAACTGCTTACTGGAAAAAAAGAAAAGAAAATTGACGTGTCTGAGGACGAATCTCCAAATTGAGGAGCGGCAAATAAACGGCCAATGCGGCAAATTGTGAGTTGGCAAATAAAAATCCAAACTGGCAGATATAAGTGTGATTGGGCAAATAAAAGGTGTAATTGGGCAAATAAAAATGAAATTTGGCAAATAAAAGTCCAATCTGGCAAAAAAAGTTGCGTTTGAAAAAATGTGATTCGGCCAATAAAAACGTCAACGCGGTAAATTAATAACTTTTAAACAGAAAGGTGGTTTTTCAGATGAGAACGTGGCGAGTTGGAACATTTTCAATGGGGGCATCGCTCCTTTTACTCGGAATCTTTCTTCTGTTATCACAAATAGTCGGACTCAAACTGACTCATATCATGTTGTCATGGTGGCCAGCCATTTTAATCATTCTTGGCATCGAAATATTAGTATTCTTATTTTTCTCGAGACAGGAAAAACCCTTTTTAAAATATGACATCCTAAGTATTTTCTTCGTTGGGATTATCGGGACGATCGGGATTGGATTTGCAATTTTAAGCTCGACTGGTATTTTAGAAAAAATGGATGAGATCGTGCAAAGGGAACACCGGGTTTTAGAACTTCCAGAGGTTGATTATAGTCTTAAAAATAGTGTCAAAAGAATTGTCGTAAATACAGGGGATTATCCACTTACAATCGAAGGCACCAAAAGTGACAATCTTTCTATATTTGGAACGTACTCGGCGAATACGGGGAAAAAGGAAAAGCTAGTGTTAACTTCCAATGATTATGTCTCAATTCGTGAAAAAGGTGATACGCTTTATGTTAGTATAAAAGGGTTGCCAACTGAAATACTTGGACCATTTGATCGGTATGGGCGTATGGAGGCGACACTTCTTATTCCTAATAATACGAAGCTAGAAGTAATGGGAAATCATAATGCGATTACATTAAAGCCAAGAGTTTTAACGAGTGATTGGAATATTGATCGGGCTGCCTCTCTTTCTATTCAAATGGAAAAAGATAGTGATGTGAAAGTAACGGCAAAAGGATTACAAGAATTTCAAGGCGATCGTACAAATTGGAGTATAGCAGATGAAGAGACAGTGGAAACCTCGACAAAAACAGGCCCTGCTTCTGAGAATCCAATTAAAGTGGCTACGTTCGAAACCGGCAAAGGTAGCTATAAATTACAGATTACGAATAGCTATGAGGTTAATGTGAGCTTGATTGATTAGGATTTGATCGTTAAATTGAAAAATTAGTAACGTAGTTTTACTTGCTCGTTCTGCCAGCTCTAAAAAAAGCAGCTTCAAATGCTGAGAATTTGAATTTTGCCATCTGGCAGAACTCATAGCTTAACTACCTTTAGGCTTGATAATGAAGAGTCACTTATTAGCTTCCAGTTTGGAAGCTTTTCTTATGAGTTTAATGAGTCAAAATCTATTAACATTGCTTCCTCTTTAGCTTTTCGTTATGATGTTAAAAGGTGGAATAGGAAAAAGAGTGTAAAACTTGTTGAAAAAGTCTTTGGCATGCTACATAGTATCTAATAGGCCAAAGTGAATTTAATAATAGGATGATGGGTAATGAAAAGAGCAAGAATCATTTACAATCCAACTTCAGGACGTGAGATTTTTAAAAAGCATCTAGCAGATGTTTTGCAGAAATTAGAGAGTGCTGGTTATGAAACGTCAAGCCATGCAACAATATGTGAAGGGGATGCCATTAAGGCAGCTCGTGTTGCAGTGGAGCGGCGTTATGATTTAGTCATCGCTGCAGGTGGAGATGGAACGATTAACGAAGTCGTCAATGGGTTAGCTGAACAGGAATATCGACCAAGACTCGGGGTTATCCCTACAGGTACGACGAATGACTTTGCAAGAGCCCTTCAAATTCCACGTGATATTGATGCGGCGGTAGACATTATTACAAAAGGGGAGACTATCCCTGTTGATATCGGAAGAATTAATGAGAGGTATTTTATTAATATTGCCGGCGGTGGAAGATTGACCGAGCTAACATATGAAGTTCCAAGCAAGCTGAAAACAGTACTTGGTCAGCTTGCCTATTATTTAAAGGGAATAGAAATGCTCCCATCGATTCGCTCAACTGAGGTCAGCATTGAATACGATGGCAAGCTCTTCGAGGGAGAAGCCATGCTGTTTCTAGTCAGCTTAACAAACTCTGTCGGTGGCTTTGAAAAGCTAGCTCCTGATTCCTCGATTAACGATGGGCTATTTTCTTTACTTATTTTGAAAAAGACAAATTTAGCCGATTTTATTCGGATTGTAACAGCGGCGCTTCGAGGCGAGCATGTGAATGATCCGAATGTTATTTATACACAGGCAAACCGAATTAAAGTACATTCAAGTGAAAAAGTCCAGTTGAATCTCGATGGGGAATTTGGCGGCTTACTCCCTGCTGAATTCGTTAATCTCTACCGTCATCTTGAGGTCTTTGTACCTTTAGACCAAATTCGTGAACAGGACTTGCCAAAGGATTAACTACTCGATCGTAAAAAGAAACTCGTTCCAATGTGGAGCGAGTTTTTTAGTATGAAAGGAATGAATGATTAGTAATTCGGAAATTGAATTTTCTTAAGTATATTGGTGAAGTAGCGACATCGAGAAGCGTGCATGAGGCGGATTTCGCTCATGATTGTAGAATAATCGTCCTGAGGTTACCTATTTATCCACTAATAGCTCGATAATGTCTAGCACTCTCGATTTATCGAGTAACTTTGCCATTATATCTAGCAGTTTTACCAATTTATCGAGCAACTTTTCAACAATATCGAGCAACTTTGCCAATTTATCGAGCAAATAGAATAAAACCGATTTTTGTCTCTGTAGAAAAAGAATTGGTTTCCAGTTGAAGCTAGCTATAAAAATCAAGCTAATTTCGTATTCTTTCTAAGAATATGCTACAATTTTTCTTATACGTTAAAATATTAATTGGCGGCGCAGACGTTTTTTTGACGTAGGTGCCAATTTTAAGAATTATGATAAGTGCAACTACGCCTCTGTCTTCGCCTTTCCAAGGCTAGCTATTGGCGAGTTTTCTTTAGCTATTAGGAATAGTTTATTTTTTTTAACGTGCTAAAGTAAAATTACATTCAAATAAATTACTACTAATAATACCGTAAGAAAAGCTAGGGCATTCGCCGAAAGGACTTGCGAACGCCAAGTTTTTCTAATTAAATAAATTTATGGGGAAGTAAACAATGAATCGAACATTACCAATACAGAAAAATGATTATATAGATGTAGAATTTGAAGATTTAACTCACGACGGGGCAGGTGTCGCAAAGGTTGAAGGCTATCCGTTATTTGTCCCGAATGCACTCCCTGGGGAAAAGGGAAAAATCAAGGTTGTTAAAGTAAATAAAGGCTATGGATTTGGCAAGCTTATTGAGCTATATGAACAGAGTCCATATCGTGTAAAACCGGCCTGCTTGATCTACAAGGAATGTGGCGGCTGTCAGCTTCAGCATTTAAGCTATGAGGGGCAGCTAAAAGTAAAGGAAAAGCAAGTGCGCGATGTGCTAAAGCGGATCGGCAAGCTCGAAGACGTGAAAGTCCATCCAGTTCTCGGTATGAAGGAGCCATGGCGTTATCGCAATAAGGCACAGGTTCCTATTGGTGAGGAAGAGGGCGGGCTTATTGGTGGTTTCTACCAGCAGCGTTCTCATCAAATCATTAATATGAAGGAATGCCTTATTCAGCAGGAGAAAAATGATGAGGTTGTGCAAGCTGTCATCGATATTTGCAGCCGTTATGGCGTACACGCATATGATGAGGGCAGAAACAAAGGCGATCTTCGCCATATTATGGCTCGCTATGGACTTGTAACTGGTGAAGTGATGGTTGTCCTTATTACAAGAACAACCGAACTACCTCATAAAAATAAAATCATTGAAGAGATTATTTCACGTATACCAAATGTAAAATCGATCGTTCAAAATATTAATTCGAGGAAAACAAATGTTATTTTCGGTGAGACAACGAAGGTTTTATGGGGCGAGGAAGTTATATATGATTTCATTGGCGATATTAAATTTGCCATCTCTGCCCGTTCCTTTTACCAGGTGAATCCAGAACAGACAAAGGTACTCTATGAAAAAGCATTGGAATACGCTAATTTAAGCGGTGAAGAAAATGTCATTGATGCCTACTGTGGAATTGGAACAATTTCTTTATTTCTTGCCCAAAAAGCGAAGAAAGTGTTCGGTGTCGAAATTGTTCCTGAAGCTATTGAAGATGCCGAGCGGAATGCAAAGCTCAATGGTATTACGAATGTGGACTTTGCTGTTGGTGAAGCAGAAGTGGTTATTCCGAAATGGTATAACGAGGGAAATGTAGCTGACGTCTTAGTTGTTGATCCACCTCGAAAAGGCTGTGACGAAGCACTTTTGCAAACCATTCTTACGATGAAACCGAAAAAAGTCGTCTATGTTAGCTGTAACCCAGGAACATTGGCAAGAGATTTGCGGATATTGGAAGATGGCGGATACAAAACGATGGAAGTGCAGCCTGTTGATATGTTTCCGCAGACAAGTCATGTGGAGTGCTTAATATTGATGATCCTGAAAGAATAATTGAGATGTGACAGTATCACTCAAGGAAGTTGAAAAGATAGGCAGACGAGTCACGATGAATGCTGCGTGAGGATTGAAAGGCTGAAAGATTGATGAATAAAGGGATGCAGGCGATTCGCAAAGCTAATAATTTAGTGATATCCTTGAGAAGATAAAAAAGATATTTATAAAATATTGAGGTTTAATAAAAGATGAGGGTTCATGTTATGCCAAAAAACGATAATATGCTGGCAATTCTATGGATGCTGAATTCGGGCATAAAAATGACTGCAAAACAAATATCCGAAAAGTTAGAAATAAATATAAGGACAGTTTATCGGTATATTGATGCACTATGTGCCAGTGGAGTGCCTATAATATCCGACACAGGTCATAATGGCGGGTATAGCTTGTTGAATAATTTTATCAGAGCACCTCTGCTATTTGATATTGAAGAAAAAAAGGCACTCCTTCATGCTGCTGTTTTTGCAAAAGAAGCCGGATACCCTTTGAGTGAGGCATTAGGCAATGCGACATCAAAATTGAAAATGTATTCGAATCAGGAGCAGGAAAGTATACTTAGCCGTCATTTAGCCGGATTTGAAGTTATAAACCGTATGGGAGACCCTTCTGTTCTGCCGATACTGGCGGAATTGGAGCAGGCTGTAGCAAACGAATTCTCTGTAGAAATTGATTATCGCACAAGACGTGAAGAACAACCCAAAAATAGGGTGATAGACCCCTATGGAATGGTTTACTGGAACAATAAATGGTATACTGTTGCATTTTGCCACCTAAGGAATGAGATCCGCAGCTTTCGGGCAGAACGGATTCTACAAATCAAGCGTACTCCAATCATATTTAAGCGTTCCGAAGATTTTTCGGCCCGTGAATTTTTTATGCAAAATCTGTTACCTGATTTAGTGGGCAAGGACGGGTTAATTTCTTTAATTATCGGAGGCAGGTCAGAGGCATTGGATGACTTATGCCTGCATTGGTTTTTGGGGCATCATCTGAAAGAGCGGACATCAAATCAAGCAATCTTTTTACTTGAGGAAAAATCAATTCATATATATGTCCCTTATTTTCTCCTATCCTACGGGAAATCCATTCAAGTCATCGAACCACAGAGTTTGAAGGAAAAACTTGTTGCTGTTGCGTCGGAGTTAATGGAATATTATCAACTTTAATAGCTTCACTGACAGCAGATGTCAGTGAAGTTATTTTATAATGATGATAATCATTGATTACCGAGGGATGGTTGGTATCACTTGATGAATTTCAAAATAAGGAGAACTTGCAAATGAATAATACGGTATATCTTTATGTGTTTGACACAATGGCAGACTGGGAAATAGGTTACTTAACTGCCGAACTGAACTCGGGAAGATATTATAAAAAGGGGCTGGTCCCATCAAAAATAGTTACCATGGGAATTGAAAAGACTCCTGTAACTACAATGGGCGGATTGAAAATACTGCCTGACATCAAACTGGATGAGTGCAGCATTGCAAGCACAGATACATTGATTTTACCCGGTGGAGATACATGGACAGAAACAATTCACCAACCGATCTTAAAAATCGCCCAGAGGTGTTTAAAGGAAGGTATATTGGTTGCAGCGATTTGTGGTGCTACCATGGGACTTGCCCAGACAGGATTGCTGAATTCACGTTGGCATACAGGCAATGATCTGGAATACCTTAAAATGATCTGTCCCACTTACACGGGCGAAAAGTATTACAAAATGGAGTCTGCAGTAACTGATGGAAAACTGATCACTGCATCCGGAATAGCTCCGTTGGAATTTTCTGTACACGTCTTGAAAGCTCTGGGTGTGTTTTCTTCAAAAACATTAGATGCCTGGTATAGTCTTAATAAGACTCATGAATCCAAATATTTCTATGAGTTGATGGATTCAATCCAATGAAGGTATAAGCATAAAGTTGATATGTTATGATCATTTAAAGGAGGAGTAAAAATGACTGAAAGCATAAAATATATGGCAGTGTCAGGAAAATATACAAAGAATGGAACACCCAACGGCTGTACATCTATTACCCCATTTATAACAGTGAAGAATCCTTCTGAAGCAATAGAGTTCTATAAAACTGTTTTCAATGCAAGGGTTAAGGATATTACTGAATATCCTGATGGAAATGGCAATAAAATAATTGTTCATGCGGAATTAGATTTTGGAAATGGTTTTTTGCAGCTTGGAGCAGCGAATCCGGCATATAAATTGGTCTTGCCGCCAGATGAAGACAATGCGTGTTATTCTTTAGGAATTTACGTAACTAATGTTGATCAGGTATTTGAAAACGCGGTAGCAAGAGGAGCAAAAGTAAGGGAACCGGTTGTAAACTTTGTTTCAGGTGATCGATTCGGAAGTATATTGGATCCTTTTGGAGTAAGATGGTCTATTATGACTAGGATTGAGGATTTGTCAGAAGAAGAAAGTAGTCGGAGGGTTGCTGAATGGGCCAAAAGCTTTAGTGGAGAATAAAAGATTGATCGAAAGGATTGAAATTGCGGAGGATGGCAGTATCGTCATCCACTATAATTTCAAAAATCCGTTGCTAATGGGGGCTTAAACCGCCCCCTTCCATTTTGTCAATATTAAGCACTCGACACATGTGGAGTGCTGTGCGTTGATAGTTAGAAGTAAAGAATAAGCAGAGGGGGTTCGAGAATCTGTAAAAGATTCTCGGACTCCCATCTGCTTTTATTTCAATACGGTCAATTAGTTTGTGTAGTAATTCTGGAGTGAGTTCATTGAATGACATGAAGTCATCAAGGCTCTTTTTTAGTTCTGTAAAGGCTAATGTGTTGTCACTCATTTGAAGTGATTTTTCGAGTTCATACTTTCGATTGATGATTTCGTCGATTTCCTGGTTTATAGAAGCTACGTAATCGTCATATTCATTTTTGGGCATGTCACCGTCAAAGTGTTTGTCATGAGCAAGATTCCTACGTTTTTTTAATTTCTCCAATTGAGCATCAATGGATTTGATCAATTTCTCATTCTGTTGACTCTGTTTCATTAGCTGAATTTCCAGTTTTTTAAAGACGGATACATTGCTTAAATTTGAAAGAAGTAACTGGATGTCTTGCATGATTACCGAAACAAGCATTTTTTAGGTTGTTGATTAAGT
>JAEWDX010000025.1 GCA_023389895.1 Bacillota bacterium
GCACGACTAAAACGAATGTTTTAGGAGGACG
The DNA here is from genome assembly GCA_023389895.1 of Bacillota bacterium. GTDB lineage: Bacteria > Bacillota > Bacilli > Bacillales > Cytobacillaceae > Cytobacillus. Next base: position 32 of record JAEWDX010000025.1, read on the forward strand.
TCGCGTTCTTAGTTTGCCTCATCCCCACTGATGGTTAGTCTTACTGCCCGTTAAGAGTGGGGTAAATTAAGCCCATGGGGTGTGTAGAAAAAATGGCTCTTGCGAAAATTTTGTCCGCACACCCCATAGGCATTCAATATTTTTAGCTAAATATTCCAGCCACGCTCGTATTGTCGGGGTGATTCTATTTTCACATTGAGTTCTTTTGCGGCTGTTCGTGCCCAGTAAGGATCCCGCAATAGCTCCCGACCAATGAAAATGAAATCTGCGCGTTCGTTTTGCAAAATTTCCTCAGCTTGCAGTCCTGATGTGATGAGTCCAACGGCACCTGTCAAAATGGAAGCCTTCAGTTTAATCTGTTCAGCAAATTTCACTTGATAGCCTGGGTAAGTATGGATGTTAGCTGGGACAACTGCACCTGAGCTAACATCGATTAAATCAATCCCTTGCTCTTTCATCCATTTTCCCATTTGCACATAATCCTCAACCGTTAAGCCATGCTCGTGATAGTCACTTGCAGAAATTCTGACAAATAAAGGCCCATTCCAAACGGTTTTGATCGCTTCGATAATTTCACGAAGGAAGCGGTAACGATTCTCTTGTGAACCACCGTATTCATCGCTTCGTTTATTCGTAAGTGGTGAGAGAAATTCATTGATTAAATAACCATGGGCACCGTGAATTTCAATCACTTCAAAACCAGCTTTTTTTGCTCGTTCAGCTCCTAGCTTGAAGGCGATGATCGTTTCTTGTATTTCTTCTTTCCTCATTTCTTTCGGTGTTTTCATTTTTTCATTAAATGGAATGGCAGACGGAGCAAGGATTTCTCCCTCAATCATCGCTTTTCTTCCCGCATGTGCAAGCTGAATACCAGGTTGAGCCCCATGCTCTTTCATTAAATTCGTTAGCTCCTGTAACCCGTTAATATGTTTATCACTCCAAATCCCTAAATCCTTTGAAGAGATTCGGCCTTCGGGGCTAACTGCTGTAGCTTCTAAAATAATGAGCCCGACTTGCCCGACTGCCCGGCTTGTATAATGGGCTCGATGCCAATTTTCAACCATGCCGTCTTCATTTTGAGATGAATACATACACATCGGCGCCATAACAATCCGATTTTTAAAGCATGTATTTTTAATTGTAAAAGGGGTAAAAAGTTTAGTGGTCATTCAATAAGGACCTCCTTCTATCTGTAGCTATCTTTAGTTTTAGTATAGCAATTTATTAAGGTTTTTGAAAAATGAATAATTTAGCTTTTTAAGCCAGCACAAATCATTTATCAGTAAATATCCGCATTTTATCGGCGAATTTAGTATGTTTATTGGCCATTTTGATGGTTTTATCGGCCAATATCCGCATTTTATCGGCCAATCAAAAAAGCAACAATCTTTTAGAAATGAGCCTTTGACAAAAACGGCTTATTTAAATGTTTGCCCAAGTCGTTTTGAATGGGCAGTTGCTTCCTTTATACAGTCAATGAAGGCGTGCTGAACTTTATATGCTTCCAAAATTTTTATTCCAGCCTCCGTCGTTCCGCCAGGGCTTGTCACTTCTTTGCGGAGCTGCTGTGGCTCCTTAGTCGATTTTGCTAGCATTTCCGCTGCACCAATTAATGTTTGGATAATCAATTGCTTTGCCATACCTTTTTCAAGCCCAATATCAGTGGCGCTTTTTTCCATTGCTTCAGCAAGATAATAAATATAGGCGGGACCGCTTCCTGATAAGCCTGTAACTGCATCGAGTTGGCTCTCTTCGACGAGTGCTGTCAATCCAACCGTTGCAAACATTTCTTTTGCAAACTTCATTTGTGATTCGGAAACGCTTGGATTAACAGCTAGTGCTGTAGCCGATTTACCGATAGCGGCTGATGTGTTTGGCATCGCTCTTATAATGGCAAATGATTTTCCTGCAAGTCGCTCGATCGTACTGATTGATACTCCAGCTAATACGGAGATGATGAGCATTTTATTTGTTAAATAATCTTTAATATCGGTGATCGCTTTTTCAGCATCTTTTGGTTTCATGGCTAAGATAACAATTTCTGTCTCCTTGAATAGTTCATTTAATTGATAAGTTGCATTGATTCCATATTTGGCTTGTAGCATGTTTAATTTATCGTGATCTGTTTTATTTGTTACCCAAATAGATTGACTGTCGATCAATCTGTTTTCAATGATGCCACATATTAATGCCTCTGCTATGGAACCGGCACCAATGACTGCTAATTTTTTCATTGCTGTTCCCTCCTTGAACTTTTTTAAAAAAAGTAAATAAAAAAGTCCCTTCATCCCGTAAAGGACGAAAGGACATTGCTTTTCGTGGTACCACCTTCAATTACCCTTTTAATTGAATTAGAAAAAACAGATTGACAAAGAAATAAGCTGTCTTGAATCTGCTTTTTTTGCTAAAAAGGCATCTCTGCTCCGTTAACGCCGGAAGCACGTTTAGGTTTGCCTAACCGCTCTTAAGGTAGGTTCAAAGGTAAAGTGGACGATGAAGCCTTTCAGCCGCTGAGCTTCATTCTCTTTCGCCATTTCCCATTTACTGGCCTTATTCATCGCATTTTCGCTAATTAACTTCGCCTTGATTCATTTCCAATGAAAAGCTATTGTAATCGATCGCTTTTGATATTAATAGTGATTATGGATGAAAACATGTAAGTTTGTCAAGGGTTAAATGTTTCGAAAAAAAGAACTTTTTTGATTGTTTAAGATTAGTTGTTTGAACAAGGTCTTCCGCTTTTCTTATTATATTTCTAAATGATTTCTCAGTTCATCTTGAATCCTTTCTTTTTCTTCCTCTGAAATGATTAAATAATAAATTTCATTTATCATTGTTCCTTTCCCGGAAATTGACAGTTGTTCAACCTGTTTAGCTGCCGACCGATAATTTTTTTGAATATCAGTCATTTCATCAAATATTAGATTGGTTTTTATATTACTGCCTAGTGCCTTAAAAATTTCACGGAAATTTGTTAGCGAAGAAAAGCTCGCTCCTTCTTTAAGGATGGCTTGAATAATTTGCCGCTGTCTTAGTTGGCGACCGAAATCTCCACGAGGATCTTCATATCTCATCCTTGAAAACGTTAGTGCTTCCTTTCCGTTTAAAGTGATTTCTCCCTCTGGAAAATGAATGCCATCAGATGAAAAATCAAGATCATTTATAATAGAAATCCCACCGAGAGCATCAACAATTTCTTCAAATCCCTCCATATTGATTTTTATGTAGTAATCGATCGGGATGTTTAAGAATTTTTCTACTGTTGCCATAGACATTTCTATTCCACCAAATGCATAAGCATGATTGATTTTATCATCGATATTGTATCCAATTATGCTCGTTCGAGTATCGCGTGGAATGCTGAGCATTTTGACGGAATTTTGATTAGGATTGACAGTTAAAACGATCAGTGTATCTGATCGTCCGCGATCATCTTTTCGTTCATCTACACCAAGCATGAGCACAGAGAAGGGTTCCTTTTTCGTTAAGGTTACTTCTTCGATTCGTATCGTTGAGAGTTTTCTTTCAATTGGCTCATGCATGGTTTCAATTGTAGTTGTTAATGATTGATAAATCGTATATCCGTAGGCACTTGAACCAATGAGAATTATGAGAAAAGTGATCAATGCGACTCGAAGCCAGATTTTTGACTTTTTTCTTGATTTCATTATTTTGTTGCCTCCGTACGCTCATAATAGATTGTTGTTTTATATAGAATACCATATGTTCTTTAAAAAGAACACCGTGATATAGAAAAAATCATCTCACTATAAATTTCTCTAACGCATTCCATCTTCAATGTTTAATAAAAGTTATGTGAAAATAATGACAATTAATCAAAAAAGAGTTAAACTTTGTTTATGATTAATTTTCACGAGCATAGATTGTGATAATCATTATTTAGATATAATGTATTTTAGGGGTTGAAAAAATGGTTGAGTGGAAAGATGGCATTGCTAAAATCGTCATCCCGACTCCGTTTCCAGTCGGTGATGTCAATGTATATGTTGTAAAAGGGGATCGGCTAACCCTTATTGACGTAGGTCCAAAAACAGATCTAGCATGGGAGGCATTAAATATCCAGCTTAAGGATTTAGGCTTAGTAGCAAAGGATATTGAGCAGGTTGTACTAACCCATCATCATCCTGATCATGCAGGTTTATTAGAATATTTTCCTGATAGCTTAGATGTATACGGGCATCAGCTTAATGAAAGATGGCTATTTAGAACGAAAGAATTTCTTGAAGAACATGATCAATTTTATTTCGGACTTTTTAAGGAGTTTGGTGTTCCTGAACAATACTTCCCGCTTATTGGCGCTTTAAAAAAGACTTTACGTTATGCTTGCAATCGTCCGCTAACTGGTCAATTGAAAGAAGGAGACTCTCTGCTTGGGATGGAGAATTGGACTGTCATTGAAACACCGGGGCATGCCCAGAGTCATATCGGGTTATTACGGGAAAAGGATGGTGTTTTCATCGCGGGGGATCTACTCCTTGCTCATATATCTCCAAATCCGCTTATAGAACCACCTTTACCTGGGACACATAAGCGTCCAAAGTCACTATTGCAATACAATGAATCATTAAATAAGCTAAAATCACTTCCTGTTCAACTTCTTTATGCAGGACATGGGGAAGAGATCATTCGTGTTAATGAATTAATTGATAAAAGACTTCTTCAGCAGCATGAACGGGCGATGAAGGTGAAAAATTGGCTCAAGGAAGAACCGCTTACTGTCTTTGAGATTTGCAGGCGCCTTTTCCCGAAAGTGTATGAGAAGGAATTATCGTTAACGATTTCAGAAACGATTGCCCAGCTTGACTATTTACAGTCCTTAGGGGAAATAAATGTTAATAAAGAGCAGGCGGCGTTTTTGTATTATGTTTAAAAAGCTAGTTGTCTAAAGGATGACGTAAATATCAAGCACCATTTTTAGGATGAGTACCTAGAGGCTAAATGAGGTGAAACTTTGGAAAATAGACTAGCTGGGAAAAATATTATTATAACAGGTGCATCAAGTGGAATTGGTGCTGAAATGGCTTCTCTCTGTGCAGAGAGGGGAGCCAATCTTGTTTTGCTTGCGCGAAATATCGAGAAGCTAAATCAACTGAAAAGGGATCTTGAGCGCCGTTTCGGAGTTAAAGTCACGGTCTATAAGCTCGATGTTTCCAGCACGGATGAGGTGCAAGCTGTTTTTTCAAGCGTCCTCAACGAGCTTAGCCATGTTGATGTACTTGTGAATAATGCTGGTTTCGGGGTTTTTAAAGCAGCGTCTGAGGCGAGCTTGGATGAGATAAAAGGAATGTTTGCTGTTAATGTCGTTGGATTGATGGCTTGTACAGCGATGGTTTTACCGAAAATGCAAGAGCAGGGGAACGGACATATTATTAATATCGCTTCACAGGCTGGCAAAATTGCCACACCTAAATCAAGCGCATATGCTGCAACGAAGCATGCTGTTCTTGGCTATACAAATAGTTTAAGAATGGAGGCTTTAAAGGATCATATTTATGTGACAGCTGTGAATCCGGGACCGATTGAAACTAATTTCTTTTCGATCGCTGATGAAAACGGAACCTACGTAAAAAATGTTAAGAAATATATGCTAAAACCTGATTATGTAGCCAAAAAAGTAGTTGATTCGATGTTAACACCGACTAGAGAAATTAATTTACCTCGTTGGATGAATGTGGGAAGTATTATTTATGCTCTTTTTCCCCGTTTGTTTGAGCGGCTAGGAAGGTCGCTGTTTGAGAAAAAATAATCAATATGACCTTTTAATTTTTATATAACGAGGTGAAAAATGACATCTTTATTTCGATATATTACTAGTTTAATATTATTGTTGATATTGGCCGCGATTCCATTGGGAATCGCGAATGTTGATGGGAAATTTAATCTTGATTTAGCGGCTATTTTTCACAATATGAGTGCTTTCATAAAGGGCTTTTTTACGGGGGATTCCTTTTATTATCAGCAAGGAGACAGAACACGTCTTATATTTAATGATCTTATTTCATTTTTTATCTCTTCCTATTTATATTTAATAACTTCGGCAATAATAGTCGTTTTCCTTTCAATGATTTTAGGAATCTTTTTTTGGAAAAAATCAAGCAAATGGATCGATGCTAGCATCGGCTTTATTGGTATAATTCCCGATTTTCTATTAGTTCTCATGCTGCAGTTACTAGTCGTCTATCTTAATAAGAGCATAGGGTTTAAAACCGTTAAAGTTGCTTCTTCCTCCATCAGTGACCCAGCACTTTTCCTACCTTTATTAACATTAATACTCGTGCCTTTTGTCTATTTAGTAAAAAGTCTTTCAGAGGTAACTTTTGATATAACAACTGAAAACTATATTCTTACGGCTAAGTCTAAAGGCCTTAAAAAAATATATATCTATATTTATTATATTACATCAAATGTTATTCCCTATTTGAAAGCAGATTTGCACAAAGTAATTAGTATTATGATGGGAAATTTGTTTGTTGTTGAGTATTTGTATAATACTCGTGGCTTAACGACGATATTATTTCAATATCAAGTTCATTTTGGTTATCAGTATAATCTTGTGATTATGTGCCTTATTTCTTTTTTTATCCTTTATTTAGCCTGCTATTCCTCCTTATGGCTATTAATCGCTGCGATAGAAAGGGTTATTTCTAAATGAAAAATAAAATGAATCTCCAATTAATTATAGGAATCCTTATTTTTGTCTTTTTTATCGTAGTTGCTTTAATAGGTCCATATGTGGCGCCATATGATCTTGAATACTCGAAAAAAATTGATTACATAATTAATAGTGAGGGGCAAAGACAGCTAATTAGTTCACCCTTTCCTCCATCTAAAGAACATTTATTTGGAACGGACAAATGGGGATATGATCTTTTAACTTTAATGCTTTACGGGGCTAAATATACTATTTTCACCGTTTTGTTTGTTGCACTTGCTAGAGTGGTGATCGGAAGCATATCAGGCATCCTTAGTGGAATGAGAAATCGGCAGCCCATGCTTAAAAGACCGAGAAGTGTTTCCCTTTTTAGTGGAATTCCGATCTTTATCATTATTTACTTTATTATGGTAGGGATTACGATTGAACCGGTGCTATCTCCGCCAATGCTGGCATTCATTCAAGCTGTACTAATGATCCTCCTAGGTATTTCAGGAGTTTTTAATGTTATATACCGTAAAACATTAGAGATTAAGAAAAATGCTTTTGTTGAGGCAGCAAGAACTCTCGGTGGGAATAATATCCATATATCTATGAAGCATATATATCCTGCACTAAAAGGGAATTTATTAACTATTTTTCTTAATGAATGTATCCAGGCGCTCCATATTATTGGGCAGCTAGGTATTTTTAATCTTTTTTTAGGAGGCACTGAGAAACAGTATCTCCCGACAATTTATCTTTCTATCACAAATGAATGGGCTGGTTTAATTGGTCAATCCCGCTCTTTCTTGTATCATGCACAGTGGGTGATTATTTTCCCTTTATTAGCCTATTTACTGTTGCTTTTCTCCTTATACGCAATTTCTTCAGGATTAAGATCAAACATGAAAAGTAGTCAGAGAAGAACAAATTATATTTGAAAGAAATTCATCAAGGTATGACATCAATAATATCAGCTATATTTATCCAAATAAAATCATTAACCTGAGCAAGTTTCACCTTTTGTTGTTGCTGATCTACTTTTATTACGATCCCACTTAATGAGCTTTCATCGAATTCTGCAAATAGCATGAAAGTCATTTCCTTTTTGGAATATAGCGATTCAGTTATGATTCGAGAGAGTCGGTCTTTTTCTTGATCATCTAATTGTGGTCGCACTTTTTTTTGTAAACTTTGCTGATGAAGGATGAAGGCCTCCTTATGCTCTGGAAGCATCATTCTTGATGATTCAAATAAACCGTTATCTTGCAGTTTTTTGCTCATTTACTATGCCCCCCAATTTTTTGTGCTCGCTCCCGTGCTTGACCGAAGCGCTTTAAAGAGGCTGCCCTTATAATGGAAGCATTCCCGTATTTTTCTTTAATGCGGTCCGTAACCCTTTCCAACCTTAACTTTTGCTCCCGGTCAATGAATAAAGTCAACTGATATTCTTGGTCGCTTACAAGCTGACTTAGCGTAATTCCGACTTTTCGAATAGGCTGGCCATCCCAGTTCCGTTTAAATAATGCTGCTGCCGCTTCATAAACCTCATTTGTAAGGTTGGTCGGCTCAGGCAATTTCATTTGTTTGTTGAAACGATAGGGGCGGCTAAAATCAGCTCCTTGACAGCCGACTGAGACGACCCATCCCATATAGCCTTTCGCTCGAGTGCGCTGACATACTAGCTCAGAAAGTTCTAATAGAGGAACCATGATTTCATCAAGAGCACGGAAATCAAAGGGGAGGGTCATCTGATGTCCGATAACTTTTTGTAGATTATAGGTAGTAGGCCTGACTGGTGAGTTATCACATCCATTCGCAATCAGCCATAGGACTTCACCATTAATCCCCCATTTTGCTTTCAATTTTGCTAATGGTGTTTGCGCCAACTGACCGATTGTGAAAATCCCCATTCCATTTAAGTGCTGGCGCATTCGGGAGCCGACCATAAACAATTGGTAAACGGGCAATGGCCAAAGCACCTCTTGCAATTTTTCTGCATGTAAAAAGAAGATACCAGAATGGTTATGTTTAGCAAAATTGTCACAGGCCATTTTGGAGAGCACTTTATTTTCACTAATGCCAACACGTATATAAACTCCTGTTTTTTCCATGACCTTATGTTGAATATCTTTGGCCATTTTTATTGGATCACCAAAAAGCTTTAAACTTCCTGTAATATCCAAGAATTGTTCATCAATACTGTATGGCTCAACCAAATCAGTATAAGATTGAAGAATCTCCGTAATCTGCAGGGACACGTTGATGTATTCCTGCATACGTGGGCGAATGACTACTAGATTGGGACATTTTTCAAGTGCCTCTCCAAGACGTTCTGCAGTAGTGACTCCATACTGCTTAG
>JAEWDX010000177.1 GCA_023389895.1 Bacillota bacterium
AGCTCTGGAACATATTTTAATAAAAATATCGGCAACATAAATAAGACTGAAAAAAACAACCGATAAAAAGCAATGACCCCAGCTGGAGCTGTTGATACTTTTACAAGAATTGCTGAGGTCGACACCGAAATAACGCCAATGGTCAGTGCTACATAAGGATTTACTTTTATTTCAGACATCATCTATAATTCTCCTTATCATCAATCCTATATCTCATATTTCAACATGTAGAAGCATTTATTTCAATCCTTTTATTACTAGATTGAAATCTACTACCCATTTAAAGCCAACTATAGTAAAAAGAAAGGATATTATGTTATGAACCATTTAGAAGTGGAGATTTTAATGAAATTAGGACTTTCTGCTATTCTTGGTCTTGTTATCGGCATCGAGCGCGAACTAAAAAGAAAGCCTGTTGGATTAAAGACGAGTCTCGTTATCTCCATCGTTAGTTGTCTATTAACAATCGTGTCCATTGAATCTGCCTATATTTTCCCTGTAAAAATTGGCGTTACGATTACGATGGATCCGCTGCGTTTAGCTGCACAAATTGTTTCTGGAATTGGCTTTTTAGGAGCCGGTGTGATTTTGCGAAGAGGAAATGATAGTATTTCTGGACTGACTACGGCAGCCTTAATTTGGGGAGCTGCAGGAATTGGCATTGCAGTTGGTGCTGGCTTCTATTTTGAAGCAATGGCAGGAGTGGCCCTTCTGATCATTAGTGTTGAAGTGATTCCATTCTTGATCAAACTTATCGGTCCAAGACAATTACGCGAGAAAGAAGTGACCCTTCAATTAAAGGTTAGCAATAAAGAAAATATTGCGGACATCCTTTCAGCTGTCAAGGATTTAAAAATCTCGATTAAGCGTGTGAGAATAAAGGATTTAGAGGATCAGTTGCATCTCATTCAACTCGTTGTAACGATAAGTGATAAGAAGAGCATAACAGATATTTATTATAGTATTTCTGAATTAAGCGGTATGAGAAGTGTTGAGATTGAGAGTTTGCAGTAGCCCCCTTGCCAAATTCCAATGTTGCCGATATAATCATTGTTGTACCAGTAATTGGGGGATTAGCTCAGCTGGGAGAGCGCTACGCTGGCAGCGTAGAGGTCAGGGGTTCGAGCCCCCTATTCTCCATACTCGGAACCCTTGTATATCAAGGGTTCTTTTGTTTTTATAAAATAATTTTCCATATAGCTTCACTAATTGTCGTCAAACTGATTTTTTATATTTTTCTGCAATCACTACCTTTTTAATCCTTCTTTCATTCCACTATCATCGAAATCCATAACGGATTATCCGGATTTTTATGACAATATCAACATTTATTTGTTTATAATGAATTAAAGCGTAATATAAACAGAAAGGATGTTTTTCTTGCTTTTTCCATTTCGAAATGATCCTAGAAAAATTTTAATCCCCTACCTAACCAATCTTGATGAAGAATGTTGGTTTATGAAATCAGATGTTTATCCAAATAATCTTGCTTGGATAATCTCTCATATATCTAGCAGTGAAGATTATTGGATTAATGAAATCAGTCAAAAAGAGAGTTGTATTTTAAATATTAATGAATACTGTACCCCTAAAGAAATTTTAGAAAGCTATATTCAGATTAGAAAATACACAGATAGTATCCTACACCAATTAGAAACTTCACAACTAAATACACTCGTTGAAATCCCTAAGTTCTCGGACGGATGGACACCACCTTCAGTGCCAACTCTAAACTGGCTGTTTGATCATGTTTATTCACATGAAAAATACCATGTTGGACAAATTGCAGTTATTGCACAAATTAATGGTTTTCAAAAGCCATTATTTTAAAAATGTAACAAGTGGGAAACTTTCCCCTTTTTTATTACGTTCTGTGTGTCAAATTAACACAATAATTCACTAGCTTCCAATGAGGAAATCTTTCTATCATTTTGCATCGTTACTTGCTTTTACTTAAACCGCAATTAAATGATTAATTTTGTATAATAGAATTTAAATACATTTATTAATAGAGACGAGGAAGTTATGACAAATCATTTTGTACATCATTTGTGTATACAAACAAATACATATTTAGAAACACTAAGATTTTACACTGAAGGACTAGGCTTTAAGATTGTCCAAGAATCACCTGATTTCCATGGTAGAAATTTTAACACATGGCTTCAGTTAGAAGGCTTTTATATTGAACTTCAGACTGGAAAGTGCAATGAAATACTTACTGATGGAAATACCAATAGTCAAGGTCTATCGCATTTTTGTTTATGGGTTCAAGATTTAAATGCAGAGGTCATCCGTTTACGAGAATTAGGTACAGAATTTATATTAAAGAACAACGAATACATATATTATGTAGAGAATGGCAGTTTGTGCAAAATTAAAGCACCTGAAGGAACTATTGTAGAACTTCGAGATAACAGAGGGATTTGAATACCTAAATACGAATTGCGACGCTAAATTTGTCCATTGTCTTACTAAATGTTTAAAAAGTTTATTTTTCAACTATAAGAAAAGTTATCCTTATTGGGCAGGGTAATCATCTAGTTAATCACAAATGCACCATGTCTTATTCACGATTTAAAAAACGGCATATAAGTCCTATTGATGGTAGAAATATTCCAATTCATGCACTCAAGTAGAGTGCGACATACAAGTACACCAAATATTACACTTCATTAGGAAGTGATTTTAGACTGTTGACAAGCTCAAAGAAATTAGAGTTTGAACGGCAGTCTTTTTCTGTGGAATTCTTCCTTTTCCATTAATTAAAAATCTTTAAACACGTTAGGTTGCCTTAATATTGATCCTATCATTTTAAATAAATTGTCATAAATATCTTATATTTATTTTCCATGCCTTTAAATAGCTTCAAACATCAATTCAATTACGAGAAATAAGGAAACAACGAGTTAATTTAAACCTTAAACAACTCAACTTATGAGCTATACTACCCATGATACTGTAATATAAAGCTGTTTATATGCTAATCTTTAGAGGAGAAATTAATTAGATGTGGAATCATATAGTCATAAATACCCGATAATTATTAACTGGAGATAAAGAAAATGGACGAGCAGAAAATTTTAATTATTACAGATAAGGGCGACCAAACGAAAGATATCGCTGAGTGTATAACCGAAGAAACAAAAATAAAGATTAGATTTAATAAAAATATGAAAACCTACAACTACTTTCCAGAAAACATCATAGTGAGAGAAAACCCACAGCATATTCAAATAAAAGATCAAGTCATCCTAAACGAAGGCTTTCCACTCTGCAATGTGCAAAAAGTGCTTGTATTTGCGGAAAAAACAAAGGTTTTCTTCAAAAGTCAAGAATCAAGAATTTATGAAACCACTTCAATTAGCATTACTGCCAATGAAGATATCTACAATCAAATTGGAAAGCTTCTCGATTACTGGAATGATATTGCACAATACACTAGTTCAGATGAAGAGGATGAAGCCTTTCTTAAGAAACAGTTTTCCAAAATAAATGCTATAAATAAACAAAGTGTACTGGCAACCTATATGAGTCAATCACAAATAACACAAATTGAACCGGATACAGTCCCAATTATTTTTCCGTTTCGATTTAATTTAAGCCAAAAACAAGCTTTAGAACAAGCCTTACTAAATAAGATTTCTATTATTGAAGGGCCACCTGGGACTGGTAAAACGCAAACCATCTTAAATATCTTAGCGAACCTAGCTTTTATGCGAAATAAATCCGTAGCTGTTGTCTCTAGCAATAATGCAGCTGTACTAAATGTAAAAGAAAAGTTAGAAAAATACGGATATGGTTTTGTTGTTGCATCTTTAGGGAAATTAAAGAACAGAGAAACATTTTTCAAAAACTTACCTGAATATGATGTCGTTGATTTTAAAAGTGATAAAGTTGATGAAGCCGCAAAAACAGTACATGATTTAACTCAAAGATTACATACCCTAATGGATCTGGCAAATCAAAAAGCAATACTTGAACAGAAGATAGCGGCTTTTCGTTTAGAACAAAAACATTTTCAGCTTCATAATAACAAACAAAACTTTGATGGAATGGAACGTTTATTTTTCCGCCGTCAAACCCCGGAAAATATAATTGCTTTTTTGGCAGATGAATATCATTCAGATGACTATTCATTACAAATAGCGCAAAAGGCAAAGTTACTTTTTAAATATGGCTTTTTTGATTTTAAAAATTTAAAAAAGAATAGAATAGAAATGATTACACGTCTCCAAATGAAATATTATGAAACTAAATTAGCACAATTAGAAAAAGAAAAAAATGATATTCAGCTAAAGTTAAATCAGGAATCCTTCGAAGATTTATTACAAATGCATGAGGCTAATTCCTCAGTTTTGTTTAAACATAAATTACATCAAAGATACAAAAACAAACAAAAGTTTAGTGGGAATGAGAAAAATTTCAAATCAAATTTCGATGGATTCTTAGAACATTTTCCTATACTACTTAGTACTACTCATTCATTGCGTTCTTGCATTCCTGATAATTTCTTATTTGACTATGTCATTATTGATGAAGCATCCCAAGTTGATATTTTAACAGGGGTACTTGCAATGTCTTGTTGTAAAAATCTAATCGTTGTAGGAGATACTAAGCAGTTACCTCAAATTGTAAATGAAAAAATTGAAAGAAAATTAAAGGCTGATCAAGTTGATATTGCTTATAACTATTTTAAACATAGTCTTCTAACATCATTTCTCACCATGTATGATAATGACATACCTAGGGTTATCTTAAAAGAACATTATAGATGTCATCCAAAAATCATAGGTTTTTGTAATGAACAGTACTATGATAACGAATTAATTTCATTTACCTCTGAAACAGATTCCGATATTCCTATTAGGATTTATTATACAGCTAGAGGAAATCATTATCGAGAAGTAACAATTAAAGGGAGTGAAGGTCACTTTAATCATAGAGAAATTGATGTTGTGAATGAAGAGATTTTAAAAGAACTCCGCCTAGACCATGTTCCTAATGAAGAAATTGGTTTTACTACACCGTACCGATTGCAAGTCGAAGAAGCAGATTCTAAGTTAGAAAATGATATTGAAATTGATACTGTTCATAAATATCAAGGACGTGAAAAACCCATTATGATTATGTCTACAGTACTTGATCAAACAAAAAACGGACAGAAAGGAAAAAAATTTGTAGAAAACTCGTGCCTAGTTAATGTTGCAGTATCCAGAGCCCAGAAACAATTTATTTTACTTACAGATCATGCGCTTTTTCGAAAATCTAGAAATGATATTGGTAATTTGATACGTTATATTGAATATAATTCTATGCACAAACATATTACTCAAAGTGACCTTATATCGGTTTTCGATTTACTATACTCTGAGTACTCAGAGCGCTTGAATTACTTACAAAATCGTTTGATAGCAAAATCCAAATATAAATCTGAAAATATCATATGGCAAGTTTTAACTGATATAGTTAGCGAAGAAAAGTACAGATGTGTATTTTTTAGCACACAAGTATACCTCAAAGATCTATTCAAAAATACAGAGAAAATGAGCGATGCCGAAATAAAATACATAAAGAACAGAGCTTCATTTGATTTTGTAATATATGATGCGCTAAATAAACAACCTCTTCTCGCCATTGAGGTTGACGGATTTTCTTCACACAGAAATAATCCGGATCAAATAAAGCGGGATAAGTTGAAAAATAATATATGCAAATTATACCCTTTTCCTTTATTAAGGCTTCCAACAACTGGATACGATGAGATTTCAAAAATACGAAATAAATTGGATGAGATTTTGTTTGGAAAGATTGATAATCAATAACTTCGAACATCACTCAGGGGGCTTAGCTCAGATGGAAGAACGTTTGAGATTTCAAGGGTTCGGGCCCCCTATTCTCTATAATTAATAAAGGTGTTTCAGAAGTTTCATTCTAGACATCTTTTTTGTTGTGATTTTTCTTATGCTTCACACACTCATAAAAAAACGATACATCTTCCTAAATTCTATTTAACTAACTCCAAATCCAATTCACTTACAGGGAGGTCCTCTTTTTCCTTTTCTCAATGTTTGCTTAATGCCTATAATAAGCATCTAGATTTGATAACTTGCCTATTCCTTTGCATTCTAATAGGTATTTTCTTTCTAGTAATAGAAAAACCGCCACAAATAAAGCCGCCTTATTCTCAAGAGCTTTTCTTACATCGTAAATTCCACTTTATAATGTAATCGTAAGTGTTCTAATTCGTGAGCTAAATTGAAATTTCTTCTTTCCGCTGATTTTTTTCCGATTCTAGCATAATATAAAGGCGCTCATCCTCAGTCCACAAACTATAGATATCAATTGTTTCACTTATTTCTTTTTCAAAAATAAAAGCTCCTGCTTTTTCTAGTAAAACAGTAAATTTTTATTAAAATTCTCTTCTAAACCAATTTTTTCACGGGCAAAACTAGCGATCGATTTAATTTGCTCTTTCCGATTAAGAAGTAAATTCTTTTTAAAAATAAAATGACTTCTCTTCTTAATTCTAAAAAGTGAATTTTTGGGGGTATTTTCATACTCAGAAAGTATCTCTACTTGTACTTGTACTTGTACTTTTACAGAAGGATCTTAGAATTATCTTCATATAAAAGCAATGAAGATATACCGAATTATCCAATTTCCTGTATAATAGTGTGAATGAAGGAGGTGATATTCAATGGAGACAATTTTAAAAGCAATTCAAAATCGTTAATCAAAAATTCGAGAAGATTGATGATCAATTCGTTAAGGTTGATGCACAATTCGAGAAGGTAAATGAACAGCTTAATCGAATCGAAACTACTTTAATTGCAGTTTCTGAAACAGCTAACGATGATACATTAGCGATTCTCGAAAGAATTGATAGAAATACAAAAGACCTTAATCAGGATATCGAATTCCTTTCTAAACAAGTCGGTAAACATGAAATGTACTTTAATAGAATAAATAAAAACTAGTATATTTGATACTTATTTAGTCACTCTTAATTTCCTCAAAAAACTCTACTTAACTTTTCCATGCCACTTTAGATCGACGCTTTTTCAAACTAAAGCTTTTTGAGACGAGTACCATTATTTATACCATCTAATAAGATGAAACACATGAATAGGAACCCTAACCTCTTCGCTGTAAACATGCAAGTTCTCACAATATCCCCACTAAACAATACTCCTTTAATTATTCAAAATGGGATATCAACATTTTTTCCAAAAAATCATTTGCATACTTCTTGTATATTTCCCCATAGTAATCAATCTTCCAGCCTATTATACTAATAGCATAATATATCTTTTTCAGGGTAAATTATCCATTAATATTTTAAAACGGAGGATTCCTTATGAAGTCTGAGAAAAAATGGTATCGCATGTGGAAAGTTTTAACCCTTGCCTTATCTGTCTTTATTCAAGTGTATTGGTATAAGTTTTCGAAAAAGCCTGCGAAGGATTGGGACCTATTATGGGAAAAGTTTGGTCGGCAATTTCGCGAAACTCTTTTTGAACTGCAGGGTCTGCTCATAAAAGTTGGACAAATGCTAAGTATTCGTTCAGATTTATTGCCGAATCATTTTATTAAACAAATTGAAGACCTTGTCGATCAAGTTCCTCCGTCCCCTTGGAAAGATATCAAACACGTGTTGGAAAGCGAGTGGCAAGGCCCGCTCGAGGAAAGGCTTCAATTCATTGAACAGAAAGCAGTAGCATCTGCATCAATCGGCGAGGTATATCGTGGAGTATTAAAGGATGGAACAACGGTCGCAATAAAGGTTCAACGACCAACGATACAATCCATCGTCCGGACAGACTTTCAATCACTCGCTATTATTATTTGGTTTGCTCATTACTTCGCCCCTGTGCCAAAAGGGTTTATTAGCTTTAAAAAGCTGTATCAGGAGCTAAGAATTGTGATAGAAAGAGAATTGGATTATAAAACAGAAATGGAAACAGCCCAGCACTTTCAGCAACGACTTCAGAACATCGAAAGATTAAAAATTCCCGCTGTTTATGAGGAACTTTGCAC
>JAEWDX010000046.1 GCA_023389895.1 Bacillota bacterium
GTCTATATACTTCATCTGGCATGACATTCACTAAAAACGAATACACCTGCGTCGTTTCTAAATTTAAATATGGTAGTAAAGTGACTAGGAAAATCAGTAGTGGGAAGAAAGATAGTAAAAAGAAATAAGCCAACTGGGCAGCAAGAGCTGATATTTCAACCCGTTGTAAGCGTAGTAATAAATCTTGCAGAAAGCCCCTAGAGGTTGTCATATCTACACTATCCTCATCTGGCTTAACAAATGATTTCACCACACCAATTGCTGTATGTATGGACGTTTTATTCTTTTCCATACAATTCCCCTCCTATCAGACAAGCTATTCTTTATGAGGTAAAGAAAAGGCTGATTTTGTATCATTTATCATTTCCTGAATTGTGGAAGGTAGCTCCTTAAATTCATCCACCTTTTCAGCTATTGTGTTGACATTTTCTGATACACTTTCACAAAGTACTTTTGCTGCCAATACCTTTTCCTCAACTAAAACCTGTAATTCATCGCGATTAGCCGCATAATACGAAATTGCTTCCTTCATCTTTTGTGTAGAAGCTATTGTTTTTTCGCGAGTAGTACGATCCAGCATACTTAACGCAGCACCAACTACCGCACCTGTTACAACAGAAATTAATAATTTACTTTGACCCATAATAAAAACCCCCTGCGTTTGTGTAAATGTATATTCCCTAAAATTTCTTCAGTAAACAATAAACAAGCTTATAGCCATTATCTATAGTTGATTTTCGTTCCCACTAAGCATTTTCCATAGATATATTCAGCTTCATAATCACCTTATCCTAATCCTTAGAGCCAATAAACGACTTACTGCCCTTATTCTACCCAATAACAGTCTATTTTTAAAGCAATGCCCAAATACAGTGTTGACATTTTTTTTATTCAATGAAATGATATGTGCGAGGATGACGAAAGGAAGGTTTCAAAAATGGATTTATCGGTACCGTCAAAAGAGAACGTTATTTATATGGTTGACCAAATGAAAGACAAGCTACGTATGGTAAATGTTGATGCCATGAAATCAGAAAACTTTGATGAAGCAAATTACGAAGACTTAGTTTATTTATACGAAATGGTGATGAAACGGGAATCCTTTAGCCCAAGTGAGATGCAGGCAATTGTTGCTGAATTAGGATCGTTACGCAAATAATAATTTTTAGAGAGAAAAAGCTATTAGCAAAGGATCAAAGCCTTTTGCCAATAGCTTTTTTCTATTGTGTACTTTTTGCTTCTGAACCATCCTCAGTAACAAATGGTAGTATTAATACTTCAACTCGGCGGTTTTTCGCACGCCCTTCTGCAGTATCATTTGGCGCAATAGCTCGGTTTTCGCCGTAGCCTTTAAAACTGAAATTTGTAGGATCTAACTTCGAATTGCTGATCAGTAAAATATTAAGGAAGTTTATTGCTCGCATTCCCGATAATTCAAAGTTAGAGGAGAAGGCAGGTCCAGCTGGAACATTATCAGTATGACCAGTAATAACTATATTACGCGCTGGATCCGATACTAATACGTCCGCAAGCTCCTTAGCAATCGGTTTATATTCTGGTTTAATGGTTGCTTTACCTGAATCGAATAGAATACTATCACGAATTGTTACAAGCAGACCTTCATCCGTCATTTCTGTTGCAAATTGACCTTCCATCTCATGAACAGCAATAAAATTTTCAACACTATCTTTAATTTTAGCTAGCTCCTGCTGATCCTTTAAATAGGCTGAATTCTGCTGTATTTGTTGTGGCGTTTTATCACTTTCTGCATTCGGAGTTTCTACTGGCGAAGGCTGCTCTAAAAAGCTTGTACCGCCATCGAATACCTGATTAAAAACTGCTGACATTCTTTGCAATTTCTCTTGATCTACGGAACTAGATGCAAATAGTATAATAAACACAGCCAATAGCAATGTTAAAATATCTGCATATGGTACTAACCAGGACTCATCAATATGATCCTCATGCTTTTTTTTCTTAGCTTTCTTTGCCAAGACCACCCGCCCCGCTTTCACCCGAAATTTGACGACGTTCTTCCATCGTTAAATAAGAAGCAAGTTTTTGTTAAATAACACGTGGAGCCTCCCCTTCTAAAACCGAAAGAATCCCCTCAATCATCATTCTTTTTTGTTTAACTTCTACGGCAGATTTACGTTTAAGCTTATTTGCAAATGGGTGCCATAAAACATAACCTGTAAAAATACCTAATAATGTAGCCATGAAGGCAGCGGAAATAGCGTGCCCCAGTTTTTCGATATCATTCATATCTGCGAGTGCGGCGATTAACCCTACTACCGCACCAAGTACCCCTAAAGTCGGGGCATATGTACCTGCTTGAGTAAAAATTGCAGAACCACTAGCATGACGTTCTTCCATTGCTTCAACCTCTTCCGTTAAAACATCACGGATATAGTCAGCATTTTGCCCATCAATTGCTAATGTAAGCCCATTTTTCAAAAATGGATCTTCAATCTCTGAAGCCTTACTTTCGAGTGCCAATAATCCTTCACGACGAGCTAAATCTGCCCATTGTGAAAACATCTTAATAATTTCAATATCATTTGCTAATTTAGTTTCTTTAAAAAGAATCTTAAATAGCTTTGGTACACGCTTTAACTCTTGCATTGGAAAGGCAATTGTTACTGCAGAAATAGTACCAAAGATGATAATTAGGATAGCTGCTGGGTTATAAAATGCTGTTAAACTTACACCC